>JBAUYE010000170.1:0-12867 GCA_049584615.1 Candidatus Sulfotelmatobacter sp.
ACTGCGCGCCCGAATGGGCCGGTGCCAACTCCTCTGCCGCAAGCCCGGTCCCTGACCAACGACGAAGATGAAGCCGACGTCCAGCCCGCGGCCCCACCCGTGACCCGTACATTGCCGCCGACTCCGAGTCCCCCGAACGACGTGCCCGCCAGTAATGACCCTCCTAACTAGACCGGGCTTTTCTGGGTTGCTTTCCACTGATTGTAGAGATTGTTCGATAGGATTGTTCCGCCTCGCTGATCTGCACATAAACTGATTTACGCATAAATCGGGGCGGCTCAGACTATGGCGGCGTGATCAGCCGGATTGGTACGGGAGATGTTCCAAGTACGGGAGAGTTCGAGGCATTGTTGCTGCAACCGGAGACATTCAGCACGTATATGACAGGGTGTCCATTGCCGTTGAGGTATTGGATGAAGACCTGCAGAAAACCTACGATCGTGACCTCTGGCTGGTTGCCCGAGCCCAAGGCAGTACCGTCATAGATCGGCAGAGTAGCAATAGAGCTACTGGTGGTCAGGATGCCGTTATTGGCAGCCAAGCCGTCCTGGACCAGGGGGTTGTCAGAGCCAGCCTTGATTTGGAACGGAAAACTCCCCGTATCAATCTGGTCTTGCCCTTGGGGCGTTGCACCCAATCCCGTGGAATTGATTAAGCACTGCATGGCCGTGCCGGTATCCCCGGTTTGGCTATGGGGATTTACCGGGTTTTCCGTAAGGTCGACTTGTGTTGTGCCCGAGCCAGCGGGAACTCCGCACGTGTAGGCCGTGGTTTGATCACATCCTGCGATCGCTTCCTGGAACGTGTCGGCGGTGGCGCAGGAGGGAACGGCAGTGGGCGTACCTTGAACCAGTGCCGGAAGATACTGAAGCGTGGGGTTTGGGTTAGTCGTCCCCGGCGGGTTCGCGAGCAAGTTCCCGCCGTGGCAGTTGGGCTGGCCGTGCTGACAGTCCGCAGTCAAATTGAAAGTCTCACCAATCGCTCCGGTCGGAGAAACCCCTGGATTGTAGATGGCGCCGGTGGCCGTACTGACAAACGGGTTGCCGCCGTTTGTAGGATCCTTGTTGGGGATGATCAAAGGCTTCACACAGCGCGGTTGCACCGGAATCATGCTGCCAGCAACGCTGGCCGAATTCGAAGAATTGAATACCTCGGCGGTAGCGGTGGCGACGGCCGTGGTATTTGAGAAAGTGCCGTGCGGAAACAACGTAAAAACGCGGGCGAAAAAGATTGGCAGCTTGCCGCTTGTTACGGTCACGGTGACCACCGGATTCACGCCGAAGGCTGCTCCCGCACCTGTGCAATTGGTGCTGGTGGCGCCCGCGCTTCCCCCGCCGTATTTCACAGTTACATCTGCGCTGGTAGCCGCGACGCCGCTGATCAAGTTCTGTTGAGCCACGTTGATTGCCGCCAGAGTGGCGGGGCTGCTAGTTCCGCCACAGATCGTCTGCCATGAACTGCTTACGTTACCAGGGTCTCCGGTGATGCCTGAGATCGAGATCATTCTCGCGGCCGTCAGGGCCGCCGCGTCTGCGGCGCGCTGAGCTTCGGCTTTCGCCTGGTAAAGGGTGCCAATGTCGATCGAAAGTGCAGCCATCGCAATGATAGTCACCAAGGCCACCGTCACCAGCGCCATCGTGAAACCGCGCTCGCCCGAGCGTGGCTTCGAGTGAGCTAGTTGGCGGTCGATTAGTGGCGGCAGCATGCGCGATCCCTCAATTCTCGTTAAACGCGGAAGCCGTGGTAGTAATGCCAGTCGGACCGATGAACGTGATGCCCAGCAGACCGGTGACGCTGCTGTATTGCCACTTGTAGGGGTAGAGAATGGTGACGCAAGTGCCAACGAGATTTACTGTGTTACCGCTTATTGCCTGCGTTTTGACGCAGCCCCGGTTGATGGTGAGCGTGAGCGTGGCGCTCGGGCCACCGCCGGGACATCCCGTAACGGTTGAGACCCAGGTAAGAGTGCCACCGGTTTGCGTGGGAAGGGTGCCGCTTAGGCCGCAATCGTTGAGCTTCTCCGATACAAGGTAGTTATCCACTACGTAGAACGCATCGAGCACAGACGCGGGCTGCGCACTCGACGGACTGCCCAGGTCACTGGCGGGATCGGCTGCAGCCACGCGGGCAGCCTCGCGCGCAGCGTTCGTTAGTTTCTGCTTCAAGGAAATTGCTCCGCTGAAATCAAAAATTCCCACCACGAAGAGCACCAGCAGAGGAAGCGAGAGCGCGAATTCTACAATCTGGGAAGCGCGATCGTCGGCCCAGAGCCGCCGGAATGCCCGCATCTTCCAAACTGAATGATGAAGACAGTTGCTCATTGAGTTTCCGCCCGCATCTGGGCCTGCGCCCGCAGGTTGATGGTCTGATTATTTAAAGAACTAAACGGCAGCCAAAATTTGTACGGATATTGGAAGCTGACGGAAACGCCACACTCTCCGGCAGCGCCGTTCACGGGAGCCGACAACTGAATATTATCCTCCAGAGCGGGGTTGCTATTGCCGTGCGGGTGGGTTACGCCCTGAACACAAATGTTACTCTCGCTGCCATCACAGGCGACCGTGGTCGAGCTGCAACTCGTGGTGGTAGCAGTGGGAGAGCAGTTGCACAGTCCGGGGTGAACCGTGGGCTGTTGCAGCTGAGCGGGATTAAGATTGGCAGCCTGCATCGCGCTCTGCACCGCAGTCCAGGCGTTTGCCGACGGATTATTCGAGCCTCCGCACGTTGTGCAAACCGGGGCCACGGCCGCCCGCGCGCCTTCCCGGGCCGCGCGCGTAATCGTTCCGTAAATGCGGAAGCCTTGCCCAAACCAAAGGATGGCCAGAAAGATCATGAAGAACAGAGGCAGGATCATGGCAGTTTCCGCGATCTCAGAAGCGTCCGCGCTTCTCGCCAAATCGCGCCACGTTCTCCAACCCAACTGCTTCATCGCTATCTTGCTCCCCAGATCTTCGTTCCCCAGATCTTGCCGACGCCGAAAAGGAACGTTGTTAACGCTAATGCTACCCCATAGGGAACCTTGAGGGATTGCGGATTATCCAGCGAAACCTCGGCCCCCGGCATCCGAAGCGTCAACATCGACAAGAGCAGCCTGCCGATGTTGCGCAGCGTTTCCTTGAATCGTCCTTTGTAAATCACCAATCCCAGGGCCATGACCCCTGCCACGAAGACTGAGCCCATCAGCAGATCCACCAGCACTTGCCAACCTACGAAGGCTCCCAAGGCCCCAGCCAATTTCCAGTCACCCGCGCCCAGGCTGCGGAGAAAAACGAATGGCAAAAGCACCAGCAGCCCCAAGCCTGCTCCCAGCAGGGAGGCCTTCAGCCCGGCTCTGCCGTTGGCCAGCACATTCACCGAAACTCCGATCAGGAATCCCGGCACAGTAAGCCAGTTTGGAATGCGGCGGCTGCGCCAGTCCGTCCAGCCGGCAATCAGCGCCAATGCGACCGCCAGCCCCAGCACGACCGCTCTCAAACCGACCCCGATTCGCACCGAGATCGTCTTCTTCTCACTGAAATATCCCGGAATGAATGCAAAGGATCAACCTCCGAACAACTCTCCACTATGGGGGAAATAGGCGGCTCCTGTTTCCTGTAACCAAACGGCAAACACCAAGCCAGATGGCCTTCTGCCGCGGATTTTCACATAGGGCGATAGCGAAGTCAATGAACCAGGGAAGAAGGTTTCAAAGTTTCAAGGTTCATAACGCAAGACTTTCTGCAAAATGTCGACGCTTGGAATCTTGGATCTGCGCCAACAACAAAGGCCCGGAATCTATCCGGACCTATTGTCATTTTGTCATTGAAACCCTGAAACTTTGCTATCTGGTCTCGAGCCTACCGATTGAACGCTCCCGCTGCATTGTGCTCAGCCACGATGCGCTTGGCGCTGTCGGCCAGAGCCTTTGCCTGCGGAAGTAGATCCAGACCCTTCAGCACTTCCGGATCCGATTCCGTTCGCACCTTCAACCCTTCATCCTCACCGAAAGCATCTACAAAGATCTCGGCCTTGATGTTCGATTTGATCCAGTCGTTATTATCGACCAAGTCCGCCTGGGTGTAGGGAATATTGCCCTCGTCGAGCGACTTACGGAAATCCTGCATGATCGCGTCGTCAACTTGGAAACTCTTGGTAGGATGATGATCTACCACGTAGCGCTTGGCAAAATTGAAGAACGCATAGTGCTGCAGGAGCGTGTCCTGAAAGTGATTGCTCTTGACCGGAGGGATCACGACATCGGGCGTGATGCCGCCGCCGCCGTAAACCGTGCGTCCGCTATCGGTCAACTTCACTTCGCGATTGGCATTGCTGCCAGACTCCGCCTCGCGGTTGTAGTAGTAGTCGTAAAGCGAAATGTTGCTGTAGTCGCGCTGGATCAGGCGTCCGCTGGGCGTGTAATAGTGCGCCGTGGTGAGAGCGAGTCCCGTGTTCTCCGACAGCGGATACACGGTCTGTACCAAGCCTTTGCCAAACGTGACTTCACCCACGATCAATCCGCGATCGTGATCCTGAATCGCTCCGGAGACGATCTCGGCCGCTGACGCGGTCAGGCGGTTGACCAGCACTACCAGCGGATAATCCTTGCCTCCGTTGCCGTGCTGCGCTACGTAACGCTTCTCCGCCGAAGCGCGTCCGTGGTGGGAGACGATGAGCTGGTTTTTCTTCAGAAACTTATCGGCCACACCCACGCCTTCACTCAGCAGGCCGCCGGGATTACCGCGCAAGTCGAGAATCAGTCCCTTGAGATCGCCAAACTCGTCCAGAGCTCTCGAAACTTCTTCTTCCGTGGTCTCGTTGAATCCGTTCACGTGCATGTAGCCGATTCCAGGCCGGATCAGGAAATGCACGTCCACGCTGTAACGCGGAATCTCATCACGCACCAAGGTGAACTCCATCGGCTTCTCCACGCCTTCGCGCGAGATGCTGATGTGCACCGTTGTGCCTTTTGGCCCCTTGAGCAAGTCGGCGACATCGGTGGTGCCCATGTTCTCCGTAGACTTGCCGTCAACCGCGATGATCACGTCGCCGGGATGAATGCCTGCCTTATAAGCGGGTGTACCGTTGAAGGGGAAAATCACGATGACCTGATTATTGCGCGGCCCCACCGTCATCCCCACGCCGTAGTACTTGCCGCGCTGGTCTTCGCGCATGAGCGCGTAAGATTTGGGATCGAAGAAATTCGAATGCGGGTCGAGCGCGTGCAGCATTCCCGGGATGGCGCCATTGTAGATAGCCTTGTCCGGGTTGACCGGCTCCGCGTAGTTGTCCTCGACGATAGAGTAGACATCCGCGAACTGCTTCAGGCTATCTTTGACGTCGGAGTCGCTGTCGAGCGACGACTGCTGCCCCGTGCGCTGGGCGAAAAGAATCCCCAGAAAACCGCAGGCAAGAAGAAAGAAGACTACGAGAAAGAGAGAGCGGCGAGAACTACGTGCCATCTTGAATTTTCCTTCGATTGAGGGTTGTCGACCACCCCAGCTACCGTGCCGAATACACGCAGTATATCACCGCGTTAGACGGTCCCGGACCGGGATAGTTACCAATGGTAACCACCCCGCCGACCATCTCTATTCTTATCTTGAGATGCGTCGGGAGGCCATTTAGGTTCCTGGCTTCCCCATAAGGCTCTAAGGCCCGGTGCTGCTGGCCAGTTGCTCCCGCAAACTCCTATTGACGCGGAAGGCATACCGCTATATTGTGGCCGTCACCAAACGTGCAGGGGGCCCGTTTTGGCAGAGGCAAGTGCTTGCGGAGTTCACCATGCCATTTCGTCAAGGGCTCATTGTTGCTTCCTGTGCGGTATTTCTGGTTCTGGGCGCCGCCAAGTATCCTCCGGTCACGGTTCGCGCCGGCGAAGGTTTTCAGCCCATTTCTCCTGAAGAGCTGAAAATGACGAGCGAACCCCTCGCTCCCGGCGCTCCGGCCGTTATCCTCTACCGCCAAGTCGATCGCGACGATAACGGCCAGACTACTCACGAGAATGACTACATCCGAATCAAGATTTTGACCGAGGAAGGGCGCAACTACGGAAACGTAGAAATTCCGTTTTACAAGGAAAGCGAAGACATAGTCAACATCCGGGCCCGAACCATTCATTCCGACGGCTCCATCGCGGAATTTGACGGTAAGGTCTTCGAAAAATCTTTGGCAAAGGAAAGGGGATCGCGATTTACGGCAAAGAGCTTTACCCTTCCCGATGTCCAGGTGGGAAGCGTCATTGAGTATTATTTTACGCACGATTTCAAAGAGGACCAGGTCTACGAGCACAAAGTCCTGCTTTACGGTTCGCAGTGGATTCTTAGTTCCGATCTCTTCACCAAGAGCGCCAGGTTCTCGCTGAAACCGTACAGCGCCAGCTACGGGACGATGCATCTCCGCTGGACTTGGAACGAGCTACCGTCGGGGTCCGTTCCGAAGGAAGGCGCAGACAATATCATCCGAATGGAGGCGAGCAACATTCCCGCGTTGCAGTTGGAGGACTTCATGCCTCCAGTCAATGAGTTGAGGTCGCGCGTGGATTTTATCTACACCGACGAACTCCCCGAAAGCAATCCGGATAAGTTCTGGAAGAACGTCGGCAAGAAACGGAATGGGCAGTTGGAAAGCTTTGTGGGGAAGCGACAAGCCATGGAAGAGGCAGTGGCGCAGATGGTTTCTCCCAACGACCCTCCTGAAGTAAAGCTAAGGAAAATTTACGATCGCGTGCAGCAGATTCGAAACAAATCGTACGAGTTGCAAAAGACGGAGCAAGAGGAAAAGCGCGACAGGGAAAAGCCCGTCGAGAATGTGGAAGACTTGTGGAAGCGCGGCTACGGTAACGGAGCGCAACTCACTTGGCTGTATCTAAGTCTGGTGCGCGCTGCCGGCTTTGAGGCCTACGGATGCTGGGTCTCCGGTCGACAGCAGTATTTCTTTTCGCCAAACACGATGGAGCCTGGGAAGCTGAATTCCAACGTTGTGCTGGTGAAACTGAATGGCAAAGATCTTTATTTCGATCCGGGCGCGGAATTCACTCCTTTTGGGATGTTGCAGTGGCCGGAAACAGGAGTCATGGGGTTGCGTCTGGACAAGGACGGCGGGACCTGGATCCGGACCACACTCCCGGCTGCTTCAGAGTCTCGCATGGAGCGCAAGGGCCTGCTGAAGCTCTCCGACACCGGCGATCTCGAGGGCAAACTCACGGTTACCTACACCGGCCTGGAAGCCATGTACCACCGTCTTGACATGCGGCATGCAGACGAAGTGGAGCGAAAGAAGTTCCTGGAAGATCGGGTGAAAACCCAAGTGCCCGTCGCCGCCGAGGCGGAACTGACGAATAAACCTGACTGGACCGGTTCAGAGAGCCCTCTGGTGGCGGAGTTCGACCTGAAGATTCCGGGTTGGGCATCGAATGCCGGGAAGCGCGTGCTGATCCCGGCCGGGGTCTTCACGGGGGTGGAGAAACACATCTTCGAACACGCCAACCGGGTTTACCCCATCTACTTCGAATATCCCTACCAGAAAGTGGACGATGTAACCATCGAACTTCCCCCCGGCTGGCAAGTAGGCAGTGTTCCAGCGGGGCAAGATCAGGATGGGCACGTAGTCGGTTATAGCCTGAAAGTGGAAAACGGCAAGAACACGTTGCATCTGACGCGCAAGCTTAACGTGGATTTCATGATCCTGGACCCAAAGTACTATCCAGCGTTGCGAAATTTCTTTCAGGTAGTGAGGACTGGAGATGAAGAACAAATCGTACTGCAGCCCGGTTCGGCGACCGCGAGCAACTGACCTAAGGGGGCTGTTGCTTGTGGGGTGCGTCGTTGCGTGCATTGTGATCTGGGCGCCACGGGCCGCCGCAGGTGGCGATGCTCCGCCGTGGATGCATGTGTTGGTCAACACGCCGTTACCATCCTACGATGAAAAGACCGACGCCATCCTGCTGTATTCCGAGATCAACGTTACGGTTATCTCCTCCGAAAAAATGCGCACACAGGTTCGGGAGGCCTACAAGATTCTTCGGCCCAATGGCCGCGATCACGGCACTGTGAAAGTCCCTTTCGATGCGCAGAGCAAGATTAATAGTCTTCACGGCTGGTGCATTCCGGCTCAGGGCAAGGATTATGAAGTGAAGGAGAAAGACGCGATCGAGAGTGCTTACGCGCCAAACTTCGTACTGGCATCAGATGCAAAAGTGAAAATACTGCAGATCCCAGCGGCGGATGTTGGCAACATCGTCGGCTACGAGTACGAAACGGAGGAGCGTCCTATATTTTTGCAAGATATCTGGGAGTTCCAGGAACATGATCCGGTCCGGGAGAGCCATTATTCTCTTCAGCTTCCCGCCGGATGGGAATACAAAGCGTCATGGCTCAATCATCCTGAGGTCAAGCCCACGCAGACAGGAAGCAATTCCTGGCAATGGGTGCTTAGCGACGTAAAGGAGATTCGTCACGAGCCCTTCATGCCTCCCCTTGACGGAGTCGCCGGCCGATTGGTGTTGTCCTTCTTCACATCGGAAAAAATCGCCCTCAATTCGAATGTTGACTGGAACGCGATGGGAAAGTGGTATTCCGACCTGATCGGGGAGCGAATCGATGCGTCGCCGCAAGTGAAACAGCAGGTGGCGTCGCTCACCGACTCCAAGGCCACACCACTTCAGAAAATGGAGGCAGTCGCCGGTTTCGTCCAACAAGACATTCGCTATGTGGCCATCGAACTCGGCGTGGGTGGCTACCAACCGCACCCCGCGGCTGAGGTGTTCGCGCATCGTTACGGCGACTGCAAAGACAAAGCCACGCTCGTCCGTTCCATGCTTCGTGAGATTGGAATCGATTCCTATCCAGTGGTGATTTATACCGAACGCGGCGCTGTGACCCCACAAACACCAGCCCATCAGGGATTCAATCACGCAATTCTTGCCGTCAAACTTCCTGACGGCGCGGCCGATCCAGCCCTCATTGCCACCATCGACCATCCCAAGCTCGGCAAGCTTCTCTTCCTCGATCCGACGGACGAGCTGACACCCTTTGGCCAGATTCGAGGAGAGCTGCAAGCTAACTACGGCTTGCTGGTTACGCCCGACGGAGGCGAGTTGATCGAACTGCCGCAGCAGCCGTCCTCCATGAACAGCATCCAGCGCACGGCCAAGCTGACCCTTGATGCCACTGGCACCTTGAAGGGGGACGTTCGGGAGATGCGGTTTGGGGATCGCGCGGCGTCCGAGCGCTGGCGGTTGCAGACTGTCACCAAGAACACCGACCACATCAAGCCAATCGAGGACCTTCTCGGCAATTCGCTTTCCAGCTTTCGCATCACCCGCGCTAGTCTCGTCAATCTGCAGCAAACCGACCAGCCCTTCGGGTTCAACTACTCATTCGAGTCGCCGAACTATGCCAAGAACGCCGGCAACCTGCTTCTGGTCAGGCCTCGCGTGATTGGAAGCAAGGGTTCGGGTTTTCTCGAGACCAAAGAGCCCCGGAAGTTCCCCATCGAATTCGAGGGGCCAGCTCGCGATACGGATTCGTTCGAAATCTCAATTCCGGCCGGCTACGTGGTTGATGACCTGCCGCCGGCCGTCGATGAGGACTTCGGTTTTGCCAGTTATCACGCCAAGACGGTCGTGAAGGGGAACGTTGTCGACTATACCCGTACGTTTGAAGTGAAAGAGTTGAGCGTCCCCGTGAACAAAGCCGAAGATCTCAGAAAGTTTTACCGTATCATTGCCGGCGATGAACGAAGCACGGTTGTGCTCAAGCCTGCTCCATAAGAGCTTGTCCTCATCGAGTACTCCACTCCTCCTCGCACGGCGCTCGCAAAGCTGGTGTTCGTGACATTCCCGGACTCATTGACCTTCTTTGGCCTTGGAGTGCGAACGAAGATCGCTCTCCTCATCGTCCTCAGGCCAGGATGGTCGGTAATCTCTCCTGCGATGTGGGGACGAATAGTGGAATCCAGGGAACGCGCCGACGGCCTGACCGACGCATCCGCCGATAAAGCCGAGGATGCCACCGCCGACGATTATTCCGCCTCCGACTGGGGTCCCGTTGTGAGCGCTTTGGTGCGCGCCGAGAGCCGCCCCAACGCCGAACCCGATTGCCGCTCCGATCAGAATGTGACCGGGGCTGCCGTGATGCATCAAAGCTGTTTGATCGCTTCCCCAGCGATATCCATGCTGCCGTGGAAACGGAGGGCCCGGCCTTCGCCGGCTGGACTGCGCCAGCATCTCGCCATCGTTAGCATCAGCCGAAATCGCGGCGGTCGGTACATATTGACTCCGCGCCGCTTCGATTGCGTCCTCCGCCGCGGCGGTGCTTTCGGCTTGCCTATTGTTTGTTTGCGCAAATGCGACCGACGCTACCAGAACCGATGCCAGCAGGAGATGGATGTGTTTTGTATGTCTCATGAGCGCAGAGTAGCGCTCATTCAATGCCAGCGCTGGCAGTCTGGGACACTTTCTGGAGTGTCACAACGATTCGAACGGCTTGCTGACGAACTCCACATAGCGCTGCAGTTCGCCGATGGAAGACTCCGCGATCAGCGAGAAGGGAATTGCCCGGCAACCTGCGGGCAGCTCCCTTGCCGTCAGCGAATCACACACCACCGCAGCGGTCTGTTTCAGCCCTCTTTGCCAGTTCACCTTGCGGGCATCCCGTAAGACCAGGCTGTCGGGATGGAAACCAGCGGCACTCAGCATGGTGCGGGCGAGCTTCAAGAAATCTGGCCACTTCGAGGCAACACCCACCAGAGCACCCGAGGGAGCGGGCAGCCACTGTCTCAGAGAGGATGGCACGGAGCGAAAACCCAGAACCAGAAGTTCGGCGCCGGCCGGCAGGGTCTGCCGCACCGTGGCTTCCCGATTGGGAAGCGCCACTGGAATACTGCCGTCCAGGGCTTTCTGACAATCTTCCAGTCCGCAGCTCATCACCGGCAGATTCACAGCCTGCTGCATCTCCGCCGTCACGATTCGTCTGAGTTCTTCGTCCGGCTCGATCAGTAGAAAATGATCGGGCGGCTGCAATTCCAAACACTGCCGGAGTCGAGAGCGTAGAACGGGCAGACACACGCCTTGTTTGCGTGCCGCGCGGAAGAGGCCGGCGATCAGCTGATCTAGTGCAAGCCCGGAGGAGAGTGCGGCCTCCGGCTTAGTGGCCCGCACAAAAACACCGCTGCCCCGCCGGTTCTCAACCCAGCGGTCCCGCGCCAGTTGCCGGTAGCCCGCGCTCACCGTGTTGGGATGGAGATGAAAGCGCCGCGCCAGCTCCCGCGTGCTCGGCAGGCGCTGGCCAGCAGCAAGGTCGTCGCCCAGAATGCCGAGCACGACCTGAGTTACCAGCTGTTCGCGAATGCTGACTTCGCTTCCCCGTGCGAACCAGAGCTGCATGGCCGACCATGTTAAAGGGATTGGGGAGTTGTGCATAGCCCCCCGATCGGCTGCCCCGAGGTAACATTGAACGCCGGAGGCATCGTGCCGCGTTGCCGCCTTTGCCTCGCCGCATTATGATGAGGCCATGAGCTTTTCCGACACCATCTTCCTGTTCTTCCTGGCGCTCATTCTTTTTGGGCCGAAGAAGTTACCGGGGATGGCTCGCCAAGCCGGCCGTCTGCTCGCCGAACTGCGGCGTGCCTCGAACGAATTCAAGTCGCAGATCGAAACCGAAATCGCTCATTTGGAAGTCGAGAAGCCTACGATCCTCCCGCCCAGTCCTCCACCGCAAGGAACTGTCGCCAGCGTCACTTCAAGCCCCACGACCAGCGATCCCATCCCGCGCCAGCTCGAGTCGCCTATTGGCCCGGACGTTCACGCAGACCATTCCATTGAAGATCAGGGCGTGCCCGCCAGTTCGAGTCCTGATATCTCATCGAGTTCAACTCCGGCCGCCGAGGGCGTCGCTGATCCCAAAACGCCGCAGGAGTCGCATGTTTGATACTGCCGCCGATGCCTCCGGCGAAGAGCCCAAGCATGACGCCATGCCCACCATGGGCTTTCTCGATCACCTGGAGGAACTGCGCCGCCGCCTGGTTTACTCGATTGCCGCCGTGGCTGTGGGATTTTTCGCCTGCTGGGGCTATCGCGAAAGAATCTACGCCATCATGCAGAAGCCGATCATGGACGCGCTTAAAGCCAACGGCCTGTCGGAAAAGCTGGTCTATCTAAATCCCATCGACCCCTTCAACCTTTACTTGAAGATTGCCGCGCTGGCTGGTCTATTCCTTACCTCGCCCTTTGTGCTCTACCAAGTCTGGATGTTCATCTCGCCGGGTCTTTATCGCAACGAAAAGCGCTACGTGGTTCCCTTCATGGCGTCTACGATCGCTTTGTTTAGCGCCGGAGGATACTTCGGCTACCGGATCGTTTATCCCCGGGCCCTGGACTTCCTGATCGGCTTTGGAAGCCAGTTCCAGCCGATGATCACCATCTCTGAGTACACGTCGCTGTTCCTTAGCATTATCCTGGGCATGGGATTGATCTTCGAGATGCCGATTCTTATTTTTTTCCTGGCACTGATGGGCATCGTCAGCGCCGGCTTCATGTGGAAAAACTTCCGCTACGCCATTTTGATTATTTTCATCGTTGCGGGCATCGTCACACCCAGTCCTGATCCGGGGAGCATGTGCGTCTTCGCCGCTCCCATGGTGGCGTTGTACGGCCTCAGCATCGGCATTGCCTGGCTGGTCCATCCCAAGCAGCGGCAGGCCCGGAGAGACAAACAGGCCACATAAGATTCAAACGAGGCCCAATCCGAGGTTGATTCCGAGTGAAGCGGTACCATCGAAAGGCAGAAGGGTAAAAATTAGGAATGAGAACGATCCTGATAAAGAGAAAGCTAACCGGGATAAAAGTTCTTCCCATCCTCTTGCTCTCGGTCGGCATCGCGTTATTAGCTT
>JBAUYE010000171.1:0-4747 GCA_049584615.1 Candidatus Sulfotelmatobacter sp.
TTAGTAAATACTGACTGCTTCAAATAAGCGGGATCGAGGGCCAATCTTGAGATCTGTTCCGCGACGCACATTTCTGAAGGGTGCCTTGTGCGCTTTAGTGGCCGCGCCGTTTGTCCTTCGCAAGAGCTACCGGGTATTCGCGCAGTCGACGCAGGAATATCCGGAGCGGGTCCTCCGCCTCATCCGTGAATCCCTTGTGATCGACATGCTGAACCAGTTTCTCTATCGCGCCGATCAGAAGGAACTGAAAGAGAAGTGGCTGACCCAGCCCGGCGCCTTCACCGAAGCGGATTTCCGGCGATTTCAGAGCACCGGCGTTTCCGTCATCAACTTCGGGGACGGCGCCGACGACTTTGCCGATGCCCAGCAACTCTTCGCCAAGTGGAACAGTTTCATCGCGGAATACCCACAATGGTTGATGCGCATCAACGGCTCGGCTGATTTGGCGAAGGCCAAGGAGCAAGGCAGGCTCGGAATTATTTTCGGGCTGCAGACCAGCGGTCAGTTCCAAACCGTTGACGATGTAAACCGATGTTTTGGATATGGCCTGCGTGTCTCTCAGCTCAGCTACAACTTCAGAAGCCTCATCGCGGATGGCGCCTTCGAGCCCTACGACGCGGGAGTCAGCGAGTACGGCGGAAAAATTATCGACCGGATGAACAGCGTCGGCATGGCGGTCGACCTCGGCCACGCCAGCGACAAGACGAAGCTGGATGCTATCGCACGATCCAAAATGCCCGTCATTCTGTCACACGGCAACTGTCGCGCCCTGAATCCGAGCGCACTCCGAGCCACCACCGATGATGCCATTCGCAAGCTGGCCGCGAAGGGCGGCGTCATGGGAATCACTGATATTGCATTCATGGTAAAAGGGAGCGAACCGGTCACCGTGGAGGATGTGGTCGATCACTATGACCACGTGCGCGATCTCGCGGGTATCGAGCACGTCGGCGTTGGCTCCGACGCCGGGATCGAGAGCAACGACCTGGGTTCTCCATCGGTGCTGAAAGATATGCTCACGAAAGCCGATCCTCGTTATCACGTGCATGGTGATCACGAGGTGGTCGCGGGGCTCGGCGGAACGAACCGGATGTACGAATTGACTGCGGCCCTGGTACGGCGTGGCTACACCGATGAGCAGATACGGCTTGTGATCGGCGGAAACTGGGCGAGAGTCCTGAAGGAGATCTGGCTCTCCTGAGCTGGCTCTCGTAAGCCCAGATCAGTTCACATTCAACCTACTTCATGGCATTGACGCGAGCGCCGAGGCGCGACTTGTAGCGCGCGGCGGTATTCCCGTGCAGCGTGCCCTTCTGAATCGCTTTATCGAGCGCGGACACCGTCTGGCGGTAGGTCTGCTCGGCGGCCTGCTTGTCGCCCTTCTCGATGGTCTCGTGCAGAGTGCGCAGCGCGGTGCGCAGGCGGGAGGTATTGGCGCGATTGGTGGCCGTGCGCTTCGTGGTCTGACGGGCGCGCTTGAGCGCCGAAAAATGATTAGCCATATTGCTTCGTTAGCCTTTGTGTGTACTGCGAGATATTCCGGCGAATACCGAATGGACTATTCTACGGGACTAAGTCTCGGCTGGTCAAACGCTTGAGCTGCATCCCGGCGGGCATTGACTCGCACCCCGGCGCGGGGTAGGCTTTACTCAATGGTAGTGACTTGCCTCCTGGGCATGAGCATTCCGGCTGGTCCCGTCTCGAAGCATAATCCTGTTTTGTCATTTCCTGTCGCCAAAGAGATTGAATGAAGAAAAGCATCGGGATTAGTCCCAACATCGAGACTTTATTTGGCACGCGCGACGAGAATGTGCGGGTGCTGGAAGATGGCCTGAACGTCACGATCGACCTGCGATCGAATGCGATTGAACTGGAGGGCGCGGCGCGCGACGTGGCCCGCGCCGAGCAGGTTTTTGCCGATTACGAGAGCCTGCAGAAATCCGGCTACAGCTTCAACAACGGCGATCTCAACAGCATGCTGCGCGTGCTGACGGCGGATTCGACTGCAACGCTCCGCGGGCTGGCCGATGCCGGACGCCAGCGGTCGCTCGGTCGGCGCATGGTGCAGCCGAAGAGCGTGAACCAGCGGCGCTACGTAGAGGCCATCGAGAAGCACGACATGGTTTTCGGCGTTGGTCCGGCGGGTACGGGCAAAACTTATCTCGCCGTGGCGATGGCGATTTCCGCGCTGCTTGCGAAGCGGGTGAACCGCATCATTCTGGCCCGTCCGGCGGTAGAAGCTGGCGAGCGGCTGGGCTTTTTGCCGGGCACGTTGCAGGACAAGATCGATCCTTACCTGCGTCCGCTGTACGACGCACTTTATGACATGCTCGATCCGGAAAAGGTGGATCGCTATCTGGAGAAGAACGTGATCGAGATTGCGCCCATCGCGTTTATGCGCGGGCGCACGCTGAACGATTCTTTCGTAATTCTCGACGAGGCGCAGAACACCACTTCGGAGCAGATGAAGATGTTCGTCACCCGCCTTGGATTCAACTCCAAGGCGGTGATTACGGGCGACATCACCCAGATCGACTTGCCCAATGCGCGGCGCAGCGGGCTGCTCGAAGCCATCGACATTTTGAAACGCGTCGAGGGTTTGACGTTCGTGCACTTCGATGAATCTGACGTGGTGCGGCATCACCTGGTGCAACGTATCATCCGGGCTTACGACGAGCACAAGATGCGCATTGCCGAACAGCAGATGCTGCTGCCGGCGGTCGGAAAAAACGGCGAGGCGAAGAGTGTTGATGTGAAGGGTGTTCACGGGGAGAGCCGGGAGTCGAATGCGAACGACACATCCAGAGAAGCCTCGGCAGAATAAAATCGTAAACTGCAAGGAGGGCTGAAACCGGGCCCTCCTCTTTATTTTGCAGGCGCTATTGGCAAGCGCGCTGGGAGCGAGTTGGTTATCCTCCGAAAAAGAGTCGCGGGGTTGAGTTCATCCACGCTCGAGCGGTTTGTGCTGCGGGCGAGGCGAGCGGTCCATTTGCGCGATACGGCGAATGTGCTCGTGACCAGCAGTTCCGAGTTAAAGTCTCTCAACCGGCGATTCCGCGGGGCCGACAAGGCCACCGACGTACTGTCGTTTCCGGCGCCGCCGGTGACGGGACGGCAGGCTAAGCGTGTCGCCGGGGACGTCGCGATTTCCGCCG
The DNA here is from genome assembly GCA_049584615.1 of Candidatus Sulfotelmatobacter sp. Classification (GTDB taxonomy): domain Bacteria; phylum Acidobacteriota; class Terriglobia; order Terriglobales; family Acidobacteriaceae; genus Sulfotelmatobacter. Next base: position 3,156 of record JBAUYE010000171.1, read on the forward strand.
ACATCGCTCGCGAGAACGCCAGGCGTCTGGGCCATTCTGTGGCGGAGGAAGTGAAGATTCTGGCGCTGCATGGCATTCTGCATCTGGCGGGCTTCGATCATGAGCGCGATAATGGCGAGATGGCCCGCAAAGAGAGCCGGTTGCGGCGGCAATTGAAGTTGGAGGGTGGTCTGATCGAACGTGCGGAACCACAGCGTCGCACGTCTGCTGCGAGGCGGAGCCACGCATGAACTGGGCCATTGCAATTGCGCTGATTCCGCTGCTGGGCTTGTTGGCCTTGGCTTCCTACGTTGACCGCGTCTATCAGGAGATTGGCAAATTTCTCTCGCGCGAATTTCAGGACAACATCGACGTCTTCGAGCAGAGAGTTGAGCCCAACCTGCACGTGAGCCGTGCCCGGGCATCGCTGTCCATGGCAGTGCTTAAGCAGATCACCACGGCGACAATTGCTTTGCTTGTCGGATTCGCAGTCTTCGGCGATCAGCGCTGGAGCATCTATGAGATTCTGCAGGCCGCCATCAGCCTGATACTGATCATCATTGTGTTCAACCAATTTTTGCCGTTTGTTTTCTTCTCGCGCACTAACGGCGCGTGGCTTATTCGCTGGACTTGGCTTCTGACCGTGCTAATTTACCTGGTGCTGCCCGTGACCATTGTTTTGGGTTTTCTGCAATCGGTGGCATCGCTCACTCGTCAAAACACAGGTGAGCAACCGGAGAGCGCATCCGAGGCTGTGGACGCCCTCATCGAAGCGGGCCAGGAAGAAGGAATTATCCAGGAGGGTGATCGCGATCTGATTCAGTCCGTGGTGGAATTCAGCGGGAAGACGGTGCGCGAGGCTATGAAGCCGCGTCCCGAGATGTTTGCCGTCCCGGTCGACACCACAGTCGAGCGCTTCATCGAAATGCTGCGAACCAAGCACTACTCGCGGGTTCCGGTGTACGCAGAAAATATTCATAACATTCGAGGCATCGTCTACGCCCAGGACGTTTTGCAGGTGCCGGACACCGAAGCTTCCAAACGCACGCTCGAGACCCTGATGCGGCGCGACGTATATTTCGTGCCCGAAAGCAAACTCGGCAGCGACCTTCTGCGCGAGATGCAGAAGAACAACATACGCATGGCGATCGTGGTCGATGAATACGGCGGCGTAGCGGGCCTGGTGACGATCGAAGATCTGGTCGAGGAAATCGTAGGCGAAATCCGCGATGAGCACGAGAAGCCCGAAATCGTCAGAGAGAGCGATCAGTCGTTCATCGTTTCGGGAGGGATGGACGTTGACCGCCTCGCCGAACTGTTTGGATCGAAGCCGGAAGGAAAGGAATCGGCCACTGTGGCGGGCCTGGTCAGCGAACTGGCGGGACACATCCCGCGACGCGGCGAAACTGTGGATGACGACGGCCTGCGCTTCGAAGTTCTGGAGTCGACCGATCGCAAGGTGGAGCGCGTGAGAATTACAGCGATGCAGCCGCGGCAGTTGAAGCTGATATGAGTCGGGCTTCGGGCTTCGGCTACCGGGCTTCGGCAGGGTCATTTCGCTTCAGCCTTCTCTAATCTCACGGCCTGATATAGTCGGAATGTGGGCCTCGGGC
>JBAUYE010000172.1:0-17868 GCA_049584615.1 Candidatus Sulfotelmatobacter sp.
AAAATCCGGGTATCCCCCTCCCCCCACCGCTCATTGGAATCATCACGTTAGCAGGAAATTCCCCGCAAAATACGGATGTCAAAGAGCTTAGATACTAAAATCTAGACAACAAAGGGCTTCGGGACGCGACGGGTTGGCTTGTGCCAACCGTCACGGCCTCGACCATGATCGCCGATTTGGAATCAGCGGACAAGGTTAGATGTCACAGCGGGCCTGTGGAAATTAGTGGAGCGGCTGGGAGCGGTTCTTCCCTCCAGATCGAATGCGCCGTCAGTTTTGGCCGGGCGGTCGCTTTAGCGGCGGCAGTGGAAAAACATAAACTGTTTCTCCATCCAAGATGGCCAGCTTGGAGCCGTCCGGTGACAGCGCAAGTTGTACGCTCTCCCTGATCTTCGGGCCTTTTACCGCCAGCAGGTAAGACCGCTCGCGAAATGGCGCGTCGTACACTGAAATGGTAGTGAGTTCGCCGTGTGCCCCGATGTCAAGGGCAGCAAATCCTCCCTTCGATTTGAAAAAAGGAAGAATAAAACGCTGTTCGCCAGGGGACGAAACGGGCCCGCCCCCTCCAAACGGCGGGTCCTCGGACAAGATCACCTTGCCGTCCGATTGCAAGAGCTTCCACGGGGTACCCGGGGTACCAGAGAGAAAAAACGTGTCATCATTCACAAACCGGGGAAACCGAGCCCAGCCGGATCTTTCCATCGGCGCAATAATCCTCCAGTCCGTTGCAAGGCCCCTCACTTTGAGATTAGGCTCGCATTGATACACTGGGAACATACATGCAGTCATCGCTATCGTGCCGTCTGATATCCCTACTGGACCAGTTTGTTCCACTTTCCACGAGCGAACAACCTTAAGGTCGTCTGCGCTGACCAAAATCCAAGAGTTCGACGATATCGTTATCCAGTCACTATTCTCGAAGAGAATGCTCTTGCCCGTCGGAGACGGGTGCGCGTTCCAACCATTGAGATTTTGTGGCGGTCGAGGCAAGCTAAGCGTGTTCAGTTCCTTGCCGTCGGACGAGTGGAGAGTCAGCGTGGTCCCCCTTTGCGTGACGAACTTCCCGTCATTCGCCGCCACGATCCGAGCCAACCTAGATTCGCTTGGCCACGCCTGTGTCGACCTGATTTTTCCCGTGTCTGCATCGAGAAAGATTGCCCTCAGACGCAAAGGCTCGTTGGGATCAGACCCGCCCCGGCCGGAGAGGACGGGGTGACTCTCTTCCCGCGTGACGTATGTGGCAACGACTGTGCCGTCATCCAAGAACCACAGCGAGGTCTTCGGCTTGCCCTGCCGTTCACGTTTGCGGCCAAGTACTAGCCCCAGCGGTTCGCCCCCTATTGCGGGGCGCAGGTCTGCTGTCCACTTTGCCGCTATTGTTTGGTTTGCTGCGCCGTCGGCGATTGGCCCGGCCGGGCTACGGATTAAATGCGCCAACAAAAAAAGTACCGCCGATGAGGTCAACAAAGCCGCGCTCCCAAAAGTTGCCGGTGAAAAGTGCGCCAAATGTGAACGTATTAGGGCTTATCCATGGACTGACTGTATCGTGGTGGATCCACAAAGGGCTCCGGGACGCGACGGGTTGGCTTGTGCCAACCGTCACGGCCTCGGCCATGATCGCCGATTTGGAATCGGGAGACAAGGTTGAACGTCACAGCGGGCCTGGGGAAATTCTTGAAGCGGCCGGGTTCCGAGTTCCCACCCTTCGGCTTCGCTCAGGGCAGGCTCTTTCGAAAACCGCGAAAGGTGGGGCAGCCTCGATTGTGGTGGTGCAAGGGTGGGCCAGCCCCCAGCCTCGATTGTGGTGGTGCAAGCATGGGCCAGCCCCCATCTCAGAACTGAATTACGTCGACTTCGGCGCTATAGGTGGGCGAGGTCCCCCACCACTGCCCGGTGTCGTTGGTAGTTCTTATTTGAAACGCTGTATTGGCCGCAACCGTGGCTAGAGTCACGCAGGAAGATGGGTCGCCAGCCGTGTCCGCGAGGTATTCCAAGGGGCAGGGATCGTTTACATTACCCCATCGTGTGATGTTGATGACCTCTTCTACCGATCCGCCATCGGGTTGCTCCGCGATGTTCCAAGCGACCAGCACTTTGGCGGCACTGCTGGGAGTGAACACGGTTTCCCAATCGGGGTACATCGCGCTGGTCCAGTCCAGTAAGTTTACTTCGTAGTCAGTGAGTGGGCCGGATCCAGGAGCGGGATCGCCGAATTGGACCGCAATGAGGGTATAGCCGCAGTCCGCCGTTGAGGTGGTAAACGTGCCGTTGCCGCCGCCGAAGCCGGTCGAAACTTGTGATCCCGTGCCGGAGATTGCGCCCGACCAGCCGCCCGATAATTCCCATTGGCAATTGGTCGCAGTCACGACCGAGAAGAGCCACGGATATCCGGGGAACGAGAATTCGTGGCCGTTGCCGTTGGCGCCGTTGACGGCGTAGGCGAGCGGTTCCTTGATTCCACCCTGGGATTGGGTTCCTTCCGGCCAGAAACCGAATCCGAATGCAAACAGATCGTAAAAGCCCGAGTAAGTTCCGTCGGTCTCGATGGTCGGGGCAGTCTCGGCCTGGTTGCGGATCACTGCACAGCCGTTGGGCAAGCCATTTTTTATGGTGTAAGTGAAGTTGCGAAACCGGCCATTCTCGTCGGTCCAGCGCAGGATGGCTGTGGGCGCGCTGGCTTGCACGTCGCCGGCGGTGACGCAGATCAGATAGTTGGCATTGGCCGCCGGCGCGGTCATGATGGGCGTGGACGGCAGCAGCGAAGTTTCGTTCAGGAAATCCTTGCGAATTTCGGTGATGGAAGCATGGGCCGCGGCCATGGGCCACAGCAGCAGGGCGAGCAGTGCAACAGCCTTCTGGATCACAAAGATCTCCTATGATCTCGCAGGATAGGTGGGGGAGCGGCCGGGGTCACGGTCGTTCGTCACACTGGGGCGGCATTCGGCTGTGGAAAATTCCGTTTCAGGACGCCGTGCTGCAATGCAGGTTGGAAGGCAAAGACAACGCGGAAGATGGGTTGTTATAATCAAGGCGGCGGTGGGAATAGCTCAACTGGCAGAGCACCGGACTGTGGCTCCGACGGTTGCGGGTTCGATTCCCGTTTCCCACCCCAGAATTTCTTTCGGCGAGGTTCGTGCCAGGAGCCTCGCTGTGCTCGGCTGGATGGCCGAAGGCGGCCATCCCCACACATTCCTCCCCAACCCACGCATCCCTGCTTTTCAGGACCATATTGGGAAGGGCTTCTTGCGCTGCGGGGTTTTTCTGCGTTGTATTCATTGACCCGCCAACCCTGGCGGTCTAGAATTTCGCACGAATCTTCTTGCGGGCGCGCTCGCGCTTTGCATGGCCTGTCGCGACGGACAGAGGGGAAGCAGATTCGCGGGTCCCAAGTTACGGGTCCATACTCCTTGGGAAGTCCTCGTCTTGGAAGGGGCTATGAAGAGTTCTTCGCGCAAGCAGGTCAAATCACGCCGTATCGTCAGCGTTGAGAATGACGTCAAAACGTCGCCTGGATTGTTCCCCATCGTGGGGATCGGGGCCTCGGCTGGCGGTCTGGAAGCATTCTCCGAATTGTTGCATCACCTGCCGGAAAAGACCGGCATGGCGTTCGTGCTGGTGCAGCACCTCGATCCGAAGCATGAGAGTGGGCTGCGGGAAATCCTGGCGAGGACGACCAAGATCCCGGTTACCGAAGTGGTTCAGGGCGTAGCGGTGGAGCCGGACCACGTCTACGTGATTCCGGCCAACGCTAATTTGACCCTCAAGAACGGGACGCTGCAACTGGGTTCGCGAGTGCTGACCCGCGGACAGCACATGCCGATCGACGATTTTTTTCGTTCTCTGGCGGAAAGTGGCGGGCAACAGGCCATCGGCGTCATCTTATCGGGCACAGCTTCGGACGGCACCGAGGGCTGCCGCGCCATCAAGGCGGCAGGGGGAATTACTTTTGCCCAAGATGAGGAGTCGGCGAAGTATGACAGCATGCCGCGCAATGCGGTGAACGCCGGCTGCATCGACTTCATCCTCTCACCTAAAGATATTGCTCGGGAGCTGGGGGGAATCAGCCAGCATCCTTACGTGGCGCGGGTGGTCGAGCAGGAGACGGAAGGGTCTCAGGGGATGGTGGGCAGCGAACTGAATGCGCTCTTCGGACTTCTGCGGGATTCGACCGGAGTGGATTTCACCAACTACAAGCACACCACCTTGCAGCGGCGGATTCGGCGGCGCATGGTGGTGCATAGAGTCGCGAAGCTGAAGGACTACCTGGGCTTCATCGGAAAAAGGCCGGAAGAACTGGACGAACTGTACCGCGACCTGCTGATCCACGTTACCGGATTTTTCCGGGAGCCGGAGGCGTTCGTGGCGCTGCGCAAGCACGTTTATCCCAGACTGTTTGAAGGCCGCAAGCCGGATAATCCGATCCGGGTTTGGGTCGCGGGCTGCTCGACCGGCGAGGAAGTTTACTCGATCGCGATCACGCTGTTGGAATACATGTGGGTGCACAGCCGCAACATCTCGCAGGCCGCCACCGCCATCCAGATTTTCGCGACTGATATCAGCGATACCGCGCTCGATCGCGCCCGCACCGGGCTGTATACGGAAGCGGCCGTGTCGGAGATCTCGGTCGACCGCTTGAAGAGATTTTTCATCCGGCTGGATGGAGGATTTCAGGTCAACAAATCGATCCGGGATATGTGCATCTTCGCCAAGCAGAATCTGGTGAAGGATCCTCCATTTTCTAACCTCGATCTGGTGAGTTGCCGCAATCTGCTGATCTATCTGGGGCCGGTATTGCAGCGGCGGGTTATTCCTACCTTGCATTACGCGCTGAAACCGGGCGGTTACCTGATGCTGGGAGCGGCGGAGACCCTGGGAGGATTTGCCGACCACTTCGGACTGGTCGATAAGAAGGACAAGATCTACCAGAAGCGGACGACCTCGCCACGACTGACGACCTACTTCGCGAACACCGACTATTTGCCCATCCGGACCGGAGACGTGAAGCTATCGAGGGAGCTGCCGGCTCCTTTTACGGTGGAGCGGGAAGTGGAGCATCTGCTGGTGAACCGGTTTGTTCCTGCCAGCATTGTGGTGAACGATCAATTGGAGATTGTGCAATTCCATGGCAAGACTGGGGCGTATCTGGAGCCACCGGCCGGGCAACCCAGTTTCAGCCTGGCGAAGATGGCGCGCGAGGGTCTGCTGGTGGATTTGCGTGCGGCGCTGACGACGGCCAAGAAAACCAGTGCGCCGGTGCGGAAGCAAGGCGTGCAGATTCAGTCGGAAGAGGGGACGCGCGAGGTGAATCTTGAAGTTATCCCGTTGCGCGGGCCTTCCGCGCAGGAACGACTTTACGTGGTGGTGTTTCAGGATGAGGTTCGCAAGGCGGCGATTCCAGAGAAGAAGGGAAAAGCCGGCAAGGGGATAAAAGTGTCTCGCACCACGGCGCGAGACACCGAGATTCTGAAGCACGAGATGAGTCAACTGCGGCAGCAGTTGCGGTCGCTCATTACAGAGCATGAAACCACCACCGAAGAATTCAAGTCGGCGCATGAAGAGGTGTTGTCGGCCAACGAGGAATTGCAGAGTACCAACGAAGAACTGGAGACGGCCAAGGAGGAATTGCAATCCACGAATGAGGAACTCACTACCCTCAACGAAGAAATGCAGAACCGCAATTCGGAGCTGGGCTCGGCTAACAACGATTTGCTTAACTTGCTGGGGCACGTCGATATCCCAGTGGTGATGGTGAGCAACGATTTACGCATCCGCCGCTTCACCCCGCCCGCGCAAAAACTGCTGAACCTGTTGCCGGGAGATATTGGGCGGCGCCTGGGCGAGATCCGGCCGAACCTTGACGTCGAGGATTTGGAATCGCTGGCCAACGAGGCCATCCGCCGTGCGACCGCGCAGGAGCGGCAGGTGCGCACCAAGGAAGGTGGATGGCAGATGCTGTACGTGCGGCCCTACAAGACCTGGGACAACCGCATCGAAGGGGCAGTGATCAGCTTGCAGGATGTCGACGCTTTAAAACGCACGCTCGACCAGACCCGCGAATATGCGGATACGATCGTCGAGAGCGCCCGGGAACCTATCGTGGTGTTGAACGCGAAGCTGCAGGTTACCGCAGCGAACCCGGCTTTCTACCGGGCTTTCGACGTGTCCCGCGATGAAACGGAGAGGCGCCTGATCTATGAACTGGGCAACGGGCAGTGGAACATTCCGAAGTTGCGCGAACTGCTGGAGGAAATTGTCCCGCAAAACTCCCGCGTCGATGATTTCCAGATGAGCCACGATTTTCCCCACCTCGGGCTGCGGAACATGCTGCTTAACGCCCGCCGGGTTGAAATGCAGCCCGGCCGTCCCTTTATTCTGCTGGCCATCGAAGATGTGACTGAGAAGCGCAACGAGGGAGCGGCGTGAGAAGCTATTTACCGCCGAGCAAGCTGAGAGCGCCGAGGTTTTGAAGGCGTTCTACTCGGCGCCCTCGGCGGGCTGGGCGGTTAAGTCCCCTGGAATTTTGACTTCGTGTAAAATCCCTTGGAACGGGCCGAACCCCAGCCCGAACGCGGATGAAGCGGATATTCCAACCATTTCGAAACTCTTCGCGGCAGCTGGGGCCGCTGGAGCAGCGCATGCTCGACGCACTGTGGGGCAGGCGCAGCGCGACCGTCCGCGAACTGGTACAGGGGGGCTGCGGCGACCTGGCCTACACGACAGTGATGACCACGCTCGACCGGCTGTTCAAAAAGGGTTTTCTGACACGATCGGAGGAAGGCCGGGCGTTCCGCTACGCTCCGCGGCTCAGCCGCGAGGAATTGCATCAGGAGACTGCGGGCCGCGCGTTTCGCCAGCTGCTGGATGCGGCTCCGGCTTCGTCTTTACCACTCTCGTTTCTGGTAGAAATCCTGGGTGAGAGGGACGCGGAGTTGCTCAACGATCTGCAGAAACTCGTCGAACGCAAGCGCCGCGAACTGGGGCAACGGGAGATGAGTCGAGAGGGAACGATCAAGGAGAAAGAATGATGTTCGCAGTGCGCGGAATCGCGGTTTCTTTCTCCATCTTCGTGATGCTGTACTGCGTCCTGTCCGCAGCAGTTTGCGGCGTGTGGAGGAGCGTATGGTTTGCCTGCCAACGCTATTCCGCGAGGCGCCGCGCCAATCTGCTCTTTGCCTTGCGCCTGCTTCCGGCCGTGGTTGCGACTGGGCTGACCCTTGTGTTGGCAGTGCCTTCGTTCCTGCTGCTAGAACCCCGCGCGGTGAACGAACCCCTGGGAGCTGTGCCCGTGGTGCTGGGTCTGTGCGGGATGATCGTCCTGCTGGCCGGGATGTGGAAGGCAGCCACGGCGTTGCTGCAGGCTTCGCGCACCGTAGGGCGATGGTCGAGCGAAGCGCGCGTGCTCAGTTCCCGGGCCATCGATTCTTCTTCCATCGACTGCGCGGCGTCGGTCCCGGTGCGTGTTTCCGCGGTTGCTCCACCGCTTACCGCGGCCGGCATTCTGCGGCCGAGCGTGTGGCTTTCGCAGGCCGCGGAGATGGTGCTGAGCGAGCGGGAGTTCGAGACCGCGCTCCGGCATGAAGTGACGCACGTGCGAAGCCGGGACAATCTGAGAAAGCTGATTCTGCGCCTGGTGGCGTTTCCGGGAATGGCGGAACTGGAGCGCGCCTGGCGGGAAGCTACTGAAATGGCGGCCGATGATGCTGCAGTCTCGAGCGCTGCGGAAGCTCTGGATCTGGCCGCGGCGCTGATCAAGTTGTCGCGCCTTTCTCCATTGGAACCGCCCGCGGCGCTGACCACGGCCTTGGTCCACAGCCCGGCGGAGTCGGTGAATGCGCGTGTCGAGCGTTTGATTGCCTGGACGGAACAGCGGCAGAGTCAGGCGCCGGGATATTCTCTGGTGTATCCGCTGTGCACCGCAGCGGCCGTGGCGGTCACTCTGGCCGTTACTTACGGCCAGCTGCTGGTGCGCGTGCACGCGGCGACGGAGTGGCTGGTAAGGTAGAAGCTACTACGACGCTGGCGCCGTAACGTCCTTCGAGCCTGCCATCGCGGGCGAAATCGCGCAGCATGGCGAAATAGCCATCGGCATTGCGCGTGTCGTCCCGCTCGCCGTCCGGCTTGGTCTCAAACTCGTAGATGCCGTGTTCGGCATGGGGGAAAATTGCCACGGTAATTGGCCGGCCCTGAGCGGCCAACTCCTCGAGGCGACCGGCGGTCGGAGCGCTCGGCGCTTCAAGATCGTCTTCACCCAGGATCCATAACTGCGGAGCTTTGACTGCACGAAGCGTTGGCATGGGGTCATAGCGGAAAGGCGTGCCCATGTCAGAGAAATTTAATGTCCTCAACTGGCCGCCCAGCGCCGCACCGAGGGCGGCATTAGCCTTCTCACGCAGATCGGCCACGCTGTAGGGCAAGAGAAAGTAGGTGTAATTGCCGTGGAGGTCTTTGTACCAGGATTCGTTGCGATACTTCGCTCGTAGCGCGTCGAAGCGTTCGAAGCCTTTGGTGAAGCCGCTCTCGAACACCGCCTCAGCCGCGGCGGCCACCTCCTGTGCCTTGGCGATCTCTTCGGGGCTATGACCCTTCAAGCGCATCTCCAGCGCCACCTCCTGCTGATCCTCGTCGATTACCGAGAAAGCCAGGCCGAATCCGACGATGACGAAATCGACCGGAGCGCGCATTGCCGCCAGCGGCGCGACCCAGCCGCCTTCGCTGGTACCAAAATAGCCAATCCGACCTAGTCGCGCACCTGCCAACCGCCGAGCCTCGCGCGTCGCCGCCACGGCGTCGTTGGCCAGCAGATTGAAATCCTGGGTGTAGTTGCCGCCCGAGCCGCCGGTGCCGCGCTTGTCATAGACGAACGCACCCACCCCTTCCGCAGGAAGCAGCCGCTGCAGAGGGTACCAATCACGGGCAGAGTCATCTTCGGAGCCGTGGATCAGCACCACGATCGGCGTCCGGCCGCCGCTTTTCGGCAGCACCAGCCGTCCGACGAGCTTGACACCGTTGCCTTCGAACGTGGTCTCGATCACGTTGAAGTCGATGCTCTGGCCGTTGATACCGTTGAAGGAGATGTCGCCTTTCGCGCAGTCGGAAAAGGTCACCGTCTTGCCATCCGGTTTGTCAGTAAAGCCCAGAGTGCTGCTCCAGCTTCCATCGGCGGTCTTGTGCAGCTTACCGGTGGTTCCATCGAAACGACGCCACCGCAGCGCGTCGTCGTCCGATGCACCGATATCGACCACGCTACCGTCGGTCAGCCGGTAGGCGCCGATCCGGCAGTCGCCAACTGTATCGGCAGCGCTGGCCAAGATGTGGAGAAATGGGACCGCAAGGGCAACGGCAAGGAGAGAAGCAATGCAGCACGTTTTTTTGTGTGGACATCGCTCGATTGTGCTGACTCTTAGAGGCACATCAGATCGTTTCGTAGTCATCTCAAGCATCCTGGACCCAGATCGGCAAATTTGCTCTTCATAGCTCTACCGCCAGCCCGCTGTCCAACAACTACGGAAGCGAGTCGGTCCAGGTTCCAAGAATTTTTGACGGAAAGGTGATTGACTAGGATTTGCAAGACTTTTGGCGTTCGCTCGCTTGCTGCCGCGATACCTTTTGATTCTCGCGGAGTATTCCCATTCCCTCACACAAGGGTTCGACAGAGGATCCTTCCGCATCGTTCAAATTTGTCTACTTCGGCATCACCACAACTTCTTCCTTCGGCATGGCGTCGAGAGTTGCCCGATCGATGCCTAAATGGGCCATTACGAGCTCCGGAGGCGTGTGCGTGAGCCACTCTGAGAGCGCGAGGTCCTGATAGTAGCTGCTCTTGAACATCTCCAGAAATTTCAGATCGGTGTCACCCGTATTCTCAATGTAGTGGGGCAGCGTCTTCTGGATGTAGCCCACGTCTCCAGCTTGAAAATCCATGGTGCGGGCGCGGCCTCCGGTGGCGAACACGGTCATTCTTCCCGAGCCGCTGATGTAGTACTGCCATTCGTCGGCATTTTGATGCCAGTGGAGTTCGCGCATTCCTCCGGGATGGACGGTGACGATGGCTGCGGCAATCGTGGTGGAGATTTTGAACTTGCTCGAATCGACGATCTTCACTTCGCCGCCCTTGGTGCGCTTGGTTACCGGTTGCTGCGATGTGCGATAAGAGAAATCGATGGGCGATAATCCGAGCGAGCCGGCGGTCGCTTTCAGGTCCGCAGGCAGCGGGCCAGGTACCGGCGCCTGGAAGATAAATTTCTCCCGCTTCGGCATGTTTTCCAGAGCCTGCTCACTCACGCCAAAGTTTTTCGAGAGCACTTCGTGGGGCGTGTGTGCCATCCAGTCGGTGAGCAGGACGGTCTCGTATTCCGAGAAATTGCCATCGTCGAACACCAGCAGAAACTCACAACCGTCGGGACCCAGGCCTTGAATGGAATGCGGAATACCTGTAGGAAAATACCAGAGATCGCCTTCCGTCACATCGCTGACGAAGCTCTTGCCTTCTGCATCAAGGCCGGTGATGCGGGCGTTCCCATAGAGCATGATGGACCACTCTGCCGCCGTATGCCAGTGCAGCTCTCGTATGCCTCCCGCAGTTAATCTCATATCCACGCCGGCAATCGATTTGGAAACTGCAAGCTCGCGGATCGTGACCTCGCGCGACCATCCACCTTCTTGCATGCGCTTGTGCGAAAGTCCGAAAGGATATTTGAAGGTCTGCACTCCACCTGCATCGGTGGGCGGCGGCAGGAAGGAATCCGGGTTCTGGGCATCGATGGCCGGATTCCCTGGGCCCGGGGCGCTGGCGCTGCGATCATCCTTGGTTGGGTAGGGTTTCTGATTCTGGGCTGCGGCATCGGCCGACAGCATTCCGGCCGCCGCCAGGGCCGCCGTTCCCATTTCCAGGAATCCGCGCCGCGAAAATGCATCCTTCTTTAGGTCGTCGCTCATGAAAATGCCTCGTCCTGGGTAGAAAAGATTTGGTGATTCCAGATTGTCGTTTCAAAAACGATACGGCAGGTATCCGGCGGTGTCAATCCGGGTAGCAGAGGGGTGCTGTCTTAAAAACCACGTCATCTAAGACACTACCAGCAGAGGACGTAGCTGATTTTCTAGAAGGTAATTCGCACTCCCAGCTGCGCGGCGAAGGGAATGCCCACGGTTGTGCCGGGCCCGAAGAAATCTCCCAGCGCGCCTTCGGGTATTTCAAGCTGCTTCAGGCTGGTGATGGGCGCGGTCTGGGAGCAATCCGCGTTCGTGCAAATAGTGGTCACATTGGTGATGCCTTGTCCGTTGGCTTGCATCTGGTCGGCTGGAACTGGAAGCTGCGCCACATTGACGGCGAAATTCGCGCCGGGATTGTTGCGGTTGAAGAGATTGAAGAACTCGATGAAGGGATCGACCTGCCAGCGCTCGTTGATTTTGAAAGGACGCGTCACGCGCAGATCGGACTGAATGTAAGGCGTGCCGCGGAATTCATCGAGGCTTGTGTACACTCCATTTACATAAATGCGGTCGGTGTTGTCCGCGTTTGTGATGGTGATGGGGCGAGCACTCTCGAACTGGTTTATGGTGCTCAATTCGAAACCGCCGGGAAGGTGGACCGTGCCCGCCAGCACGAAACGGTGACGAACGTCCTCGCCAGAGGGTCCGTAGTCGCCTGGCCCGAAAGCGTTCAGGAATCCGGGATTCGGTTGGTTGGGTTGGTTCGGGCAGACGCCGTCCACATAGTCAAACAGCTCGCCCAGCAGGCATCCCCAGGTCTGCGCCTTCGAGAGCTGGTAGTTCGCAACCAGGTTGAAGCGGCGCATGTTGCCCTGCAAATGCAGCAACAGGCCGTTGTAGCTGGAACGATTGTCGGCCTCGAATACATTCACGTTGGGCACGACGTCCGTCTGGTCGGTGGCGTATTCATTGGGAGGCTCTGAGCTGGAAATCAGCGGAGTGAAGAGATTTGCGCCGCTGCTGTAGGGGAAGCCGCGGTATCCGTGATTGCCCTGCTCGTGTACGAAGTCGGCGCTTGCCAGCCAATGCTGATTGAAAGCGTGTTGAATCCCGCCCGTGGTGTGAATGGCGTACGGCGTTTTATAAGGCGAGCCGATCAGATTGCCGGTGGCGCCTGCGCCGCCCGTCAAGCAGCCCGCGCCGCTGAGCGCATAAGTGCCTGGGCCTCCCGTAAGGCTGCACGTCCCGGTGGTGAAGTTCGAGTTGTTGACGCCCTGGAATGCAGTGGCCCATCCGTTCTGCGCGAGATCGTCGTAGTAGAGGCCAAACCCGGCGCGAATTACCGTGTTCCCGCTGCTCCCGGGTGAGTAGGCAATGCCAAGACGAGGCGCGATTTGCTTGCGATAATCACTCGGTACGCCAGGCACAGTCGGAATATCCAACGCTTGCAGGGTCACATACGCGGCATTCTCGGCTTCGTTGCGTCCCGAGCCGACGAATAGTCCCCAGGTCGTCTGGTAACGCAATCCGTAATTGACGGTGAGCTGGTGCGAGACGCGCCATGAGTCCTCGGCGTAGAAGGCGAGACGCTGAACGTTCTGGGAGAAGCTGCCGTCGCCGGCGGGAGTAAACGTGCAGTTAATGAGGGTGCTGGGATCGGGTTCCGGATTACACATCGCGCTGGGAGGGGTGTAGTAGAACGGCAGGGCAGTTGTGATGCCACCGCAATCGGGGCCCGGCGGATTGATGTAGCAATCGGGGTTTGAGGGATAGGTGGTGAACTGCTCGGCTGTCGAGGCGAACGCTCCGCTCAGCACCGGTTCGTGAATGAAGTCGATTCCGAACTTGAACGCGTGGTCGCGCACGACGTGGCTCAAGTCGTAGCGAAACTGGTATTTGTCCTGATTGCGCAGATCCGGGAAAAGGGTGATGGGGGTGGCAAACTGATTGTCGCCGAAGGTTTCGAAGCCGGAGACGGTGAGCGCCGTCACGCTGAAGGGAAACTGTATGGCGAAGCCGAGATCGGAATTCCGCGTCTGCGTCAGATGCAACAGGCTGGCGTCGAAGACCAGATTGCCCAGCCAGGTTGAATTGAAGGCGTAGCTGTTGCTGAGCGCCACGTTCCAGTAATTGTTGTGCGTGAGCAGGCCGGTGGAAGGCAGCGTAGCCTGCTGCACCAGGGCGTTGTGCGTGATGTAGCTGTCTGAAGAGATGCGCAGGAACCAGTTCGATTTCTGCGTTTGCGCCCAATCAAAACGCAGCGAACTGAGGTAGTCGCGAAACGGAATGGGAACGGTGGCGGGAACCGGGATGGAAGGAATGCCGGTGATCAATCCCTCGGACGCCAATCGCGAGAGCGCGTCGAACTGGGTTGTGCTGGCCGGACTGTAGGCGATGCTCGCATTTTCATGAACGTTCTCGAACGAGGTGAAGAACCAGACTTTGTCTTTTGCGACCGGACCCCCGAATGTTCCTACATAATTCTGGCGGGAGAACGGCTGCTTCGGATTCGGCGCCGGATTCTCGATGGGGAAGCGCGCGTTCAGCGCCGCCTGGCGATCGAAGAACGCTCCGCTGCCGTGCCAATCGTTGCTCCCGCGCTTGGTCGTAATTACCACCGAGCCGGCTGTGGTCCAACCCGTGTCGGCGTCTTCGTTCGAGGTGCGCACGGCGAATTCCTGAACCCCATCGGGCGAGAAGTTTTGCAGGAAGCCGCCGATCCAGTCGTCGGAATCTTCCGCTCCATCCACCGATAGTTCGTTGTTCAACCCAGAACTTCCTCCAGTCGAAACCGCGGTGATGCGCGCCTTGGTTGGGTCGGAAGGTTCGACCGGCTCAGTTCCAGGCACGAGATAGGCAATGTTGGCGAAACTTCGCGCCGGGAGCGGCAGAGTTTCCAGGTCCTGCGTCCCGACCACGCCTCCGCGCACCGCGCTCGACGTGTCAGTTATCTCGGTGGTAATCGACGAGGAACTCCCCTGCACGGTGACGGTTTGCGAGGTCGCCGCAGGTTTCATCGTAACCGTGATGTCGCGGACGTTGGCAACGGCGATTGAGACCTCCGCCTGCGCCGGGGCGAACCCGGCGGCTGATACGGTGATGCGGTAGTTACCGGGCAGAAGGTCGTCCAGGCGAAACTCGCCGCGGTCTTCGGTTGTGGTGCCGCGCTGCACAGAAGATCCCGACAATTGCACGACGATTTTGGCGGAGGCGATGCGGGCGCCGGTGGCATCCTGCACTGTCCCGCGCAGCGATCCGCGGGAGTTCTGGGCGTAGAGGTTGGCGGTGAGAAGGACAATGAACAGAGTTAGAGAGAATGCAGTGCGGAGTGAATTTGCTTTCATAGTTTTGGCATGAAAAACACTAGACGGCGGAGCGAGCTACTACCAGAGGCCGTAGGGTGAGGACGGTACAGCGCAGCTTCATCGCCACGTTGTCATCCCGAGCGGAGCGAGGGATCTTGGTTCGTGCCTGCGCTACCGGCGCGCGCCGACGCTAGCAAGCACCAAGGCCCCTCGCATCGCTCGGGATGACAATGTTTGCCGAGAGGGGGAAAACTTTTCGACTTTCGGTATTGCTAGTCTGACCAGCGTTGCGGCTTGCGGTCCCAGCGGTGCTTTTTCAATTCGGTGAGCAGACCTCGATCGAGAGGGCCGGCGTCACTGGCGGCAACGTTTTGGCGTACGTGCTCCGGGTCGCGCATGCCCACAATCGTGGTGCTGACTGCGGGATGCGACAGGACAAAGCGCAGCGACATTTCAGGTAGCGTCATGCCTGCGGGCACGATCTTCTTGAGCTTGTCGACGCGCTGAATGGTGTTGGCCAGATTTTCCGGGCCAAAGTAAAGCGCCCGCCAGTCGTCTTTCGGGAAGCGGGTTTCGAGCGTCATCTTGCCGCCCAGGCTGCCTTCATCGAGCGGCACACGCGCGATCACACCCACGCTGAGTTCCTGGCAGATGGGAAACAACTTGTCTTCGGGCGCCTGATCGAAGATGTTGTAGATCACCTGCACCACGTCGACCACTCCGGTGTGCAGGGCTTTGAGGCCATTCTCCGGCTCCCAGCGGTTGAGGCTGAGGCCGAAGTAGCGAATCCAGCCGCCGTCTTTCAATTTCTCAACGGTCGAGAGAAATTCCGGGTCGTCCGCCCAACTGTCATCCCAGACATGGAATTGCAAAACATCAATCGAATCGACGCGGAGTTTCTTGCGGATCAGGTCAGCGTATTTGAAGACGTGAGCGGGAGAAAAAACATCGACATATTTATAGGTTGGCAGCGCTGGCCATTTGTCGTTGGCTGGAGGAATTTTCGACGCGGCGTACAGGCGCTTTTTGGAGTTGCGTGCCATGATTTCGCCCAGCAGGCCGTCACTTTTGCCCTCGCCGTAGGCCCATGCCGTGTCGAAGAAGTTGCAACCTGCATCGACGGAGAGTTGCAGGGAGTCGAGCGACTGGCGGTCGTCAGAGCCGCTCCATCCACTCATACCCCAGAGTCCATAGGAGATATCGCTGACATCGAAACCGGTTCGTCCCAACTTGCGGTATTTCATGAAAGGTCTTCCTCAGGAGGATAGTTTCGGAATTCTTACGGTGTCGCGTGACTGGACATCCTAGCAGTTCTATCAAGGGTTCGACATCATGCCATGGCCGCGAATTCTGTAGATGCTGATTTTTCGATGCGGGTTATCGGGATTTTGCGACCTGCGAAAGTCGTGCTGGGTGTTTTAATAGAGGTAGATCATAGAAAATGCGGAGGTTGGCTGTGAAATTAGAAATTCCTTCTCCTACCACGCCTTCCTATTGCCAGGAAGATACCCAAGCACCTTCGTCCCGTTTGCTGGACGAGAAAATCTCAGACGATTCGGGGGCGGAAACGACGACCGACAGCGCGCTTGCACCTGCCGGGCTGAAAAATCCGTTTTGGAGCAAAGCCAGCTAGCGCCGGACACGCTTGTCTTCCCGAGCGAAGCGAGGGGCCTTGGGTTTGCTCCCGCCATCATCATTGCTGCTACGCGCAAACACCAGGATCCCTCGCTTCGCTTCGGGATGACAGCCCCTAGCGAGGGCCGCAGCGGGAACTTGGAAAGCCTAGCGCAGAATCGGCAGGCAGAGGCAAGGGCGGAGCGCGAAGGGCAGTGCGAACATTTCCTGCAGCGCGGGCTGCAACTGTGCATCCCGGCAAGGCTCGAGCGTGATGACGAAGGGCAGCGCATTTTTGTCGAAGCCGGGATTTTGCAGCACGGCGTCAATATTCAGTTGATGAGATGAGAGGATTGCGGCCAGGCCAGCGATGATGCCGGGCTGGTCCTTCACCAGGAAACGCAGATACCAAGGCGTCTCAAAGTCGCAGCTGACTTTTGGCGACGCTAATTGCAGCGGGCGATGCGCACGCGGTCTTCCCGAGGAACTTCCAGCCAGACTTTCCGCCACAAACATCAGGTCTGAGACGACGGCAACGGCCGTTGGATCCCCTCCCGCGCCGGCGCCGAGGAAAGCCATGTCGCCGCCGTATTCTCCCGAGGTCAAAACCAGATTCAGATTTCTCTGCACGCGTCCAAAGGGAGACGACGTTGGGACCAGGCTGGGGCCGACGTCGGCAAACAGCGTCGCGTCTTTGAGATCGGAGCGCGAGATCTGCCGGATGGTGCAGCCCAACTCGGCAGCGTAATCGAAGTCGACGGCGTCGATGGGGCGGATGGTGCGGGCGCGAATATCTCCGGGGGAAACACGGACGTGCAGACCCGCCAGCGCTAGAATGGAAAGCTTGGCGCGGGCATCGCCGCCGTCGAGATCTTCGCTGGCGTCGGCTTCGGCGTAGCCGCGCGCCTGGGCTTCTTCGAGAGCCTCGCTGAAGGGAATGCGATCGGTCTCAATGCGGCTGAGAATGTAGTTGCAAGTTCCGTTCAGAATGCCAGCAATGCCGTGGAGGCGATCTCCGCTAAGACCGGTGCGCAGCGCGGGGAGAACGGGAACGCCGCCGGCGACGGACGCTCCGAACTCAAGCTGGCAGCCGTTTGCGTTGGCGAGCTGCAGCAAGTCCGGGCCGTGGCGGGCGATGAGCTGCTTGTTGGCCGTGACCACTGATTTTCCTGCTGCAAGAGCGCCACGCACAATGTCTTCCGCAGGGTGAAGCCCACCGATCAGCTCGATAACGATTTCAACGTCGGAGTCGAGAACGCTGTGGAAGTCGTCGGTCCAGACTACGTCGCTCGGAATCCAGTGCTCGGCAACCCATGGCTGTTTCTTGCGTTCGATGTTGCGGTTGCAGATGTGGGTGAGGCGGAGCAAGCCGTCACCCCCATTGCGCTCGCCGAGAATCTTGGCCACGGCGCGGCCCACGGTTCCGAAGCCCACCAGGGCAACCCGGCGCGCGGGAGCGCGATCCCGGGAAGCGGCGGCGCTGGCATCCAATGGCTGCTCTGGCGGAGTCTTGGGCAAAAGTGCTCTCGAAAGTAGAAAGTCATTTTTATCATATGTGGGAGTTGCGACCTCCGCGAAGTGGGAACGGAGTGAGATTGGAAGCCGAAGGGCCCTCCGGGCGGCATGCCGGGCAGAGTCGGCATCAAAGTTGGTAAGATGATGCGATCCCGCCGCGACCGGGCAAATGCCTGCTCGCGAGGAATCACAAGCGGAACCTTTACTGACGGCGCCTCTTTCTTCTTCATGCCGAGCGCTTACGGTCCGCCACCACGCCCGGTTATGGGAGGAGAATGGATGATGGGAAAGTTCGCGAGCCTGACCGCGACTGCGAGTGCGCTGAGGCTGCTGATTTTGACAATTCTGTTGGGAGCCCTAGGGTTTGCCCAGACCGCGCCCGCTGAACAAGCGCCGGCGCCTGCGGCTCCGGCGCCCGCGGCGCAACAGGCCCCGGCTCCGGATCAGGCTGCGCAGCAGCAGCCCGCCAGCGGCCAGGAAGCCTCGGCTGAGGAGTCCACTACGG
>JBAUYE010000173.1:0-3978 GCA_049584615.1 Candidatus Sulfotelmatobacter sp.
TCGATTATTCCGGCAGTGCTCGTGGGTGCACTGCTCCTACCGCGCCGGAACAAGGACCTCAATGCGGTTTAGGTCGGACCGAAATAGAGTTTCATCGCCGAGCATGGCCGTCTCGAAAGGACCTCAGAAACCATCCCTCGCCGATGACGCCCGTTCCGATTTCAACTCGCGCAGAAGCAACCGTACCAGCATTCCATCGAAGCCGGTGCCGCTCATCTTGGCCAGCTCATCGAGCGCCTGGTCGGGGGTGCGGGCCGCGGCAATCGATTGCTCGGTCACCATGTTGGCATAGGCGTCCGAGAGGGCGATAATCCGCGCCCAGATGGGAATCTGCTCGCCTTTCGCCCCATCGGGATAACCGGTGCCGTCAAACCGCTCGTGGTGATGTTCGATGGCCTGGCGCATCATGGCGCCGTGCGGCACAATACCCGCGATTTCGGCTCCAACCCGCGCATGCATCTTCACCAGAAAGAATTCGTCGTCAGTTAGCGGGCCGGGTTTATTCAAAATGCGTTCCGGCACGAAGATCTTGCCCACGTCGTGAATGCGTGCGGCGTAGACCAGATCGGCGGTTTCCTCCGGCGGCAAATGAAGCGCACGCGCTAGAATCTCGGTATAGCGCGCTACCAGGTCGCCGTGGCCGGCGGTGCGCAATTCGCGGGATTCGGCCGCCCGGCTGAGAACCTCAATCGATTCCTTCAGCAAGGGGACGTTGCAATCCTCTTCGCCGCCACAGAATTTCAGCAGCATCGAAGTCAGTTCCTCGAGATGTTCCGGCCCGTTGTGTTCGCGCTGCAGAAAGCCCTCGATGTAGGCGGAAATCTGCTGGCGTTGGGAAGCAAACTCCTCGCCCGCGGCAAACTCCTCAGCCGCCGACACGCGATTGCCGCCGGAACGCTTCGAAACATACATACCCGCGTCGGCCACGCGAATAATGTCTTCGATGGAGAACCCGTGAGTCGGGAAGCTGGCCACGCCGAAGCTGCCGGTGATGTGGTGCTCGTTCAACATGGGGTCTTGCACAATCCACTGCCGCAGGCGCTCGGCCAGCACCTGAGCCTGCTCTGGCCCGGTTTCCGGCATCAGGACAATGAATTCATCTCCGCCATAGCGGGCCACCACGTTCGATTGCCGCGACTTCTGCTCCAGCAGGCGCCCCACGCGAGCCAGCACCAGGTCGCCTTCAAAGTGGCCCATGGTGTCGTTCACTTCCTTGAACTTGTCCAGGTCAATCAGTACGACGGAGAACGGGCGTCCCGAGCGCGAAGCGCGCTTCCACTCCGCCGACAGCGCTTCCCAGAAAAAGCGTCGCGTCTTGATTCCCGTCAGTCCGTCGGTAATCGACTGCTGCTGCAGCTTCTGGAAGACGAAAGCATTGTGCAGCGCCGTAGCCAGCAGGTCGGCCAGGGTGTTAAGAATCAGAACGTCTTGCGGCGAAAATGCTCTCTCATTGTGGCTCTCGATATTCAGCGCGCCTAGCAGCGTCTCGCCGTAAGTGATGGGAATGCACAGCACGGACCGCGACTCCGGCAAAATCGCGCCGATCTGGCCCTCCACGCCGTTTTGCACTAGAGCCCGCTCGCCGGTCCGCGCCACCCGCCCCAGAATCCCAATCCCGATGGGGATGCGCTTGCCCATGGCATGCGCGGTGGCCCCGGCTTCGGCTTTGATTTCGATCTCTTTAGTTCCGTAATCGAGCAGGCCGATGCCGATGTGATCAAAGCTGAAGTTCTTCTGGATTTCCCCGACAATCTGTCCCAGCATGTGCACCGGGTCGTCGCTCGAAATGGCAGTGCGCGAAATGTTGTTGAGAAATGCCAGCTGCCGCGAGCGCCTTTGTTCCTCGGCGAACAAACGCGCATTCTCCACCGCAACCGAAACCTGGCCGGCAGCGGTCATCAACACGTCCAGATCGCGCTGTTCGAACACAAATTCCCGTTCCTTACTCATGGCAACCATCGCGCCGGCAGGCTTATTCCCCAGCAGAATCGGGGCCGCGCACAGGCACTTGGCGGGATGTTCCGGCCGGAAGCTGACACCCAATCGCGCCCGCATTCTCTCCAGATCGGACCGTATCAGCAGCGGCTGACCCATCCGGATCACATACTCAGTGAATGCGTTCTCCAGCTTGCGCGAGCGCTTGGGAAGAGTCTGCCCGTCCTCTACTTCCAGTTCGAAGCGGATTACGTCTCCTTCCTGAAACGCGATGTAGAAGTTGCCGGTGTGGAAAATCTGTCCCAGCTCGGCGTGGATGGTGCGCAAGACTTCATCCTGATCGAGCCGCGAACTGATAGCCTGCCCAATCTGCGTCAGCAACTCGTACTCTTGTGTGCGCCGGTGGGCGTCGTGCGCGATCAGGTAGTTCTCCAGCGTCAGCCCGAGTTGCAAAGCCAGTCCCACCATCAGATGCGGACCCGATGCGCCGAATGCCTTGCGCTCCGCATGAGGAAATAAAATCACCCCGAATGCGTGTTCGCGAGTCTGCAGACTCACGGCGGTCAGGTTTCGAATGTCGGCTTCAGTGAACACCTTCTTGAAATCGGCATAGGTCCCGCTCGGGCCCATGGGCAGCGGCTCGGTCATGTGGGCCAGGTCATGCACCGTAAACAGCCCACCTTGCCGGTAAGCCAGTTCGCAGATGTATTCTCCCGCCCCAGTCGTGGTCAAAACGTCCAGGAATTGCGCCGAGAATCCGCGCTCCACCGAAGGCAGCAGGCCGCGCCAGCGCTCCGAGATATAGATGACCGCCCGCCGCGCCGACAAGGCCCCGGCCAGGCGGTCCAGCGCCGACTGCATGCTGGGCAGCAAGTCGTCGGCCGATAGCAAGCGCCGCGGATCCACTCCGAGGGTCGAAAGCGCCAGCGTATTCTCCTGCACCGCGTTGCGCTCGTTCTCAAACAGCACCATCACCATCGCGATGCCCAGCAGCATCTGCGGCACCGGCCCGAGATAGTTAGCGGCGCTGTCAAAACGCGCGCCCCATAGACTGCGGAATTGCCCCGCACCCATCAACACGGCCCACAACGCCAGCGAGAAACCCAGTACCTTAAAAGCTAGCGATCCCCGGCGGTGGCCGTTCACGTAGAACACGGCCGAACAGTACAGGAGCACGGCTGCAATTCCCAGGTCGAGGGCTATCGGCGGCTGCGCGGCTTCCTGAAACGCGCCGGCTACCATGTGCCCCTGAAAGTTGAACCAGGCCAACGTAATTCCGGCGACCGCCAGCGCAGCGTCATACCAGCGAAAACGCGACGGCCCGCGCATCAGGCGGGTCGACACGAAGATGCACAAAGCCATCGCCACCAGGAACAACGAGCTGGCGAAGAATGCTAGCGGCGAAGGCGGGCGGTAAAACGAGACCGCGTGCAGAACGTAATGCAGCGAATAGGCCGCCCATGCCAGCTGCCAGGCGCGGAAATACGCCTGCCGGCTTTGCTCATACAGATAGGTGAAGATCAGGAACAGCAGCACCGAGACTAGTCCCGGAATCACCACCATGCTGATGACGACGCTGTTCATGAGGCCTGGAGAACCCTTCCCGCGGAGATCGATCAGCGGCTTAGGAGAAGATTGATACCTAATGTTTTCACAGCCTGGGGGCGAATTCAACAGGATTTAAGGACACTGCCCTGACACGAGAATCCCTGCAATCCGTCACTTAACCGAGGTTTGTGGGCCGCGGCTCGCTTGACGATACTTTTCTTGCCCCCATACCATCAGACTTTCGCCATCTATGCCCGAATCCACGGCAGTCTCGAAGCCCCGGGTACGCTTCGCGCCCTCACCCACCGGCTTTCTTCACGTGGGCAGCGCGCGCACTTTCATCTTCAACTGGCTGTATGTCCGCCACAACGGCGGGACGATGATCCTCCGCCTCGACGACACTGACGTCGAACGCAACACCCAGGCCTCGGTGGATTCTATTTTCGAGGGGTTGAAGTGGCTGAACTTAAGTTGGGACGAAGAATACAAACAATC
>JBAUYE010000174.1:0-19154 GCA_049584615.1 Candidatus Sulfotelmatobacter sp.
GGGCAACGCTTCCTTCAATCCGGTCAGCGCGCTTACCCGCGCTACGCTAGTGCAGCTCGCCCGCGACCCAGGCACTGCTTCGGTCATCAGAAACATCATGCAGGAAGTGGAAGCCGTTTCCAACAAGTTGGCGATGGAGTTGCCCATTTCCATCGATCAGCGAATTGCCGGCGCGGAAAAGGTCGGTGAGCACAAGACCTCGATGCTGCAGGATCTCGAAGCCGGCCGGCCCATGGAACTGGAAGCGCTGGTGGGATCGGTGGTCGAGTTGGGAGAACGCGTGGGAGTCCCGATGAACTCCACTCGTACGGTGTACAACTGTGTGAAGTTACTGGCCCAAAGCGCGGCCCAGCAACCCCGCTGATCTCCCTTGCATCGCCCTTTTTCATCCCACCCATAAAAATATTTGCTCCGGGGCTTGACAACGGGCGTATACTCCGTCCGTTGGCTGGTCCACTTATCGGACCACTTGGAATTCACCTTGCCCACAGCGCTCAAGTCCGACTTCGAAGTTGTTCGCAGGAACAAAGTCTACGAGGAAGTCGCCAAGCAGATCGAACGCCTGATCCTGAAAAAGCTGCAGCCCGGGGACAAGCTGCCCTCAGAGCGTGAACTGGCCGAGACGCTTCGCGTGAGCCGCAGTTCCATCCGCGATGCGATTCGAGGCCTGGAGCTAATGGGCTTGGTTGAGCCGCGTCAGGGGGCTGGCACCATCGTTCGCGAAATTTCCGCTGAATCGCTGGTGAACCCTTTTACTGACGCTCTGAAGCGCCGCCAAGAGCTGGTGAGCGAGCTTCTGGATTTTCGCAGAATGCTCGAGCCGCCGCTGGCCGCACGCGCCGCCACGCATGCATCGGCCGATGATATTTCCGACATGGAAGAGATCCTGCGGCGGCAGGAGGAAAAACAGAAGCAAGGAGACGCCGCGGTCGCCGAAGACGCCGAATTTCACTACAGCGTGGCTCTCGCTTCCGATAACAGTGTCGTGCTGAAGGTGCTCGACATTCTCATGGATCTGCTGCGTGATACCCGGGAACGCTCGTTGCAGGTAGAGGGACGCGCCCAGAAATCGCTCGCCGGCCATCGCCGGATATTGGCTGCCATCAAGCGTCGCGATGGCGAAGCTGCCAAAGATGCCATGCGCCGGCACATTGAAGACGTCGAAGAGATCGTACTGAACAAATTTTGACCAGCAAGTTCTAATTTACGGAGGATTTTGTCATGGGTCGGTTATTCGCAATCGAGATTATTTATCGAGGAATTTTCCAGAAAACCATGGCGGGCAGAATAAGCCGCGCTATCGTGCTCGCCGCCCATCACGAAGGCAAAGTGGGCATTTCCTTTGGCCGCTACGGAGACAGTCCGGAGCGCAACGGCATTCCAGCGAAGGGCTTCGCCATCGTCGCTACTGACGAACAAACCCTGCAGGAAGGCATGGCGAAGTACGAACCCAAAGAAGTCGATGTCACCATTTGCGTCGATGACACGCTATGCAAAGGCGTTGAGTCGTGGGCCTGGTATGGCCTGCAACCGGTCAATCGTTTGCTGAAGCCGGGCGGCACGCTGATCGTCACCTCGCGCGAGGGTCCGGAAGCCATCATTGCCATGGCCCACCGCAAGGAGAGCCCTTACCAACTGTCGATCCTGAAGGGCACTGTCAGCTTCTCCGGCTTGTGGGTTTACAAAGACGATCACACCGACGTTCGCATTCTGGGTGCGGTTGCTAAGATTCTTCCCGAGCTGTTCAGCTTGAAATCTGTCCAGAGAGCAATCGTTGACGAGTGGAAAGACGAACTCAAGGCCACATCCGCTGCGAAGTCCTACGAGCGCACTACCAGCATCACGGTCAATCCGGACCAGGGCAATCCTGAAATACCTTACAAATTTGATTTGCCCAAGTGGCATGAGATGGGCGAAGGCATCGCCATCCCCAGCATTCCTGCCGGACACAAGATGGACGATCCCGCGTCCCACGCGCACGGGGGATTCCAGCCCGACCGCAATCCGACGTTTCTTAAATTCAGCACACGAACCATGCGTCCGGTGGTGAATTTCGATACCTGCATCAAGTGCACACTGTGCTGGCTGCAGTGTCCGGACTCCTGTTTCGATGTAACTCCGGAAGGCTTGTACGACGCGAACATGAGGGCCTGCTGCGGGTGCGGCGTGTGCGAGGCAGTGTGCCCGGTCAAGGAATGCGTCACCATGGTCAACGAAACGGAATTCAAAGATAACAGCAGCCAGTGGGAAGACTGGCGCAAGGACAAAGACGGTTACAAGGTGTGGCTCGAAGAGAAAATCAAGCATCCGCCGGAACGCTCGCACGGGTTCCGCTATCGCGGGCAATATGAAGAGCAGATTCCGGAGATGCTCGAGATCGCTCAGGGAAAATAAACCATCATTTCATAGCGCCCATTACGAGGAGAATTCGTCATGGCAGTGGCTACGATAATCGAAGAACAGAAAAAGAGAATTGAGGAAACAGCCTTAATCACCGGTAGCGAGGCCATTGCAGTTGCCTGCAAACTGGCCGACGTTGACGTGATCACGGCTTATCCGATCCGTCCCTACGACACCGTCATGCAGTACGTCTGCAAGCTGGTGGCGAACGGCGAAATGGATTGCGAGTATATCGTCGCTGAGGGCGAGCACTCGCAGTTTGAAATCGTAAAGCACGCCTCGGCGTGCGGCGCGCGCGTGTTCTGCGGGTCGAGCGGCGTCGGCTGGATGTACGCCATGGAAGCGCTGACGGTAACTCCGGCGCTGCGCATTCCGATGATCGCCATGGTCGGTAACCGGGCGCTCGATGATCCTGGCGCCTTCGGCGTCGAGCACAATGACGCGTTGGCCGTCCGTGATCTGGGCTGGCAGCTGGTTTGGGTCGACAACGCGCAAGAGGCTCTGGACACGGCCCTCATCGCCTATCGAGTCGCTGAAGACCGGCGTATCTTCCTGCCTCTGGCCATCAGCTGCGACGGCGCGTTCCTGACTCACTCCCAGGCGTTGGTCAAGATTCCGTCGCAGGAGAAGGTAAACGAATTCCTGCCGCCATACGATCGCGCAGATCTCTTACTCCATCCCGACAATCCCATCACGGTTGCGCCTCAGGGCAACGAAGACTGGGTTATGGAAATTCGCCGCCAGAACTACGCCGCCATGGAGCGGTCCTATGGCGTGATCAAAGAGGCCTACGCCGATTTCGAGCGTATCTTCGGCCGCTCCTACGGCAACCCCTTCTTCGAGGAGTACATGACCGACGACGCCGACATCGTCCTCATGGGGATGGGAACGCTGTCGATTTCGGTGAAGGTGGCGATCCGCGAGATGCGCAAGCAAGGCAAGCGGGTTGGATTTGTGCGCATGCGTTGGTTCCGTCCGTTCGCCGCCGAGGAATTGTCGAAGTCTCTGCAACGCTTTGCCGCGGTCGGCGTGATCGATCGCGACTATTCTTTTGGTTCGCCGTATCTCGGCGGCGTGCTGGCCGGCGAGGTTCGCCACGCGCTGTATCCGGGACCGGGCAAGAAGCCGCCGGTAGTGGGCTTTATTTGTGGGCTCGGCGGACGGGAAGTGACCGTGCCTGATGTGCAGAAAATGGCCGATGCCGTATACGCAGCTGCTGATGGCAAGGCAGCTCCCTTGACTCAATGGATCGGATTACGCGAGTAAACGGATGCGCCAAGAACGTTTGCTCGGAATGACAATCAGGCTTACGGGTTTTAGAAATCAGAGAGGATAAAGAATTATGGCTACTTACGTACAGATCGATCCGACCCAGAAATTAGATCCATTCAAATCCGTTAAGAAGATCCCGCTGGACGAGTACTTCACCTCGGGTCACCGCACCTGCCAGGGTTGTGAGTCAGCTCTCGTCATGAAGATGATGGCCAAGGCCGCCGGCCCGCGCACCATCGTGCTCGGCAGCACGGGATGCATGTATGTGGCAAACACCACGTATTACAGCACCTCGTGGGTGCTTCCCTGGATGCATACGCAGTTGGGCAGCAGCGGCTCGGCTGCTCTGGGAGCGTCCGCCGCTCTGAAGGTGCTCATGCGCAAGGGAAAGATGAAGCAGGAGCCCATCAATGTCATCGCATTCTGCGGCGATGGTGGTGGCGCCGACATGGGCGTGGGCGCGATTTCAGCCACGCTCACGCATCCCGATTACAACTGCCTCATTCTGATGTATGACAACGAGTCATACGCGAATACTGACATACAGCTTTCAGGAAGCACGCCCTGGGGAGCCAATACCACCTTCAGCACACCCGGCAAGGTGAAGAGAATCATGCATCGCCGTTGGAAAAAGAATATGGCGGGCATGATGGCAGCGGGCCATCCCACGTGCCGCTATGTTGCAACTGTTTGCATGTCCTACGGCCTGGCCGCCATGAATTCGATGCGCAAGGCTTTAGCTATCGGTGGTCCTACGTTCATCCACTCGCTCGATCCTTGCCCAAAGGGTTGGGATTACGACCCTTACATCTCCCATGAACTGGGCGAATTAGCCGTCAATACGGGGATTTGGCCGCTCTACGAAGTGGAAGATGGCGTGCTAAAACTTACCGGCAGGACGCAGCAAATTGCCTCGAAGAAGATCCAGAGGCAGCCCGTACGGGATTACTTGCTGAAACAAGGAAGATTCGCCCACTTCACCAACGACGACATCGATTATTTCCAAAGCAAAGTCGATGAGATGTGGGAAAAGTGGCTGGTCCCGGGCGTGATCCCGTTCCGCACAGAGGTGGAGGCCGACACCCCGCCATCGAGCTAGATATCTGGCCTGGCGAGGTTAGCTGACTCCGCCATCGTGCGAAATGAAGTCACGGGGAACGGGCAGGTTTCGCTGTGCGCTGTTTAGCATCCGTTGTTAACGTCTGACGTTTAAGTCCGACGTACCTCACGGAGGTATCGCTATGGCCACATCCACCGTCTCACCGGCCTCTCTTATTCACCCTTCGCGCATCCCCAATCGCTGGGTCCAGTTAATCGCAGGCATCGTCGCCATGATGGCGATCGCCAACCTGCAGTATGCCTGGACTCTGTTTACCAAACCCATTCAGGCTCATCTGCACGTTTCCCTGGTCGCTGTCCAGTGGACGTTCACTTTATTCGTCGCCCTTGAAACGTGGCTCGTACCTTTCGAGGGTTACCTGGTGGATAGGATTGGTCCCCGATTCATGCTGGGACTCGGCGCGATCATGGTAGGACTGGGCTGGATTGGATCCGGCTACGCGGAGACGATAGGAACCCTCTATTTTTGGTACAGCGTCGGCGGACTCGGCGCTGGCATCGTCTACGGCGGAGCCATTGGAAACGCGCTGAAGTGGTTTCCGGACCATCGCGGTCTCTGCGTCGGATTGACGGCCGGAGCCTTCGGCATCGGCACCGCGGCGACCATCGCTCCTATTGCTGCCATGATGAAAACCTCGGGCTATCAGCACACCTTCATCGTCTGGGGAATGATTCAGGGCGTCGCCGTTCTAGCTTCCTCGCTCTTCTTGGCCAGGCCGCCGGTCGGATGGACCCCGCCCAACTGGAAAGAGAAAGAAGCGAAAATCAGGGCCAAAATAAATACCTCAGCCGTCGATCTGACCCCATTGCAGATGCTGCGCCAGCCATCTTTTTATGTCATCTACCTGATGATGACCATGTTGGCCTTTGGCGGTTTGGTGGTTACCGCCCAGCTCAAGCCCATGGCTTCCTCTTACCATGTGGATAATATTGTCGTGGCCTTCGGCATGACCGCCTTGATATTGGCGATCGAGATCGACCGCATCCTGAACGGATTGACCCGTCCCTTCTGGGGATGGGTCTCGGATCACATCGGCCGGGAGAATGCCATCTTCATCTCGTTCATCCTGGAGGCAGTCGCGGTATTTGCTCTGCTTCAGTTGATCAGCCATCCCATCTGGTTTATCGCCTTATCCGGCTTGTGCTTCTTCGCGTGGGGTAATATTTTCTCGTTGTTTCCATCAATCACCGGCGACCTCTACGGAAAGAAATGGGCCACCACCAACTATGGAATCGTATATACGGCGAAGGGAGTGGCGGCAGCTTTTGCCGGACCCGGCGCCGCCTGGTTGTTCCTGAAGACCGGCTCTTGGTCACGGGTCTTTTGGGCAATGATCGTCTGCGATCTCGTCGCCGCGTTCATGGCCCTGCTTTGGTTGAAGCCTTTGGCGCACCGTACAGTCGAGGAATCCGAAAGCGGCCTGCGCGTCCCCAGTCCTCCTAAGGCCGACGGGGCGAGAACAGCGGCGTAGCTGGCCGTAGCAGCTGCGCCGCAAGATTGGCCTCTCCCCTGACTCATAGCAGCCACCGCGCGGGGTCAACTCAAGCCGGCTTAGCGTGTCTTCGCGCGACTAACGCGGCAAACGCTGGCCGCGCGTTTCAGCGCCGAATGGAATCAGGAGCAGTCCGAGCGCGAAGGCGATCGATGTCAACGCGACCGGAGTTCCGAGCGATCCGTAATGGCGTACGCCGCTTCCCACCAGAAACGTAATTCCAGCGCCGCCGAATCTGGCGAATGAAGTTGAAAAAGCGAACGCACTGGCACGGCATTCCGTGGGATATTGCTCAGGCAGCCAGAGGGTGTAGACGGCGAAGTTAGCGCCGCCGAGGCCCAGGAAGAACAGACAGAGGAAAAACCACGGCAACGCGCCCGCTCCGAGGTAGAAAACCTTGCCGAAGGTGAGCGCGATAAACACCATCATCAGCGTAAAGAAAATCGCCAGCGCCCCGCGCCGGCCAAGCCGTTCCGCCAGCCATGGCATCGCCAGGCAGCCGAGGATTGTAGCAAATGAGACCAGCATGACGCCCCAGGAAGCCAGCTGCGCGGCTGCCGGACCCACATGTCCGCCCGCTTCAGCGAGAGCGGTAATCGCTGCGGGAACGTAGACGGTTCCCGCCCACAGGCCGCAGATGGAAACCAGCACCAGTAAGGCGTTGACGGTGGTGCGGCGGCGCCAGGCGGGCGAAAATAGAATCGCAAAAGGACGCCAGACGGCCCACGACTGGACCACACTCTCTTTCTTTTTCCAGGCCGCGGGTTCCACGACGCCATGGCGAACCCACGCCAACACTCGCGCGGGCACGCCGCCGACGATAAACATGGAGCGCCAGCCATAGTGGCTGCCGATGCCGTAGTTGGCCAGCGCCGCGAGAAAAAACCCGACGTAGTAGCCGGTATGCATAAAGCCCGCGCCCATGCGGCGGCGATGCTCGGGCCATTCTTCGGCGACGAATGTACCGCCCATGGCCCATTCGCCGCCAATGCCGATCCCAGCCAGAAGACGCAGAACTGCCAGTTGCCACACGCTGGTGACGAAGGCGCTCAGGAACGTAAACACCGAATACCAGACGATCGTCAGCATCAGGGTGCGCACCCGGCCGTACTTGTCTCCAACTGGGCCCCATAGAAATGCCAATCCCCACCCGATGAGGAACAGCGCGAACAACAGAGCTCCGTAATAGCCGATGTTGCCTTTGGTGGCGGCGACCCCGGAGCGGGGCAGCAAGTCGCGCAACGCGGGCACGAGCACGAGTGCGTAGATGACCGAGTCCATGCCGTCGAGCGTCCAGCCGCCCCACGAGGCCCAGAAGCCGCGGATTTGATTTCGAGTTAGAGGTGGGGACGCGGTCGATGTGGGGTGGATTGTTTCGTCTGCAGCGGAAGGCGCCATGATAGGGGGGAACTATATCAAAAGGCGGCGGGGGCGCAACGAAAAATGGCACCTCGCCCGGCTTGCCTTGCCTGTGAATTCCTCTTGAAAATAAATTCAACGCGGCTGGTTGATTCGAGGGCTGTTGAAGCGCGCTGCGGAGTCTGCTTTCGATACCCCCCTCCCCCCTGGGGTCTAGTGGAATCACCGCGTTAGCAAGAAATTCCCGGCAAAATCCGGATGCCAAAGAACTTAGATACTAAAATCCGTGAAGCAAAGGACTTAGGGGCGCGACGATGTGGGTGCACCCGACCGTCACGGCCTCGACCATGATCGCTGATTTGGATTGAGGGGGCAAGGTTAGATGTCACACGTTGACTGTGGAAAAAATCAGAACCAGAAGGCGAGGTCTGTGGTGCCCAGCTTTGCAAGTCAGCAACGCTCGGGTAGCGCCTCAGTTCGGCATGGCGCCTGGCAAGAGGTGAATAATCCGCGGATCACGCACCCGAAAAACGATGGGCTGCAGTCAACCTACTCATTCGGACGATTACTCCGGCAATGACAATCGCGATCGAACTGGAGACGACGAATATGACTTCATGCTGCAGGAGGAAAAAGTAATATGGCAAGTGCAACATCACCCACATCAAATCCAGATGAGCCAGCACAGCCACCGTGTTAAAGGCGAGTGCCAGCGTTATCGTTGCGACCATCTCCGCGCCCTTGGCCACCGCCGCGACGACCCAACCAACTGACATTGCCACGATGACACTTCCGATCTGGATGGCCAATGGCCCGCAGAACCTCACCAACTCAACAACGTTTGCGCCATGAAATCGATATCGATATCTCACGACAATGGCCACAATCGCTCGGTACGGCAGTGGAAAGCCAACCCACAGCAGCAGAAGACCCAGAAGTACAGCGCCAGCTATCCGCAACGGTGCGGCCTGGAATCCGGTGTCGACATGAGCGATAGTCTTCAAACACTGTCGCCAGTACCAACGGCGGGCGGAGACGACTCCCGATTTTGAGGCGAGGCCAGAGAATTCCTCAAAAAGGTCCCCGTGTATGGATTCTCCCTGCTTTTCGGAAATGAACAGGTCCAGGAGCCAAACGGCAATGCGAGGCGGCTCAACGACGGGTACTTGGGTCATTACGAATACCTCTCAACTAGATTGAGGCCGTCGGTCATGCTCTGGAGTACGCGGCGTGTGCGATTTACGGCTGCGACTCCCTTGGCCGCGACATGGAAGAAACGCTTCGATCGTCCGCCGCGCTCGGGCGTAGGATCGCCGAGGTAGGACTTGACATAGCCTTTCGCCTCTAAACGATCAAGAGTGGCATAAACAGCGCCGATTGACACCTCACGTTTAGTGCGGAATTCGATCTCCTGCCGGACAGTGACCCCGTAGGCTCGGTCGCCCAGACGTAGAACGGCGAGTATCACGATATGCTCGAATTCACCCAGGTAGTCCCGGTCAGGCATTATATATACAATGTAGAATAAACATCACCTTCTGTCAAGTGGGACAGCGCCGGTTAGTACGCCGCTTGGCAAATGTGGGCCAGCCCTCCGCTGGCGCGACGTCTCAGAGGCGCGGGAGATCCTTCGTTCCGCCTGAAGAACGGCTGCGCTCAGGATGACGCCGCCAGCATCAGACGTCAGGGCGAGGTCCGTGGTGCCCAGCTTTGCAAAACCAGCAAAGCTGGGGCAGCCTCAGTTGGTATGGCGCTTGACGAAGATTGGGCCGGCGCAGCTTTGCTATTTCACCTGGGGCAGCTCCAACGAACTGGGGTGATCGCCATCGTGATAGAGCGTGACATGCGCCGTGTGCGCGTCTTTCCCGGATTCCTCGGCCACGACGCCGCCGCTGTTGTAATTCTTCTCCGCGTAAATGCTGTTTGGCGAGGTCAGCACCAGCCGCAGCCGGCTCCCTTGCGTGAGCCGTCGTGAAAAAAATGTGAACCCGCTGAATTCGTATCGGTTGATCTCTCCCGGCTTGACCAGTTTTTCGGTGGCGGCAGAATCGCGGTAGCGGGCACGCATCTGGTCTCCCGTGAGCTGGATGCTTTTACCGTCCGGCATAATTTCGTACAGGTTCACGCTGAAATCAGTGTCGGGCACATCCATCGACATCCATACCACCAGCTTCACGAAGCCGCTGATCTCCGTATCGTCGCTGAAAGGCAGGCTGTGATACACCACTCCGTCGCCGAATAAGTTCAAAGCATATCGTTCGTCGGTGATGTTGTTCTTGATGTCTTCCTTTTCCAGTTCGGCCGGCCGCACGTCGAGGGGATCGTAAACGTATTGATCGGGCTTCGCGCCGCTGGGCTTCGCCTCGGTCAGGCTGCCCGAGTGGAAGGCGTCGTTCGCCTCACCGTTGCTGGAATTCAAGTAGAGAATTCTCTTCGCATTCGAGATTGCCTCCAGGCTGTCGGCGTATTTCCACTGCTCGGTGCCGGTCACGTAATAGGCGACGCGTTTTTTCAGAAACTCGGGCGCCTTGCCTCCTTTCATCGTCCAGTCGTACCAATCCACGTGCAGTTTGTTCATATCCAGCATGCTGGCATCGCCGAAACTCAGGCCACCTACTTCCTTTTTGGGGGTCCGCGTGCCCGCGTGGTCCCAGGGTCCGATGATCAAATAATGTTTCGCCTTAGCATCTTCGGTTCCGTATTTCATGTGATCGCGGTAATACGTCATGGCGCCGGGCTGGTCGCCATCGTAGTCGCCGGTGATGGTCAGAATCGGGATATTGATCCTCTTATATTGCTCCGGTGTGATATCCAGTTTTTGCCAGTACGAATCGAACGCGGGGTGGGCTATCCATTTCTGGAACACTGTGCTGTCGTTGCCCACAATTTTGTCGAGGTCTTTATAGGGACGGTGGGTCAGATAGAGTTCGCGGAATTTCTCGATCCAGAACGAGGACTCCTCGAATAGATTCTGCTGCGGCGTGACTCCACTGGTGAACGTCAACCACTGCATGTCATACGCTCCCCAGATTCCTTTGAACATGGGGAAATCGACGCCCGCGTGGGCTGCCGCGACTGGCACTACCGTCGCCAAATGAGGAGGAAACTCCCGCAACGTGAGCCACTGGTCATAGCCGGCGTAGGAACCACCCCACATCGTCACTTTGCCATTCGACCACGGCTGCTGGGCCAGCCACTCGACCACGTCGTGGCCATCTTGCGGCTCCTGCTGGAACGGGTCGAACTGTCCCTCGGAATTTCCGCGTCCGCGCACGTCGACCAGGGCAAACACGTAGCCGTGTTGTGCGAAGTAATAGGCACGGCCGTGATAGTTGTCGCTGATGTAAGGGGTCAGCTCGAAGATCACAGGCAGGCCTTCTTTTTGATCCTTCGGACGGTAGACCGTGGCGTTCAGCTTGACGCCGTCGCGCATGGGGATCTTCACGCCCCAAGTCAGGTGCACCGCTTTCGGTGGCTCTGGGTTATGCGGTTCCTGCGCGAATAAGGGGAGACAAAAAAGAATTAACGATGCGGCCAGCACGTGGGATGTGCGGTTCATGCTTACGGGGATTTTCATTTGGCTCCTAGCAGGCGGCATTCTACCATCCGCACCTGCCGATGAGCCTTGGTCTATCAACTGAAGGTCTGGAAATCCGGCGGGCTTTCGCCCGCCGTTGGGCCGGAGGGACGCCGGCGCTACTCGTGCCGTTTGGGCCGGCGGGACGCCGGCGCTACTTTGCGGCTTGTAAGCGCTCTTCGAGCGCCTTCACTTCGAGATTTAATGCCTCGGGGAGATGGCTGCCGAACTGGGCGAAGTGCTCCTTAATCGACGGAACTTCGGCCAACCAGCCGTCGATGTCGACGCTGAGCAGTTCCTCGACATTTGCCCCTTTGATGTCCAGTCCCTTAGTGTCAAGATCGGCGACCTCTGGAATCCGGCCGATCGCGGTCTCATTCGCATGCACCTTGCCGTCGCAGCGCTCAAAGATCCACTTCAACACGCGGCTGTTTTCCCCATAACCCGGCCACAGGAATTTACCATTCTTATTCTGGCGGAACCAGTTGACGTAGAAAATCTTCGGCAACTTCGAAGCGTTGGAGTGTTCGCCCATCTTGAGCCAGTGCGCGAAATAATCGCCCATGTGGTAGCCGCAAAACGGCAGCATCGCCATGGGGTCACGGCGCAGCCGGCCTTCTTTGCCGGTGATCGCGGCCGTCGTCTCGCTGCTCACGGTTGCGCCGAGGAAAGTGCCGTGCTGCCAATTGAAGGCTTCCGTGACCAGCGGAACAATTCCCGCACGCCTCCCGCCGAACAGGATGGCATCGATCGGCACACCTCTCGGATCTTCCCACTCGGGCGCGATCACGGGGCATTGCGATGCGGCGCAAGTGAAGCGCGCATTGGGGTGCGCCGCTTTTCGTTCGGAGGCTGGAGTCCAGGGCCGACGCAGCCAGTCCACTAACTTGGCCGGCTTCTGCTCGGTCATCCCCTCCCACCAGACGTCGCCGTCGAGCGTCGCGGCGCAGTTCGTGAAGATAGTATTCCGGGTCATCATCCGCATGGCATTGGCATTCGACGTCATGCTCGTGCCCGGCGCCACGCCGAAGAAACCGTACTCCGGATTGATGGCGTAAAGCCGGCCGTCCGCGCCGAATTTCATCCAGGCAATGTCATCGCCGATGGTCTCGACCTTCCAGCCGGGAAGCGTTGGGATCATCATTGACAAGTTAGTCTTGCCGCAAGCCGAAGGAAAAGCGCCGGTAAAATATTTTGCCTCGCCGGATGGGCTGGTCAGTTTCAGAATCAGCATGTGCTCGGCCATCCAGCCTTCGTCGCGAGCCTGCACCGAGGCGATGCGCAGTGCGTGGCACTTCTTTCCCAGTAACGCGTTGCCGCCATATCCGGAACCGAACGACCAGATCTCGCGCGTTTCTGGAAAATGGCAGATGTATTTGTGCTCCTTATTACAGTTCCAGGTCGCGTCCGGCTGGTTCGGTGCCAACGGCGCGCCAATCGAATGCAGCCCGCGCACAAACTCCCCGTCAGCTCCGAGCGCGTCGAGCACGTGGTTTCCCACGCGGGACATGATGTGCATGCTGACCACGACATAGGGCGAGTCGGTGATCTCTACTCCAATTTTTGAAATGGATGACCCGATCGGACCCATGCTGTACGGAACCACAAACATGGTGCGGCCCGTCATCGAACCGGAGAACAATCCCGTAAGCTTCTGCTTCATCTTCGCCGGATCCTCCCAGTTATTGGTCGGTCCAGCCTCTTCCTTAGTTCGCGAGCAGATAAAGGTACGGTCCTCGACGCGGGCTACATCGGCCGGGTCGGAGCGGACCAGGTAACTGTTCGGCCGCTTCGCCTCATCCAGCGGGATCGCGGTTCCAGTAAGCACCAGCAATCGCAGCATCGCCCGGTACTCCTCTGGCGAACCATCGCACCAGTGAATCCGGTCGGGCTTGCACATTTGCGCCACTTCTTCGACCCAGCGCTCCAGCCGGGCATGCCTATGGCTGCCCGCGGCTGTTTCAACTTCTATCGTAGTAGTGGCCATGAAGGTGAAGTCTCCCTATAAATGATACGCGGATTGCAGTGCTGACCGCTGAATGCGGTCACAGGGGATCATACGGTCGTCGGATGCCAGGGTAATGCCTGCCCGATACAACCTTAATATTCTCTCGCAGTTGTGAAGATTATTCCAGTAAATGATTCTGCCGGCATGGCTCTGATACACCCCTGTGTGATGTGCGTCACACGGGAGCAGAAGCGGTTCCAAAACACGCTGACGAATTAACCGAATGAAGCGACGGCCTGTTGCTGGTCTTGAAAAATCTCGAACAGGTCCAGCAGGCAGATCATCTTCAACGTTTGGACTGTAAATTTTGAAGGATTGAGCAGCTTGATCGATCCGCCTCGCTGCTTGGCGCTGGTCAGGATCTTGACCAGCAACCCGATTCCGCTGGAATCGATCCAGGGAACTTCGCTCAGGTCGAGCACGATGCGCGTGTCGCCGCTGTTCATTAGATCGTCCAGAGTTCCGCGGAAGCGATCGACCGCGTCGCCCAGACTCAGCTTGCCGCGCAACTTGACCAGCTTCACCTGGCCCAAACTGCGAAGTTCGATTTCCAAAGTGGTCTCACCTCAAATTTCGTAAGCATGCGAGCCAAACGCGCCCTTCGGTCGCTAGCGCTCCCTCAGGGCAGGCTCCGTGCACTCGCGCGGCTCACCCAGATCCTTCGCTGCGCAAAGAACGCTTGCTCAGGATGACAATCAAACTGCACCACCACCCCAGAGCCGTTGACACCTTCCCGACCCTCTGTTAAAGTGCACGCTCAACTTAGAAGAAGCTCAGCGAATTTGCAAGTTGGGACTTCTGCCTCCCCCAGGGCTCAATAAGAGTATTTTGGTATTCCGCAGCGAGCTTCATGGCAACTCAGAGCCCCAATCTGGTTCTCGACATTGCCGCGATATCAGTGCGTCTTCTGGAGGCACAAGAGGTCGCCCCCAGGGCGCGCACGATTGCGCGGGACATCGCCGCCCTGTTGCCCGCCTCTGCCGTCAACGTCTACATGGTTTCCGAGACCGCCGAGGGAGAAGTCTGGACCGTGTACGGTACCGTCGGCGACGCCGCACCGGATGAAACCGTTCCTCTCGATGCCGGAACTCTAGGCATACTTGCCGCCAACCGCAAACCTCTCCTGTTCGCCGGCAGAAGCCTCATCCGCGAGCAATACGCTCATCTCAATGTCCGCAAAACCCTGCATTCTCTTTCCTATCTTCCACTGATGGGCAACGGCGCCTTGATTGGCGCCATTGAGATTCTCAGCTTCGATGAGCCGCTGGCGGAGGCGCACCTCGACATCCTTCAAGGCGTGGCCGAAGTTGCCGGGCCCGCGCTGGCTGCTGCCCGGCAGTACGAACTCGAGCGCCACCATTCCCTTACCTCGATCACCCGCCTCACTCACTTCTACGACATCGAGAAGGTTTTCAGCTCGACCATCGAGATGGATCAACTCGTTCCCCTGATTGGGTCGAAGATCTGCGAGACCCTCGATTGCCGGGCCGTCAACGTTTGGATGGTGCAAGGTGATGGCAATCTTTTGCTCATGCATCAGGCAGGCCACGACCCAACTACCCGGCAAGGCATGACACAAAAAGGAGGAGAGGGAATCGCCGGCGACGTCTCCGACAACGGGGAGCCCGTGCTGATTGCAGATCCCGAGGACGAACGACTCTTTCGCCGCAACCTGAATATTGAAGGGGACCGGGTTGAGTCCATCGTGGTCGCCGCCCTGCTCGACAAAGAATCTCTGGTCGGCGTGGTGGAAGCGCTGAATCCTCTCGACGGTGAGCCTTTTGATGAAGACGACCTCTTTGCGCTCAGCAGCTTGAACGAAACTGCGAGCATCGCTCTCCGCAACGCCAGCCTCCTGTTGGCCGAGCGCAAAGTGGAGATCCTGGAAATGCTGGTGACCGTCAGCCACGAGATCACCTCTACGCTGAATCTGGAACGTGTTTTGCAGACCATCGTCAACGCGCCGCAAGCGGTCATTCCCTACGAGCGCGCTGCCGTCGCTCTCGAGCACGGTGGAAAATATAAACTCAGTGCCATCACTGGCGTCACGCAAGTCGATGCCGGCGCCCCGGACGTCGCCCCACTGAACGATCTCCTTCGCTGGTCCATGCTCTCCGAAGAAGTGGTGCACGTTCGCCAGCACGGAGACAAAATTGACGCCGCGCGCGAAGAAACCCGAGCCAAGTTCCAAAGCTATTTCGCAACTTCCGGGATGCGGGCGTTCTACGCCATCCCCCTGACCGACGATACCGGCCGCGTTGGTGTGCTCGGCCTCGAAAGCGCGGATCCAGATTTTCTTTCACCCGCTCATATCGAAATCCTGCAAGTGCTTGCCGGGCAGGCGACCGTCGCGCTGCGTAATGCGCAGATGTACAAGGAAGTGCCGTTCATTTCCGTGCTTCAGCCTGTGTTGGAGAAGAAACGGAAGTTTATGGCCATGGAAAAACGGCGACGCACCTTGACCGTCGTGGCCGCGGCCGCGGTCCTGATCTTCCTTGCCGCGGTTCCTCTGCCACTGCGCGTGGACGGAGACGCAGTCGTAGCCCCTTTGCACTCCGCGCAGATCCAGCCCGAAGTGGAGGGGGTCATCAGCAAGGTATATGTTCGCGAGGGCGACCACGTCACCCGTGGCCAGGTCATCGCCGATCTCGCGGATTGGGATGCTCGCTCGGTACTTGCACAGGCCCAGGCCAAATACCAGATGGCCCTGCTGCAAATGAATCGTTCTCTGGCAGCGAATGATGGCAGCGAAGCCGGTGTGCAGCGCATTCAGGCTGACTTCTGGAAGTCGGAAGTGGCCAGGGACCAGGAACTGCTGGACAAGACGCAATTGCGCTCGCCAATCGATGGTCTCGTGGCGACACCTCACATCGAAAACATGGTGGGAAAGCGCCTGCAATACGGGGACAGCTTCGCCGAAGTCGTCGATACTTCACGGGCAATCGTGGATGTCGCCATCGACGATACCGATTCTGCCCAGTTGCGCGCCGGCGAGCACGCCTCCGTCAAGCTCAATAGCTTCCCCACGAGAATTTTTCGCGGCGACGTGATGGTGGTCAGTCCCAAAGGAACCCTGCAGGGCGATTCCCGCGTGTTTTTTGCGCGGGTCGCGGTCCCGAATTCCGACGGCGCAATTCGCTCCGGCATGGAAGGACGC
Source organism: Candidatus Sulfotelmatobacter sp. (assembly GCA_049584615.1). Taxonomy (GTDB): domain Bacteria; phylum Acidobacteriota; class Terriglobia; order Terriglobales; family Acidobacteriaceae; genus Sulfotelmatobacter. Next base: position 16,386 of record JBAUYE010000174.1, read on the forward strand.
GGCAAAGTGCGCGTGGGATGGTATCCGGCCGGCTACGTCCTGTTCCGCAAGCCATTCTTGTGGATCTATTCACGAGCCTGGTCGTGGTTTGGAATATGAATGTTTCAAAGAGTGACTGCTTCGGAGTAACGAGATGCAAAATAAAAAACCGAGCCATCTTGTTTTCATCCTGCTGAGTGCGGCTCTGCTGCCCGGGCTAGCATGTTCCCAGAAAACCATGGAAGTGGCCGCCGCCCCAGCTCCATCGCCGTCGGCAGCGTCTGCGCCTGCCGCTGCGACGAGTGTTCCGGCGAACGACAGCGGCTTCACTGTTTCAGGTCCATTGATTGTGGAACACCAGCTCGACGTGCTGGCGCAGCGCGACGGCGTGATCGCGGAATTGCGCTCAGACGCCGGCGCCCACGTTCACGCCGGAGACCTCCTGGCTCAACTGGATGACCGCCAACTGACCGCCGACCTGGAAGCGTCACGGGCCAAGACCCGAAGCATCGAAGCTGACTTGAAGGCCTGGGAGGCCGAAGCCAAAGTCTTGCAGTCGGACCTCGACCGGGCCCAGAAAATGTGGGACGCTCATCTGATCACCCGCGAGGCCATTGAGCATGCGAAATTCAAGGCGGAGGCCGACCAGTACGACGTGCAGAGAGTGCAACAGCTGCTGGTAAACGCTAACGAGACGCAGCGTTCCCTTGAACTGGAGCTGGAAAAGACGCAGATCAGCGCACCCTTTTCGGGGGTGGTAGCCCGCCGCTACGTGCGTGAAGGGCAGCAGGTTGCCAAAGGAGACCGGCTGTTCTGGGTTACGGCCGAAGGCCCCTTGCGAATGCGTTTCACCGTCCCCGAGAGGTTTGTCGGAGTACTGAAGGTCGGCCAGCAGTTAGCCCTGACCGTTTCGGATTTTCCCGGGCAGCAACGCCAAGTCAGAGTCGTGGAGTTGAGTCCGATCGTTGATCCCACAAGCGGCACCATTGACGGCATGGTTGAACTGCTGGGCGCGGCGGGCTCCCTGCGCCCGGGCATGAACTCAATTCTGCGCATCGATCCTCGTCCATGAATCTCACTCGGGCACTCGAAGTAGCTCTGCCGAAGATTCCGGCGCGCCTCATTGCGCAAAGCTGCCCACGCCTCCACCCCGATGTTGTCTTCAAGGAACATGTTGTGGATGGCAGGCCTGTGGTGCGAGTTTATGTGCCGGGTGTTGATGCCATGTTCAATCTTTCGCCCCAAACCTGGGAGCTAGTGCGTTTCTTCGACGGCCAGCGCAGCTTCGAACAGGTGGCGGAGGCATACACTAGGGAAACCGGCTTGTTCATTTCGCTCGACGACGTGCACGGGCTGGCGGACGACCTCGAATCCATTGAATTCTGGCACAAGACTCCGCGTGAAAAGAACATCGCGTTCATGCAGCAAACAGCAGATCAGCGCCGGAATGCGCTGAACAGCAAGACAAAATGGGGCGATATGGGTTTCATCAGGTTTCCGGCATTCAATCCTGACAATTTTCTGATTTGGCTGGAAAAGCGGATCCGGTTCGTGTTTACGTGGTGGTTCACTCTCATCACCCTTGCTGCATTTGCCTGCCTTGCGACGATTTTCGTCCTGCACTGGGGCGAGGTGGGCCGCGATACAGTGCAGTTCTTCAATTTTGCCGACAAGACCTGGCTCGATCTCGCCGTATTCTGGGGGATAACACTGGTGTTGTCCGCCGTTCATGAAACCGCCCACGGCGTCACCTGCCGGCACTTTGGTGGCCGGGTTACGGCGATGGGCTTTGCCCTGATCTACCTGACACCGGCCTTTTATACCGACACTACTGAGAGTGTGGTTCTCTGCCCACCGTTCGAGCGCGTGCTGATTTCTGTCGCGGGTGTGTGGTCAGAACTGTACCTTTGCACGGTCGCGACGGTCATCTGGTGGGGAACCCCTCCAGGAACTCCAGTTCACGAGTTCGCCTATATCGTCTTATTGATGACCGGCATCGCAACCCTCCTGATCAACTGGAATCCGTTGATGAAACTTGACGGATACCACATTCTCTGCGACACCATCGGCGTCCTGGACCTCAAGGAAAACTCAACGGCGTATGTCTCGGCGTGGGTCAAAAAGCACGTCTGGCGGCTGCCGGTCGAGGTTCCGTATGTCCCTAAGCGCAGGCGGCTGGGTTTTGCTGTTTATGCTGTCGCCTCGGGCCTCTACAGCTACACTGTGCTGTTCATAATCGCACGATTTGTAGGGAACGTCTTTCGCAACTTCAATCCAGACTGGTCGTTCATTCCGGAACTTGACACAGGAGCGCTGATTTTCCGGTCGCGAATCCGTTCGGCGGTGAACCTCATGAAATTCATATACTTGGATAAAAAGGACCGGGTTCGGAGCTGGGTAGCTTCAAACTGGCGGCCCTGGGCCGTAGCCGGAATCATCGCGTTCTTACTTCTTCCATTGTGGCACGAACCGATCAGCGGACGATTTGTTCTGGAAGCTTCTAACAGAGCTGTGATCCGCGCCCAGGTGTCAGGCACCGTCGAAAAGGTCTATGCGACAGAAGGCCAAGCCATAACCTCTGGTGCACTCCTGGTGCAGCTGCGGAATATGCCGCTCGAATCGAAGCAGGCCAGTAGCGAATCCGATTATCGGATCGCCGACGCCGAGGTGAATTCAGCGGAAATCCACCACGCAGGGACCGGCGCCGCGTTGCAGAAACGTGACCAGTTCGCGCAGGAAAAGCGCATCCTCGCCTCCGAAGTCGCGACTTTGGAATTGAAAGCTCCGATT
>JBAUYE010000175.1:0-7029 GCA_049584615.1 Candidatus Sulfotelmatobacter sp.
AGCCAATTCAACCTTCATGTCGTGGTGGTGATGCCCGACTACGTTCATTTGATCTACTCGCCGTTGCGACGGGACGATGGGTGGAGCTACAGCCTGCCCGAGATCATGAAGTCCATCAAAGGAGCGGCGGCGTGGCGAATCAATCATATCCTCGGACGCACGGGACCAGTCTGGCAGGAAGAATTTTTCGATCACGTTCTTCGGTCGAATGAGAGTTTGGTCGGCAAGGTCGATTACATCTGCGAGAATCCGGTGCGGGCCGGGCTGGTGAGGCCTGAGGGCGAATATCGGTGGCTGTGGAAGGGAAAGATTCCAGTGTTGTGAGGCTCTGGACGGAAGAACTGGCAGCCCTTCGGGCTGCGACCGGGTCAGAGACCCGGTCCTACACCACAATGTGACCTAGGTACTATGTTGGGTTGTGACTTCTGCCATCTGCTTCCTGGGTCCGGATACCGGTAGGATGAGGCTGGGCCTGTCTGTCCGGCTGACCGTTCGGGAATTTTCATGAAACTCAAGCTTGACCGCATTATCAGCATCGCGACGCTGTTTGCCGCACTCTTGGCGATTGTTCTCGTATTGAAGAAGCCGACGCCGGTCGTGGTGCAGGCTCCAGCTGCGGCTGCGGCTCCGGCCCAGTCGTCTGGGCAACCGACAGAGCAGCGTGAACAGGCCGCGCAGCAGGCTTCGCCGGTATCCAGCGGAAGCTATGCGGCAGCTCCGGCGCAGGCTCAGATGCCGTCACAGAGTCAGCCAGCCGTCGCTTCGAGTCCTCAGCCGAAAGCTCAGCCTCAGTTCGGTTCTGGCGGGATCAGCGCCGTGCTGCAGGCTGCTCAATCTGCGGGAGGTGGGGAACTTTCGCCGGACTCCGAAGTTGGCGACGGAGAGCCCAATATCAAAGATCAGCAGGTGACCTACGAAGGGGACGTTGTGCACGGACGGTTTCTCACCGAGATCGCGGGGAAAGATGTGTGGGTGACCATCTCGGGCCACATGGGTTCAAAAGATGGATACGCAACCTTTGACCCCACGGAATTTAAAGTGGGGGATGTCAGTGTGCCGGTTTCGTTGGTGAATCCCGCACTGCAGAGGAAGCTTGCGGAGCAGCGGGACAAGCTGAAACTGCCGAACTAGGTGGACGCCGGCAGCGCATTTCTTGCAGCCACCTTGGCATACCATTTTCCTGATTCCTTGAGGGTGCGTTGCCGCGTCTTGAAGTCTACGTAGGCCAGGCCGAAGCGCTGGCTGAAACCTTCCGCCCATTCAAAGTTATCGAGCAGAGTCCAGGCATGGTAGCCGCGGACGTCGGCACCGTCGGCGATGGCGCGGGCGAGCGCCTGCAGATATTGCCGGTGATACTCAATGCGGCGAGTGTCGTGAATTATGCCGCCCGCGTCTGGGCCGTCGTTATAGGCGCAGCCGCTCTCGGTGATTTCGATCTGCGGACGATTGAAATCGCGGGTAATGCGGGTGACTATGTCATACATAGCCTGCGGCCAGATCTCCCAGCCAATGTCGGTTTTCGGACCCTCCTGGCCGCCCACCATCTTCACCGGAAATAGCCACTGCTGCGTGTGGGAGAGGCGCTCGATGAGGCCGGGCGAGGAGGCGATGGTGCGGTAGTAAAGATTGATGCCGATGAAATCGAGTGGAGCGCGCATCTGCTCGAGGTCGCCGGGCTTGATCCCCATGACGGTTTCGGGAAGAAAGGCGAGCGCCTCGGGATAGCGGCCTTTGAGCGCGGGCTCGAGGAACCAGAGGTTGCCGACGGCATGGCAGCGTTCGGCTGCCAGGCGATCTTCTTCGGAGTCAGTGGCGGGATCACAGCTTGACATGTTGAACGCGGTTCCCACGCGGGCCAGCGGACGAATGGCCTTTAAGGCATGAAACCCCGCGGCCTGCGCCAGGTTTACCGTGTGCGAGGCGCGGAGGAAGTCGACGATGCTGGTGCGACCGGGAGCGTGAGTGCCGTCTAGATATCCTTTATAGGTGAAGGCCAGAGGCTCGTTGAAGAGCATCCAGTCCGAAACGCGGTCGCCGAGAGCGCGGGCGGTGACGTCCACATAGTCGGCGAAGCGGGAAGCTGTGTCGCGAGCGGGCCAGCCTCCCGCATCTTCGAGAGCTTGCGGCAAGTCCCAGTGATAGAGGGTGACAAATGGACGGATTCGGGCTTCGAGCAGAGCATCGATGAGATGGCTGTAATAATCGATCGCCTTGGAATTCGCGGGACCGGAGCCGGTGGGCTGAAGGCGCGGCCAGGAGATCGAGAAGCGGTAGCTGTTCAACTTCATGGCCTGCAGGAGCGCAAGGTCTTCGTTAAAGCGGTGATAGGAATCGCAGGCTGTGTCGCCGGTGTCTCCGTTCTTGATTTTGCCGGGAGTGTGCGCGAAACGGTCCCAGATGGATTCGCCCTTGCCGTCTTCGTTCCAGGCGCCTTCGATCTGATAGGCGGCTGTAGCTGCGCCCCAGAAGAAGCCTTTGGGGAATGGGATTTCGGAAGAGGAATCAAATTGGCCGGCATGGGAACTGACGGGGCCGGCAGAGTCCGCCGTGCGCGCCGCATTCGACACGCTGCAGGCCGAGAACAGGCTGGCCGGCAGTGCCGCGGCGACGCCGGCGGCGAGAGCGGAGTGGGCGAATTCGCGGCGTGTCAGAGGCAAAGTGGTCTTCGATTTCATTTCGAGCACGGAGAGTCATTTTAAACCGGAATGAGGAAAGCCTGCGCACTTAGGGCCAGGGATGGGCTGCGCGAACCTACTTCGGCATGACGATTGCAAACCTGTGATTGCGGAAGGAGCAAAGTCATGCACGTTCACGCCAATCAAATTAATCCCAATGTCCAGACGGATGCTCTTTATGCCGCGGAGCGGGCTGCCGCTAAACGAGCTGCCGAGGGCACTCGAAAGAAGTTGCTGGAGTTTGCTTCGGAACTGGCCGGCGAGGCGGAATCTGAAGAAGCCTCCGTGGTAAAGCTGGGGGCGCGCGAGGAAGCCGAGGAACAGGCGAAGCCGCGGAATGAGCAGAAACTTGATCAGGCTAACCCGGGCAGCCGGAGGACAAACAAGGAGCGGGTGGAGTCAGAGGACGCGGACAACGCTATTTCGGACTGGGCGTGAGCGCGGGCGTCGACGCTCTAACCTCTGGTGACCCAGCCTCTGATGAACCAGCCATCGATGACCCAGCCTTTGATTCTCGTCGCCACGCCATGCTTTGGCGGCATGGTTTCGCAGAATTACATGTTGTCGGTGATACGGCTGATGAGCTATGCGAAATCGGCTGAGTTCGACGTGTCGCTAACCCTGCTTGGTTCCGATGCCCTGATCTCACGGGCGCGAAGCACCCTGGTCGCCGCTTTTCTGGACAATCCGGCAGCTAGCCATCTGCTTTTCGTTGATGCCGACATCACCTTTGAGCCGCAGCAGGTCGAGCGGATGCTGAAGTTTGATAAGGACTTTACCGGGGCGCTTTACCCGCTCAAAGCGATGGATTGGGACCTTGTCCCGCAGCGCTGCGTCGAGCGTGGCGAAAACTTGCGACAGGCTGCGCTGTCCTATGTGGGAGCTTTCTTGCCTGCGGCGGAGCGTAAGCAGGTCGGGGATTTTGTGAGCGGACTTTATGCCGGCGGTGGCTTTCAACTGATCCGGCGGAGCGCGCTGGAGCAAATGATTGCGGCTTATCCGGAAACCCGTTTCAGCAGGGTGAATGATCTTCCCATGTCGGGTTCGCGACGCGATGTGGTGCGGAGTTCAAATCTCTTTGCGCTTTTCGATTGCATCATCGACCCGGGGAGCGGCGCTTATCTGAGTGAGGATTATTCTTTCTGCCTGCGCTGGCGGAGGATCGGCGGCGAGATCTGGATTGATGCCGCCAGCAAACTAAACCACTGCGGTCCGTATGAGTTCGTCGGGGACCACGCCTCGCGGTTCTATGGATTAACTAGAACCGGATTAGCGGGGACCGCGATTAATATCCGCGACGAAGGAAACGCTAACGAACATTGCGCGTAGCTTTATTTCTTAGCTGGCTTGGCCGGCTCCTGGGTCAAGGCCTGATAAGAGGAAATGACCTGCTGATCGTATAGCACTTGAGTGGCCCACCACCCCAAGGAAGCCGCGACCATGAGGAACGCGGCGAGCCCAATATAGCCAGTCTGCATCCGGCCCTTGGGCGCAGCCGATTTTGGCTCGCCGCGCTTTCTCTTCGGAGCATATCTGCCGAGAGTGTACCAACCCGCTCCCATGAGAACGAGCAAAGTGAATTCCATGTAAGGCGGATCAGCGAGCGGGGTCTCGGATAGATGGTGGGATAGCGCAAGAAATCCCAGAAAGGCATAAAAGAATGACGCGGCCCATCCCAGGCCGGGGAGGGATTGCGAACTCCACCAGAATAAGCACAAAGAGAAAGCGATCAGACTGTTGAAGGCCGCGCCTCGTAGCACCATGATCTGATCGTGATATTGGCGGAGCCTCTCGGTTGCATCGGTTCCCTGCAAGAGAACGGCAGCCTCCTGGTACTGAAAAATGTCTCGCGCCAGCTCTTCCTGCCGGTTGATCCACTTAGCGGTGACATACTCCTGGGCATTGCGGCTGACGAGAATTCGCTCCTGAGTATCCGGGTCATAGGTTTGGACAATCCATCTCCCCGTGTATTGGCAATCTGGATTGTTCTCCTTGAACTTCTGGTGCTTTGCCGCGGTGGGATCGACTGGCTCGGGGGGCGTCTTGGAGGGTTCCTGTTTTGCTGTGGATGGCTCGCCGGACGCCGGCGTCTCGGCGCCTTTAAAAGCATTACAAAAGACATTGGCCCGAATACTGCTTTCCGTTACCCCCACACGAAATAGATAGTGAAAGGCGTGGATGTAGAGGTCGTCGTCATCAAAGAAATCCTGCGCGATTCGAGAGACTGCCGAACCCAGGGAATAGGTCATGGCGAACAACAGAACGCCCGCCAATGCGGGCTGTTGTTGATTTTTCACCCAGGCCAAGTGTTTTTCGAGGGTGTGCTCGTCGTCGGAGAAGAAGAGACGAACGACTAGGAGCAGCCAGGGAAGAGCCAGCACACCGACGATGATGATATCGAAGGCGATGCTGAGAGCGCCCATGGATCACCACCTCTCTCGCGCCCGAATCGAGCTCGGCCTTGGGTGCTAGTCTTGGGTGTTAGGTCTTAGGGTTTTGAGTAAGACTTAACACCCGAGACCTTGTGTCTCGTCCTTGCTCACTTCAAGTCGCCCAAGTCCTCCAGCAGTTGCTGCACGTCGAATCCATCTGGCGTTGCGGGTTGACCTTTTTTCTGCTCGAGGAAGTCCGGGCTCAGGATAGCGTAGGCTTCATCGCAGTAAGCCGCCCAGAAGCCCCAAGTCATGGTTTGCAGCGCACCCCAGGTAACGACCGTGAGACTCCGGGAATCGTAGGCGACGACGGGGACGGCGTGTCCGCCCCAGGAGCCGGGTGCGCCATCGCCTCCAGTGCCGGATGGAGGAACGGACCAAATCTGCTTGTTGCTGGTCTGAGCCTGGGCGGTCTTGGGCAGAGCGAGTCCGATGTAGCAGCCGCCGAAGATCCAGGTTCCATCCATGATGTGAGTGTGGTTGGAGGGTTCGAGAGCCATGAAAGCCTGAATCTTGTGACCGCCGATTCCGGTTTGCCGCCAGTAGTTCAGGACATCGATTTCCTGGGCGCCATTGTCGTTGGCTCCGGTCTTGGGGTTGTAGCCGGTGATGGCGGAATACGCCGCGATGATTTGAGCGTCGGTCGGGATAACTGTTTTGGATTGGGCGTTGGCGGTCCACTCCATGATGAGGTGTCCGGCGGCGGCACAGGTGCAGTCGCCGATCTGGGCGTTATCCATCATGCCCCAGGGGACTTTCACCTTGGCGGTCAGGTCGAGGCTGGGAGGTGGAGCGGGCAGAGCGGCGGTAGCGTAAGTAGCGAACAGCAGAGTGCGCGGGTCGTGGCGCGCCGGCTGTTTGCCGAGCTTCAGCTTGAGGGGATCGATTCGGGTCGGGTCCGGCTTCATGATGACGCTTTTGCGTGCGTCGGGGAACGGTTCAAGCATTTTTACGGACATGGCTGAGGTCCTTTCTGGCGAACGCCAACGGGCGTGGGGCTGAGGGATCGGCGAGGATCCGGGTTCAGACTGAAATCATGGCCCAGTATGGCGATGGGGGAAGGCTGCGGCGCAAATAATAGAGCCAGAGGAGGGACGTTGCAACCTAGAGGCGGCGCTTTTTACGAAAAACGAACAAGGGCATGCTTCCAGGCAGTGCTGCGGAGCTTCGCTCCTGGACAGCCGAGGGGCGGCTGTCCCCACATTGTCGAAGAGGAGGCCCGCTTCAATCATTGTCAGGCGGCCAGTTCGCCTGCCGGCACTACCACCTCTCGGTCAAATCTCACCCGAAAAAGTTCCCAGATGAAGGCCAGGACATATAAGCCGGCAGCCATCAAGTAGAGGAATTGAAAGCCGAAGTACATGGAGTTGTATTCCGGTAATCCTCCGCTCCCGGACAGCCGCGGGCGGCTGTCCCCACACCTACCGCGGCAAAGGATCCCTCATGTTGGTCAGGGCGTAGGCCATTACTGCCATGGCAGCGGCGTTTTCGCGGAGTTCGGCGGGGACGACCTTATCCAGCGTGTCGGCGGCGGAGTGGTGGTAGTCGAAGTAGGTGCGCCCGTCTTGCATGATGCCGAAGGCGGGGACTCCGGCTTCGGACATGGCTTCGATGTCGGCGCCGGGAGGGTAAGTCGTGGGTTGGAAGACTGTCGCGCCGATGCTTTGGAGCACACCTTCCACCGGGCGGAGAGCGTCGATGGCTGCGGGCGCGGCTTTGATCTCGAAGCCTAGAGGGTGCGCAGCGCCAGAGTCGCTCTCGATGGCTGCTACGTAGTGTGGGAAGTCGCTGGCGTATTCGGCGGTGTAGGCTTTGCTGCCGGAGCCTCCGGTTTCTTCATCCATCCAGGCGATTACGCGGAGGGTGCGGGCGGGGCGCAGGTGCAGACGCTGGAGAACTTCGGCGGTCTGCATGGCCATGAC
>JBAUYE010000176.1:0-4758 GCA_049584615.1 Candidatus Sulfotelmatobacter sp.
GCGGTTGGACAAGCGAAAGCGGAGATAGCGGGAGACAACATGGAAGACCGGCTGGCGGCGCTGGAAAAAGAGGATCGCATTGAACAGTTGCTGGCGGAGTTGAAGGGGAAGCGCGGGGCGTAGTCGGACCGGTGCGTTGGCGCCGGCGATTCGGTTGAGGGGGCAGGGATCCTTCGACTTCGCATCCACTTCGCTTTTGCGAAGTGGATGCTCCGCTCAGGATGACACTACCTTAGTGGCCTGCCAGGGAAATCGTTCCCAGGCTTGCATCCATTGACCGGTCAGGCCGCATCTCTGTAATCTTGGTTGTGCAATTTCGGATCGGATTTCCGGCTCAAGGATCATTCATGAAGCAAGGTGCAATTGTGCTGCTGCTGATGATGGCGCTCATGCTGGGCGGCTGTGGCAGCACTCCCACGTCGGTTCAGTCGGGGGCGGGTGGAATCTGGCTGGCGGAGCTGACCGGAGGTAGCGGGCAAGCGTCCGGCCTGAGCTTTATCACGGACTTTACGCTGAACGGCAATTCCACGCTGAATATTTTGAGCTTTCAATTCCTTAACTATAACCCCAATAACAGCGCTAACTGTTTCTCCTCTATCAACGGGCCAAACGTGAGCGGGTCAATACCTTTGACGGTTCAGTCGAACGACACCGTGACCGGCACCATCACGTACGTTGTGCAGTCGGGCGGCAACACCCTTACGCTCAACGGAATCGTGACGGGAACGGCTAGTCAGAACGGGAGCGGGACGAATGTTACGTATACGCTCACAAGCGCCACGATCAACGGCACGTGGACGCTGAAAGGCAGCGCCGCATGCACCGTCACTGGAGGCGACACCTACTTCACCATGACCCAGTCGTCCTGAAGTTTTCTGAGCTTAGAACCAATCGCTGCGGTAAGCGACCCACCAGGATGCGAAGAGGATGGGAACGGTTGCGGCCACGCCCCACCAAATCGGCAGCAGAAAGTCCGCCAGCAGGCCGAGCACCGTGAAGGTTATCCAGAAGACCTTCTTTTCCATAGAGTGATTGTAAGCTGGCAGGCGCGGGAAGGCAGCAGTGCGGTTGGGCCAGCACTTTCGTCACCTCCCTGGTCTGCTATAGCTGGTCTGCTATAAAGTGAGAGCGATGAAGCGCTCGCTGCAAGAGATTGCCAAGGCCGTTGGAGCTCGCCTGCAAGGGGATGGGAGTGTCGCGGTCGAGGGCGTGGCTAGCATCGGGTCGGCTTCCAAGTACGATCTGGTGTTTGTGGAGGAAGAGAAATATCTTGCGCGGGCGCTGCAATCGGGCGCGGGGGCGGTGATTGCGGGGGAATTCGCGGCGAGCTCATCCGGCAAGCCGTTGCTCATCAGCCGTCATCCCAAACTAACCTTCGCGCGGGCGGCGCGCTTACTGCGGGATGGCGATCGCGATGGTGATCACGCCGGTGTACATCCGACTGCGGTGGTGCATTCTTCAGCTCGTTTGGGGCCGGGTGTGGTGGTCGGTGAATACGGCGTCGTCGAGGCGGATGCGGAAATCGGCGAGAGCACGCGGATTGGCTCCGGGTGCTCGATTGCGCGAGGTGTGAAGGTTGGACGGGACTGCGAGATTTATCCGAAGGTTACGATCTATGCGGGGACCACGCTGGGCGACCGAGTGATTGTGCACGCAGGCGCGGTTCTCGGAAGCGATGGCTTTGGATATGTGCGCGACCCCAAGAGCGGACGCTACGAGAAATTTCCGCAAGTCGGAAGGCTGGTGATCGAAGATGATGTTGAAATTGGCGCCAATACGACGATTGACCGCGGAGCGCTCGACGAAACGCGTATTGGGCAGGGAACGAAGATCGACAACCTGGTGCACATCGGGCACAACTGCCGGCTGGGGCAGAACGTAGTGATCGCTGCACAGACCGGGCTTTCGGGCAGCATTGTGATTGAGAATGAAGGCGTGCTCGGAGGCCAGGTCGGCATTGGCGAACATGCGCGCATTGAAGAAGGAGTGATGCTGGGCGGGCAGGGCGGTGTGCTGCCGAACAAAGTGCTGCGGGGCAGAGGGGTGGCCTTCTGGGGGACTCCGGCACAACCGGTGCGGGAATATCTGAAGCAGTTGGCGGCGCTGGCGAGGCTGGGGAAGAAGAGGTAGATGTGGCGATTGTGGTGATTGGCGGGCATTCGCGAAGCGTGGGCAAGACCAGCGTGGTGGCGGGGCTGATTTCCGCGCTGCGTGAATACGATTGGACTGCCGTCAAGATTACGCAGTATGGACACGGGGTTTGCTCGGCCAACGGAGCGCCGTGCGATTGTGCGACGGACGATCACAGCTGGGCGATCTCCGAAGAGAAAGATCGCAGCGGAGAGTCGGACAGCTCACGCTTTCTGGTCGCGGGCGCGTCGCGAGCTTTGTGGGTGCGCACCGAGCAGGGCAGGCTGGCGGAGGCGATGCCGGCGCTGCGGCAGCGGTTGGAGCGGGCGCGGTATGTGATCGTGGAATCGAACAGCGTGCTGAAGTTCCTGCGGCCGGATTTATATCTGACAGTGCTCGACCCGAGCACCGAGGATTTCAAGACTTCGGCTCGGGAATTTCTGGACCGTGCGGGTGCGGTGATTCTGCATGATGCGGCGAAGACCGGAGGGGCCTGGCAAAGCGTTTCGTTGAAGCCGGTGGCGGGGCGGCCGGTATTTCGGATTATGCCTCCGCCGTATGTGACGTCGGAGATTGTCGAGTTTGTGCGGAGTTCTGTGGCGCTGCATGCGACAGCGGATTCCTCTGCGCTGCGCGCTTCGGAATGACAAAGCTCGCGCGTTTGTTATTCTTGGCCGTGCGGCAAATTCATTACAGCGCCTGGTTGCTTGTTCTACTTTCATCCCTCCTGCAAGTTCTCATTTTTCCTCTCGCCGGACTCTACGTTCTCTCCTGGGTGGCTTTTGCTCCTCTGATTGTGGCCCTTTTACGTGCGCGGCCTGGGGGAGTGCTGGAAATCAATGGTTCGGTCAATCTTCAGGCTGCGAAACCCGGGCAGGCTTTTCTGCTGGCATATGTTTCTGGAATCTTCTGGTATGCGGGGACGTGTTACTGGATTTACAACACCATGCACGAACATGGCGGCTTGAGCGTGCCGTTTGCCCTGCTTGCTCTCTTTCTCTTCTGTCTTTATCTGGGGCTGTATCACGGGCTGTTCGGTTTGTGGTTGAGCTGGACGGTGGGACCGGGCGGAGATTATCGCCGCGCGCTGATAGCCGCGCCGTTTCTGTGGGTCGCGGTGGAGTTGGCGCGCTTCGACGTTACCGGCTTTCCGTGGAACCTGCTGGGCACCGCGCAGGTGGATAACATTTCACTGAGCCGCATCACGACGTGGACGGGAGTGTACGGAGTTTCGTTCGAGATCATGCTGGTGAATATCGCGGTGGCGGCGGCATTTGTCGTACCAAGAAAAAAGCGGAGCACGCTTTTGCTGGCCGCGCTGGCTGCGGCTGCCGTGCTGCAAGCCGGGAGATTAGTGGACGCGCCTGCGATTCGGGCAGATCGTGCGGCACTGCTGGTTCAGGAAAATATTTCGGTGGATGAGACCTGGACCCGCGAAACTTTTGAGCGCACGCTGCGTGAATTGACTGATCTTAGTGTGAAAGGTGTGAGCGCGAAAGATCTCAGCGTGAAGCGCGACGCTTCGGCGGTGTCTGACGCGAACGATTCTAGGCCGGGCAGTATCGACTTGATCGTCTGGCCAGAATCTCCGGCGCCTTTTTTCACCAGCGATCCGCTGTTTCGCGAGCCCGTGAGCCAGATGGCTCGCGACACGCACACCTGGGTGGTGACCGGCGCCATCGGCACTGCCCCCGTTCAGAGCGGGAGGTCAGGTTCGCAGGTGTTCAACTCGGCCGCGCTCATCAGTCCCGAGGGCGATTGGACGGCGCGTTACGATAAAGTGCATCTGGTGCCCTTCGGCGAATTTTTGCCGTTTCCCCGGCTGTTTGCGTTTGCCGGTGGTCTGACCAAAGAGGTTGGGGAGTTTGGGCGAGGAACTTCGCGCGCGCCACTGGACGCCGGAACTACGCGGCTGGGAATCTTCATCTGCTACGAGTCGGTGTTTCCCGGCGAAGTGCGGCAGTTCGCGGACGAGGGCGCGCAGGTATTTGTGAATCTTTCGAACGACGGCTGGTATGGCGACAGCGGCGCCTACGCGCAGCATCTGAATCAGACGCGCATGCGTGCCATTGAGAACGACCGCTGGATTTTGAGCGCGACAGACACGGGGGTGACGGCTTCGATCGATCCCTACGGGCGAACCGTGGCGCGCCTTCCACGCAAGGAGCGGGCCGCGCTGGTGGCTCCTTATGCCCTCACCTCCGTAACCACGTTCTATACGCGGCATGGCGATTGGTTCGCCTGGCTGTGTGCGATAATTTCAGCAGGGGCGCTGATCGCGCGCTCCGCATTTTCCGGGAAGGCGAAAGATTCCGAATGAACCAAGAGCTCGAGCAGGAGTACGGATCACTGAACAAGAAGGTGCGCGAACTCCGGGAGTATCTTTGACGCGGGCAAGCTCCGTCCGCAACTAGCCGAAATTGAAAAGCAGGCCGCCGACCCGAATCTGTGGTCGAATCCGCAACGATCGCAACAGGTGATGCGCGAAAAGAAGCGTCTGGAGCATTTGCTGGCAACAGATGCCGATCTGGGCCGCCGCGGCGATGACATTGCCGCCTACTTCGAACTGGCGAAGGAAGGCGAAAATGTTGATGCCGAGTTGCGGCGCGACGTCGACTCGCTGCGCGA
>JBAUYE010000177.1:0-19871 GCA_049584615.1 Candidatus Sulfotelmatobacter sp.
TGGGATGGCGACAAGAAAGTCGACAAGCGCGAGGCCATGATGAATCTGGCTGCGTCGGAAATCGTGGACGGGGCGAATTTTTGGGATGCGCCCGGACATTCGATGGCGGGATCGAACGATCGGGAGACGCGGAAACGGATTTTTGCTTGGATCAAGGCGCATGAAGATACGTTCTACAAGCCGCGGACGGCGATCGCTCCGATTGGGGTTTATTTTTCTCCGGAGACGCGGAATTATTTTGCCGACGAATTCATCTCTTCCTATCGCGGAATTCTTATTCTTCTGATGCAGAAGCATTTGGAGTTTCAGATTGTGACGCCGCGAACGCTGGCGGAGTTTCGGGGATCGACTCTGATTCTTCCTGACGTGCGGGTGATGAATGATGGTGAGAAGGCCTCGGTTCGGGAGTATGTGGAGGGCGGTAACAGGCTGGTGATTACGGGAGAAGATGCCACGCACGTGGGCGGTGCAGCGGGTGTGGTGCGGTTTGGGAAGTGTCCGGGGAAAGATTACTATGCGGCTTTGCAGAAGAGCGTGGCCGATGCGAATCCTGATCTGGAGCATGAGTTTCTGGAGAGCCTAAAGGCGGGAACAGCGGTTCGCGTGACGGCTTCGAATATGGTTGCGACATCGATTGCGCGAGTGGATGGGAAGACGCATGTTTTCTTTGCGAATTTTGCAGGGCTCGAGGGCGGAGTGAATCCGGTGCAGACGCCGCAGACTGGGGTTCAGGTGACGGTGGCCGGCGCGGGTTCCGGGCGCGGATTCTTTCTTCCGTTTCTTGGCGAGGTGCAGGCTGTCACGGGGGTTGCTGGAGACGGCGGTGTTGTGTATAAGCTGCCGGCGATTGAGAAGGGCGCGGTGTTCTGGGTTGAGCCGTAGAGCAGCACGGCGATAAGGATGCGAGCCAAACGCGCCCTTCGGTCGCTTGCGCTCTCTCAGGGCAGGCTCTGTGGAGCGCGCGGCTCGCCCGGATCCTTCGCGAGACGAAAAACGTCTCGCTCAGGATGACAGTGAGTTGGGGAGGAGTTGCAAGTGAGTGCGTTGTCTGAATTATTGAGCTTGCCGGGGAGCGAGAAAGCTGCGCGCGGGCTGGAGCATACTCCGGCGGAGATTGCGCAGCAGCCGGAGGCCTGGCTCTCGACGTTCGAAGTGTTCCGGAGGAAACGGGAGCAGATCGCGGAATTTTTGGCGCTGGCGGGAATCGGCGCTAGTCCGCGTCCGAGGCCGACGGTTTTTCTTATCGGCGCTGGGACGTCGGACTACATTGGGCAGTCGCTCACCTTCCTTCTTCGCCGGTGCTGGAACTGCGAAGTGCTCGCCGTGCCGAGCACGGATCTGCTGACGCACATGGATGAGTGGATGATTCCGGAGAAGAAATATCTCTGGATTTCGTTTTCGCGATCGGGGGACAGTCCGGAGGGAGTTGCGGTCCTGGAAAATGCGCGGAAGAAACATCCGGAGATTCACCACCTGGTGGTGTCGTGCAACGCGAAGGGGCGGATGATTCGGGAAAGCGCGGACGATCCGCGCGTGTTGGGAATTTGTCTGGATGACGCAGTGAATGATCGCGGGCTCGCGATGACCAGTTCGTTTTCGAACATGGTGGTTTTCGGGCAATGTCTGGCGCATGTAAACGATGTTGGGACGTATGAGGAAGTTCTGTCGCAACTGGTCGCGGCAGGCCGGGATTTTCTGCCGCGCGCGGCGGATTGCGCGTCGGCACTGGCGAAGGAGGCCTACACGAAGGCTTGCTTTGTGGGATCGGGGGCGCTGAGGGCGGTGGCGAGGGAATCTGCGCTGAAGCTTTTGGAGCTAACGGCGGGAAAAACTTTGACGATGTCGGAGTCGGTTCTGGGGCTGCGCCATGGTCCGATGGCGGCTTTGGACCAGGGCACGCTGTTTGTTTGTTTTCTTTCGAGCAGCCAGCGCGTGCGGGCCTACGAGCGGGATTTGCTGGAGGAGATTGGGAAGAAGCGGCTGGTGGGATGCAGGATGGTGGTGGGCGGAAGTGAAATCGGCAGGGACTCGTTGGCCGAACATTATCTGGCGTCCGGTGCGATGAGCGGCGTTGCCGACGATTACCGGCCGGTGGTCGACGTAATTTTCGGGCAGTTGCTGGGTCTGTTCGGTTCGCTGCGGTGGAATCTGCGGCCGGATTTTCCGAGTCCGAATGGCGCCATCAGCCGGGTGGTACAGGGCGTGAATATTCATTCGTGAAGTGCGGTGTAAGGAAGCGAGCCAAATGCGCCTTCAGTCGCTTGCGCTCTTTCAGGGCAGGCTCTGCGGAGTTCGCGGCTGGCCTGGATCCTTCAGCGACGATAAAGCCGTCGCTTCAGGATGACAGTCAATCAAAAGGGGGGATTCCGATGAGACCGACGGGACGACTTTTCTTATCCAGCATTTTGGTTGCGTGCCTCTGCGGAGGCGTGGGAACTTTCGTTGCGGCCCAAGGCAGCTACCGGGCGCAGCTGCGCGGCGTTGTCTCGGATGCTTCGGGAGCGGTGGTGCACGGTGCGATCGTGACCATCACGGACGCGGGAACGAATATTTCCAGCGTGTCGCGCACGGACGACAAGGGCGAATACTTCTTCACGGGTTTGCGTCCATCGACGTATTCGGTGAAAGTTCAAGCGCCAGCTTTTCGAATCGAAGAGCGGACGGGTGTGGTGCTGGCTGTGGATCAGGAGGCTTCGCTCAATGTGACTCTGACTCCCGCAGGTATAAGCGAGAAGGTCGAAGTCAGGATGTCTGCGCCGCTGCTGGACACAGAGAATGCGACGTTGGGCACAGACGTGACGGGCGAGTACGTGCATGAGCTGCCGCTGCTGAACCGCGACTTCTTCGGGCTGACATTTCTGGCGGGAGGTGTGACAGAGGCGGCGGGATCGGGCACGCAGGACAACTATCCGACCGGGACGAACTTCGTTTCGAACGGGCAACGCAACGCGACGGCGGAGATACGGCTGGACGGCGCCCTGATCAGCGCGCCCGAACAGGGCGAGGGCGGAAACTCGA
Organism: Candidatus Sulfotelmatobacter sp.; assembly: GCA_049584615.1. Lineage (GTDB taxonomy): Bacteria > Acidobacteriota > Terriglobia > Terriglobales > Acidobacteriaceae > Sulfotelmatobacter. The sequence goes on from JBAUYE010000177.1 coordinate 3,019, forward strand.
ACGTTTACTACGAGCCGCTGGTTGATGGCGTGCAGGAATTCAAAGTGCAGAATAACAGCTTCTCGGCAGAGTTCGGCAACAACGGCGGCACAGTCGTAAATATGGTGTTGAAAAGCGGGACCAACGCGTTCCATGGCAGCGGTTGGTATTTCCTGCAGCGCCCGCAGATGGATGCGCGCGACTTTTTTAATCCTGAGCCGAGTCCCAAGCCAGATAGCCGTCGTGACCAGGGAGGGTTCTCTGTTGGGGGGCCGATCCGAAAGAACCGTACGTTTTTCTTTGCCGATTTTGAGAAAGTCCACAGCTCGGTGGGTTTCAACAATGTTGCGACTGTACCGACCATGGCGGAGCGGGGACTGGTCACGCCGGGCTTCTACGATTTTTCGGGGACGGCAACCCAGGTCTACGACCCGAAGCAGGCGCTCGTTCCCTGCCCGCCGCCGGCAACACCCGGCTCGATGTGCAGGCCGGCCGTGCCCGGCAACATGATTCCCGTGAAGGCGGGTGGAGTCCAAAATCCGGAAGTCGATCCCATTGGGCTGGGGGTTCTCAATCTCTATCCGCAACCGAACCTGCCGGGAGAATTTAATAACTTCCAGTTCACCGGCGTAGCGGAGGCGCCCGACTACCAGTTCGACATCAAAGTGGACCACCAGATCAACGACAGGAACCACATTAACGGCCGTTACAGCCGGGGCGTGTCGAACTATTCCACTCCCGAGATTCTGGGCGACGCCTTTGACAATAACGGCACCGGAGACGGAATTGCAGGCAGTCCAACGACGGCACAAAACGGTTCGTTCGAATATTCCTGGACGGTGAATCCGCGAATTGTCTGGACCAGCCACGCGGCTATTGACCGGGTGCACGAAGCGGCGACGTCCAACATCCCCACGATTTCCAGCTTCAATGCCACACAACCGGCAAATGGGCAATTGCCCGCCGTGCTGGAGCAGGCGAACGGGATAGATCGAATGCCGCAGTTCTACATGTCGGGAGCCGCGCTGGAGTCGAATGCGTCGACCACCGCCGATCTCTTCGATCAGTGCTGCGTGAACACCACCTTTGCGCACACTCTTTATAGTTATTCGTCGCAGGTGGTGATTTCCAAGGGTTCGCACCTGATCAAGATTGGCGGGGAGCAGAGACTTTTCTACAACAACTTCTTCCAGCCGACGGGCCCCACCGGCTTCTTCAACTTTTCCGATTATGTAACTTCGCCGAACCCGAACAGCGAAACGGATTCCAGCGGGAATCTCACAGGCAACCCATTTGCCAGCCTCCTTTTTGGTTATGCGGACAACGTGAACGAATCGACTCAGCTCATCGTGTTGCCTTCGGTGGCCAACAAATCGAAGGAGACGGGGTTCTACGTGCAGGACGACTGGAAGGTCACTTCGAAGCTCACGCTGAACCTGGGCCTGCGCTACGAGTGGAGCACGCCCTATAACGAGCGCTACAACCACATCGAATTCAGCAATTTCACGGCGGATACTGGCCAAAGCATCAATCTTACGAGCCTGCCGAGCGCCGCTCAGGCGGCAGGTGCGATGAGCGCGCAGGCGACGATGCAGAGCGTGGGACTGAATCTTCCGACGACGGAGGAGCTGTATGGAACGACTGAGTTCCCCACTTCGAGCATGAGAAACGTTCCGGTGTACCGCAGCGATATTGGACCGAGGCTGGGATTTGCCTACGCGTTCAATCCGAAGACGGTGGTGCGCGGAGGAGCGGGCGTGTATTTCGGAATGAGCCCGGCCACAAATTTCCAATATCCCGGGACCGCCTTCGCCAAGAACGCCACAATGTTTTTTACCACGAATGATTTTGCAACCCAATCCGCGACCATGGAGAATCCGTTCCCCTCGGGCTTTACCGGCCCACAGGGCAAGCAGTATGGGGCGCTGGCGAATTGGGGGTATGCGAACAATAACGACCTGGGCACGACTGCGGCGCGAGACGCCGACATTTACCAGTGGAATCTGGGAATCCAGCGGGAGTTGCCCAGCCAGGTCGTGCTCGGCGTGGACTATGTTGCGAATAGGAGCACGCATCTGCCCTGGTCGGGTACGAACAATCGGGACTTCATCTCGTCGGCTTTGCTGGCCAAGGTGGCAGCGGCCGTCACTCCGACTGATCCGACTTGCTCGCAGGACAGTTGCGTAAGCAATTTTCTTCAGACGCCGGTGGGGAATCCGTTCTATTCGATGTTTAGTCCGCCTTGCGCCTCCGGCCCATGCTTCAATGAGCCCGATTCGCAATACGGCAGTCCGACACTTCCGCTAGGATATCTGTTAAATCCTTACCCGCAATTCACTGGAGACTTCGAAGGGCTGATGATCGAGGAAGCGAGTTCGTGGTACAACGCGATGCAGCTCCGCTTCCAGAAACGCACGACGCACCACGTCAGTTTCGAGGGCAGTTACACGATTTCAAAGAACACGGACAATTCCTCGGCAGGCCGGAACAACTGGGTGGGCTCGGTAGGCGCCGGCAGCCCACAGCAATTGGACAATCTGAAGGCGGAGCATAGCATCAGCGCCAACGATGCGCCTCAGAGGCTCGCGGGTGCCGTGGTCGTGGATCTGCCCGTCGGCCGCAACCAATGGATTGGGGGCAATATGAACCGCCCGCTCGACGCCGTGGTCGGGGGGTGGTCGATCGCGACCTTGATCACGGAACAGTCGGGCCAGCCCATGGCGATCACCGATGCCTTCGGTCGGATAGCCAATGGCAGCCAGCGTCCCAATATCGTGTGTCCCCAACTTAGGAGCGGTGTGAGTATGAAGGATGCTGCTGTGAGCGAAGTGGCCGGGGCGCCGCTCTCAATCATCAACGCCAATTGCTTTGCCGACCCGGGCGACCAGATCCCGGGCAATGGACCGCGATACTATCCCGGCCTGCGGGTCAACGGCATCCACAACGTCGACCTGAATGTCTACAAGACGTTTGAGATCAAAGAAAGCATGAAGCTGGAAGTGCGCGCGGAGATCTTCAATGCCGCCAATCATCCGCGCTTCGCGGCGCCGGACACGGGCTTTGAAGACAGCACGTTCGGGACGATCAGTGCGGATGCGAATGGGTATCTGCCCCGGTACTTTCAGTTCGGAGCGCGGTTCGAGTTCTGAGGTGAAGGGACGTATGGTTCCGCATACTGCAACGTACCTGTGCGCCTTAAACCGGGACGCTTTAGTGCTATGCCGTTGGTGATCTCCTTCCGGTATTAGTGGCGACTTAGAATGGGTTTTCTGAGAATCAGTCTTCGAAGGAGACCATATTCATGGCTGCTGGTGCGGCTCCCGCTCCCGAACGCAAGGTGGAAACGAAAACCGAGACTGTGGAAATGGGCAAGACGCAGCCCTTGACCCTGAAACAGCGCGTCATGCGTCTGCTTTCTGAGATTTTCGAAGGACGCGAAGACCACCTGGGGTGGCGGCAGTGAGCGGGCGTTTGTCGCAGGGTTGATCCGCTGATTTTTCGATAGTTCTTCTCTTAGCGCTTCCCTTCTGCCCCTACCTTCCTACCGATCGACTCCGCAGGTTTAGAACCGCACTGGCGATCTGCTCTAGTGGCACCACGATATCCACGGCGCCGCAGGAGATTGCGCTCTTGGGCATTCCGAACACGATGCTGGTGGCTTCGTCCTGGGCGATGGTGTCGGCTCCGGCTTCCTTCATCTCATAGAGACCCTGGGCGCCATCGTCGCCCATGCCGGTCATGATGACGCCAACCGCTTTTGAGCCGACGCAGGTCGCGACGGACCGGAAGAGAACGTCTACGCTGGGACGATGGCGGGAGACCAGGGGGCCGTCGATGATGCGGGCGACGAGTTCTCCGCCGCTGCGATCGACGAGCATGTGGCGGTTGCCGGGAGCGATCAGCGCCTGGCCAGTCTGCAGCAGGTCGCCATCGCGGGCTTCCTGAACTTCGATTGCGCATTCGCGGTTCAGGCGTTCGGCAAAGGCGCGGGTAAAGACCTCAGGCATGTGCTGCACAATCACGACCGGAGGACAGTCGGTGGGCAGGGCCGCGAGCAAGACGCGAAGAGCTTCGGTTCCGCCGGTGGAGGCACCGACGGCGATTACTCCGGTGTGGGCGGCTGATGAGTGAGGCTTGCGCTTGCGCGGGAGGATGGCGTCGGCAGTCAAGCGAGGTGACATCGCTTGGGCAACACGCGCCTGAGCCGCCGGCGATAGAGTCGGCCTCGAGCGGCGCGCGATTTGGGCGTGAGATGCACTCCAGACGGCATCGAGCAGGGTCACGGCTGATTCGTGCAGGAAGTCGCGCACTCCAACCTTGGGCTTGGTGATGACTTCGACTGCGCCTTCTTCGAGGGCGCGAAGGGCGAGTTCGGTGCCGCGGGCAGCGAGGCCGGAGCAGACGACGACCGGAGTGGGCATCTCGGCCATGATTTTTCGGATGAAAGTGACGCCATCCATGCGGGGCATTTCAAGGTCGGTGATGACTACATCGGGAGGGTCTTTCTGCATCTTTCCCCAGGCAATCAGCGGATCGGCGGCAGCCTTGACACTGATCCTGCGGTCGGTGCCGAGGATGGCTTGCATGACCTGGCGGACCATTGCGGAATCGTCGACGACCAGAACGTGGAGTTCGTCAGCATGCATGCGGGGCTCGCGCGTTGGCCCTTCTGATGTGGTTGGAGCCGAAGAAGAAAGCGGGTTGGGATTCGTCTTCACTGGTCCTCGCTTCTTTGAGCCTTGATGAGGATGGTCGGCTCGAGGCTGCGCAGCTCGGGGAACATGCTGTTTAGGTTTTCGGCGTGGCCTACGAAGAGATAACCGTTGGCCATAAGATTATGGGCGAGGTTGGCTACTACTCTGCGTTTTGAAGCCATATCAAAATAAATCAGGACATTGCGGCAGAAGATGGCGTCGAATGGGCCTTCGGGCAGATTGGATTCCTGGTTCAGGTTCAAACGGCGGAACTCGATCATCTGCTGGATTTCGATTTTCACTTTCATGTCGGCTTGGCGGTCGGCGGTTCCGCGCAGCATGAAAGTGTGGAGCAAGTCGGCGGGGAGTTCCGCCGATTTTGTGATGGGGTAAATTCCGTGGCGCGCTTTTTCGAGCACGCGGTTGGAGATGTCAGTGGCGAGAAGGCGAACGTCCCAGCCGTCCTCTGCGGGAAGATGCTTGGCGAGCAGCATGGCGATGGAGTAGGGCTCTTCGCCGGAAGAACATCCGGCGCTCCAGATGCGCACGCGCTTAGGGCGTGAGCCGTGTTCGGCCTGGGTGCGCCAACGCGGAAGCACTTGCTGCACCATGAATTCGAACTGCCTGGGCTCGCGGAAGAAGCGAGTCTCGTTGGTGGTGATCGCATCGATCATCCGCGTGCGTTCTTCGTACTGATCGGGATGGGAAACGCGTTCGTAGTAAGTTTCGAGAGAAGTAATGTCGAGGGCACGAAGGCGGCGAAAGAGGCGTCCGCACAGCAAGGCAGTTTTTGAACTTCCGAGCCAGATACCGGTTTCTGCGTAGATGAGTTTCTGGAATTTCTGGAACAGGGCGGGGCTGACCGAGAGCTGGGGTTGCTGCTCAAGGCTGTGGTCGACCTGACGAGAAGCGCCCGCACCGGATCCGGCGCTCACGGCTATGCTCCAGTCCCGATCCGGTTGGCCGCTTTGGCGGGCGCATTTATGACTGCGGCGTCTGACGCTTCTTCGCCGGCGGTGGACTCGGTTACGGCGAGCACTTCGTCGGCGGAGAGCACCTTGTCGATGTCGAGGATGAGACAAAACTTTTTGCCCAACGCTCCCATGCCGAGGAGATATTCGGTTTTGACGCGAGTACCGAACGGCGGGGTGGCTTCGATGTCGTCGGCGGAAAGTTCAATCACTTGGTTGACCGAGTCGGCCAGAACTCCCATGATCAGGCTTTCGTCCTGGAACATCACCTCGGTGATGATGATGCAAGAAAACTTGGAAATGCTTGCGGCCGGCATGCCGAACTTTACGGCGAGGTCGACCACGGGGACAACCTTGCCGCGCAGGTTGGTGACCCCACGAATCCAGGCCGGAGTGTTGGGCACGGTGGTGACGGCCTCATACTCGATAATCTCCCTGACCTTCACGATCGCAATGGCATACTCCTCGCCTGCAGTCAGGAAGGTAAGGTATTGCACGGTACTTGTGGGGAGTTGCTTTTTCCCCTGATCCGACGCTCGCATAGTTTGACTCCTCGCATTTCTGCCGTTGGCATCATCGCGTGTGCCCGGCCTTTCCGGCGGCTCCTTAGAACGGAGAGAAGTTCGCCTCTTCCGTTGCCTTGCTGTGGTTTGGCCGGACGTGGCCTGGCTGCGCAGGATCGTTCCTGAATGCGGGCTTCAGTGGCATGATCATGCGCTGTTGTTTGACGTCGCCGCCGCGCTGGCCGAATTGCTCCCCGGCGATTCGGAAGAAAGTCATCAGCTGCTGCAGTTGTTCGGACTGCGCCGCCAATTCTTCTGCGGTGCTGGAAAGCTCTTCGGCTGACGAAGCGTTGCGCTGAGTGACGGTGTCGACCTGGGCCATGGCCTGGTTGATCTGGGTTACACCGCTGGATTGTTCGGTGGAAGCAGCTGTTACGTCCTGCACAAGCTCGGCGGTTTTCTTAATGGAAGGGACTAGGTCAGCCAGCAAACGACCAGAGCGTTCGGCCACGCTGACGCTCTTTCCGGCGAGGCCGCCGATTTCCTGGGCAGCCAACTGGCTACGCTCGGCCAACTTTCGAACCTCAACTGCGACCACGGCAAAACCGCGGCCCTGGTCGCCTGCGCGCGCGGCCTCGATAGCTGCGTTTAGGGCAAGAAGGTTGGTTTGATAGGCGATTTCTTCGATCACCGAAATCTTGGCGGCGATCTGTTTCATGGCTTCGACTGTCTCTTTGACTGCGTTGCCGCTTTCCTCCGCGGAAAGCGCTCCCTTGGCAGCGGCCTGCTCAACTTGCCGGCTGTTGTCGGCATTTTGAGTGATCGACGCATTCATCTCCTCCAGACTGGAACTCATTTCCTCCACAGAGGCAGCTTGTTCGCTGGTTCCCTGAGAGAGATTCTGCGAAGAGGCGGAGACTTGCTGGGCAGCAGAGGCGACTGCGGCCGAGCCTTCGCGGACATCGCGGATGATGCCCGAGAGGCGGCCGCTCATTTCCTGCATAGCCAGCTGTAATTGGCCAGTCTCGGAACGGTTCGTGATCTCAATCTCTCTGCTCAAATCACCTGCGGCGATGCGTTGTGCGTGCTGGACGGATTGCTGGATAGGAGTGGTAATGCTCCTGGTGACGCTGATGGCTGCGAAAGTGGCCAGGACGAGAGTGACGACCAGGAGCAACAATGCAATGCTTCTCCCCACGGCGTAGGCTTGCTGACTTTCCCTTATAGTCTGCTGCATGGCAGCGGTCTGAAGGTCAATGAACTTCTGCCACGTGGCGCGGTACTTGTCGAGAGCTGGGATCACATCTCCGCTCAATGCCGCCATCGCTTCGTCCCGTTTCTTGTCCATCAAGAGCTTCTTGGCTTTTGCCCGTGCGTCTTTGTAGGCGTCGCGGTCCCGGGTGACGACTTCGAACAGTTCCCGCTCCTGGGAAGAGCCGAGAGTCTTTTCGATCTGCGCAACCTGATTGCTGATTTCCTGGCTGATCGCGTCGTTTTCCTGGTTCAGCTTTTTTCCCTGTTCGGCGTCGGTAGTCTCGAACAATTGAAAAGTGATGCGGGCGTTGGTGATTGAGTGCTCGATGGTCTGGCGGGTTAACTCAACCGTGTTGTAACGCTTCTGGATCGAGCCCGCCATATCGGAGTTCAGGCGGCCAAGCCAGGTCAGTCCGAATCCGCCGACGGCAATCACGCACAGCAGAATGGCGCCGAAAACGACGCCGAGTCGCGTGCCTATTTGTTGATCTTGCCAAGTCTTCATTGTTCCTCACCTCTCTCCATCTCTAATGACTGCCTTGCAACTAAGCTTGTGCCTGCAGAGCCGACTGCATGACTCCGCGCAGAAGAGTGGGCACGTCGATGATCAAACCAACGCGTCCATCCCCTAGAACTGTTGAACCAGCGATGCCGGAAACGGCTCGGAACGCCCTGCCTAGCGGCTTCACGACTGCCTGCATGCCGCCGAGTAACTCATCGACTGCGATGCCTGCATGAAATTCGTTGATCTTGACGACCACCACGTTTTCCCTCTTCGGGGTCTCACCCGCGACGCTGAACATGTGCCGCAAACGGACGTAGGGAACGGCAGTTCCGCGGAGGCTGAGGATTCCGCTGGCCTCGAGACTGCGCTGTTCCGCGGGCAGTTCGGTGCATTCGGTGACATGCTCGAGCGGGACGATAAAAGTTTCGGCGCCCACACGGACCGAGAAGCCTTCAATAATGGCCAGGGTCAAGGGCAGACGGATCGTAATGGTGCTGCCTTTGCCTGCGATGCTGGATATCTCGGCGGCGCCGCGCAAGACCTCAATGTTGCGGCGGACGACGTCGAGGCCGACTCCGCGGCCGGAGAGATCGGTTACCGATTCAGCGGTTGAGAATCCGGGTTGGAAGACCAGATCGCACAGGTCCTGGTCACTGAGTTCGTTTTTTTCTTTGTCTTTGCCGGACAGGAATCCGAGGCGTTTTGCTTTTTCGAGGATGCGTGCGCGATCAAATCCGGCGCCATCATCCTGCAGCGTCACGACAACATTTCCGCCGCTATGGGCGGCTGACAGGCGGATGACTCCGCAGGGATTCTTGCCGTGACTTTCGCGGTCGGCCGGCGTTTCGAGGCCGTGATCAACTGCGTTACGGAGCAAGTGCAGCAGAGGATCCTTCAACTGTTCGAGCACGGTGGTGTCGACTTCGACGTCTCCACCTATTACTTCGAGACGCGCCATTTTGCCGTGGCTGCGGGCGAGATCTCTCACGGAGCGAACGAACTGGCGAAACAGAGGACCGACCGGGACCATGCGGATGCTCATGACTTCATTTTGCAGGTCCATGTAGAGGCGTTCGGCTTCCCGATGCATTTCCAAAAGGGTGCGGCCTTGCTCGGTGCCGAGCTTCTCGATCATCTGGCGAAGGCGGCCTTGGGCGATGACGATTTCGCCGGTCAGGTCCAACATGTGGTCGAGTTTGTCGACATCGGCGCGGAGGGTGCGGGGACTGGCGCCGGGGAGCGTGTCCATCCTCGCGGCTGAGCTGGATTCCCGCGCTCCGCTCGGGGAGAGGATTCTCTTCGAACGCTTTTCGACTTCCTGCGCGATTTCTTTTCTAATCTTCTGTTGCTTCGCAGTCAGTGGCTGGGACCCGGCCTTCGCGGCGGAGACCATGACACGAAGTTCGTCGACCGCCTTCAGCAGCAGAGAAATCAAGTCTGCGCCGGGCAGCGCCTGCTGCTCGCGAAAGACGTCAAGCAAATCCTCTACAACGTGGGCAAAGCCGGCTAGTTCACTCAGGCCCAAGGAGGTTGCGTTTCCTTTGAGGCTATGGGCGACGCGGAAAATACTGGGCAGGAGCTCGGCATCGGAAGGATTCGATTCCATCTGGACCAGCGCCTGCTCCATCGTGTCCAGGCCCTCTTCGGACTCGACGAGGAACGACGCGAGCACTGCGTCACGGTCAAAGTCCGCTAGATCCATTGTTCCTCCTTTCGAATCTGATCGGGCTAAAGCCCGGAGCTTATTTTGGCTCTGGACGGCACGACTGAAGTCGTGCCCTTCCCGAGCCCAACCACTACCGGAGTCCCTGAGCTATTTATTAGGACAGCTTCTAGTTCAGCTTCTAACTCGCCACAGCCCAGTTTCAACTACACCTGGTCGAAATTCTTGATGGTGGTCACGCCATCGGAAATCTGAAAAGCCAACCTGCGGCCGCGCTTTCCGGAAACTTCTTTTTCCACTACGCGAATGCCGGCGGCGCGAAGAAAGTTTTCGGCGAGTTCCACGTTTCTCGATCCCACGGAGTGCGACGGGTCGGCGCCGAACGCGCTGGAGCCGCCAAAAATCTTGGCCTGCATGTTTCGGATTTCGCATCCCAGAGCCAGGACCTGGTTGAGGAGTTCCTGATTGGCAACATTGCCGTAGCGCAGGCGATTCGGTCCTTCATCAACGCCCTCGGGCAGGAGGTAGTGGTTCATTCCTCCCGCTCGCTTGTTCCGGTCCCAGAGACAGACGGCGGCGCAGGATCCGAGAATGGTTGAGATGGTGATGGGATCACGGGTTACGAAGACTTGTCCGGGATAAAGGAAGTAGCGCGGCTCTTTAGCTTTCGGCCGCTCGAACTTCTCCATGTACTCCGCGGGCAGGACGGCTGGATTGAATTTGGGGGAGTTTTCGCTCATGCACTCATTCCTGGTCCCTCGGTCGCGGGCTTTGGATAGCGGCTGGGGCCAAACAAGGGCTGGGCCGCTTCATCGGAAAGAAGTTTGAACAGTTCCATGTCGGACCGGTCAAAGGCCAGCTTCTGAGGAAGCAAACGTAATATCGCAAGTATCGCTATGGTCTGGTTCGCCAAACGGATGGGAACAAACGCCTGGGCCTTGGCCATGGCGCCGCGGCTGTCGCGGGTTCCGAGTTCAATGTGGCACTCGCCGCGCATCACGCGCTGAAGACCGGCATCTCCGAGGGCTCGCAGCAGGTCGTATTTCTCGAGGTCGATTCCGAAGGACCAGAAAGCGTGGAAGGTTGAAGCGCCGCGATCAACGCGGTACAGGCCAATTTCTTCAGAGCCGAGAAAGTTGGCCACGATCTCGCGCAGGCCATCGATGGCGTCCTCTTGACCTGTGCTTTCTGCCAGCCGCTCGCGGGCCGCTTCCAGCCGCACGTTGGTCGTGGGGTCGGAGACAGTGGGCTTCACCTCAGGTGCGTCTCTCTTGTCACTTTTCATGAAGTCCTTGTTGCACTGATCAAGCTGCATTCAACTAACTTAGGAAAACCGGGCTGGCGTTTCGCTGCCTCACTCGCCCAAATAGCTTTGGAGAAGGGCCACGAGTTCGGCGCCGTTCACCGGCTTGGTGATGTAATCATTGCATCCGCTTTGGAAGCCGGCTTCCATGTAAGCTTCTTCGCCCCGAGTAGTGACCAGAACGATAGGGATCTCGCGCGTGCTGGATTGCTGGCGCATCATCTTGCAAGCTTCGAATCCATTCATGCGGGGCATGACAACATCCATCAAAATCAGATCCGGGCGCTCTTGTTGGGCCTTCTCGACGGCTTCCTGGCCGTCGCATGCGGTCACGCACTCGTAGGTCGTACGCTTCTCCAGAATCTCGCGCTCCATCATCAGAGCTGTCTTGGAGTCGTCCACTACAAGGATCTTTTTTGACATGGTTTTCCCTTGAACCGCACTGCCAAAGCCCGTGCACAACCGCTTTTAAGGTTGGAATGCTATGCGCTGCGAATCGCCCTTCCAGCCCGGTTCCGGAAGACGCGCAGAAATGCCTAGAACACACTTGCGTTGCCGTCCGCAACCCTAAGTCACATCTAATCACAGCCGGATGAGACGCTTCTAATTACGTCGGTAATTGGCCTGTGGGGTGGAATGCTTGTGTTTCAAGGCACCAAATGAATTAAGGCCACACCCGGAGTGGGCGTGGCCTTATTGCTGTTGTGAGCGAGGCGCTTAGGCCGCTGCTTGTTGTTGATAGGCTGGGACGAACGACTCGGCGACGAAGGTTTCGAATGGCGTCGGCGTCGTATTACGGGACGTACGAGGTTCGAGCGCCCGCATGTGTCCTGAATTCAGTGAGGCACACATTTCGAGAAGTAGTCCGACGAACTTTTCGGACATTCCCATCTGGACCATCGCAGATCGAACCTGATCGTCGGGCGCGTGAACGTATCCGAGATTGGGTTTGCCGATGGCCTTGCCGATTATAGTGGCAATTTCCGTGTAGTCGAGGTCGCGCTGTCCCAACAGTTCACGGCTCTGCTTGCCGTGGAAGCCCAGACTTAAGAGGGCGTCGGCGGCTGCAGCTCCGATGTCGCGACTCGCGATCACGGGAAGTTTGAGGTCGGGACGAAGGGGCCCGATCACAGAGCCGGCCATGCGAATGGTATGCACCTGGGGCAGAGTATTTTCCATGAAATAGCCGGCCCGCAGATGGAGAATGTTTGCGCTATCGATCTGGTTGAGCTTCTGTTCGAGGTGGTGCAGGCCAAGGACGGGTCCGGTGCGGCCGGTCTTGTCCGCCCCAACACTGCTCAACGAAACCACATTCTTGATTCCGGCGCTTTTGACGGCGGCGGCAATGGCATCGCTTACGCGTTCTGCGTAAGCAAGGGGATCGTCGCTGGTGGGGTTCGGTGGAATCATCACATAGGCTGAATCTGCTTTCTGAAAGGCCTTGGTTAGGGCGGAGACATCGGTGACATCGCCGACGAATATCTCCGCACCCTGAGCCGCGAGAGGTTGTAAATGAGCTGAGTTTCTGCCGACGACACGAACCTTTTGCTGGCGGGCAAGAAGATTCTTCGCCACTACGTGACCTGTGTTGCCGCTTGCTCCAAGAACAACGTACATAGGAACCTCCATTGTTAAGTTGGATGCACCGGGGTGGGCTGGGATTCCACCTAGTAGGGACAACCTCAGGGGCTGAAGCCCTGCGCATCTTTGGCGGTTCTTGACGCAGGCCTTGAGGGCCTGCTCCACCCGCTGGGATCAAAGGCGAAAAGGCAAAGTCAAGGTAGCGGGCAGGAGTGCCCGCTCCACGCGAGCCACACTAGGACTTCTTGCGCGGTTTCAGGGATTCCCAGTCTTTTTCTGTCAGGGCGCGGCCTAGATTGCTGAATTCTCCGGCACCCTGGAGAAATTCACCGCCATCCATGCGGATTACTTCTCCGTTGATGTAGGCGGAGCCATTGCTGATGAGAAATGCGGCGAGGTTCGCTAACTCTTCGGTCGTGCCGAAACGGTGCATCGGATTGCGATCGAGAGCCAACGCTTCCAGATCAGGACGCGGCATGAGGCGGGAGAATGCGCCTTGCGTGGGAATGGGGCCGGGGGCGATGGCGTTCATGCGAATGCCGCGATTGCCCCACTCGACGGCCAGGCTGCGGGTGAGGGCTTCGACTCCGGCTTTGGAGATGGCCGAGGGCACAACGTAGGCCGAACCTACCGGGGCGTAGGTCGCGGAAATGCTGAGGACGGTGGCAGGATGGGACGTCTTGAGCCAGCGGCGTCCGCAGGCCATGGTGGCGTGGAGCGTGCCGAGGAGCACGATACCGATTACGGATTCGAAGGCGCGCGGAGAAAGCTCCTCGGTGCGGGCGATGAAATTACCGGCGGCATTATTGATCAGCGCGTCGAGCGGTCCGGCTTTCCAGACGGAATCGATCATGGCCTCGACGGCGTCGAGATTGCGGACGTCGCAGGGGAGAGCGTGGATGGGGCCTTTTGTGACGTTGGAAAGCTCCGTCGCGGTTTCCTCGAGAACTTTTTCGCGGCGGCCGCAGATGTACACCGTAGCACCGAGCTGGAGGAAACGGTGGGCCATGGCTTTGCCGAGGCCGGTGCCGCCGCCGGTGATCAGGATACGTTTGTTGCGGAGGAGGTCGTCGCGGAACATTTGTGCTTGCCCTCGATTCGGAGGAGATGCCGGCTAAGTGCAGATTCCTCACCGGGCTTTCGCCCGGTTCGGAATGACAAGATTATATGATTGGCGGCAATGATGAACGGTGCAGACAGCCGGCGGGACGCCGGCGCTACTTACACGTCGCAGGCTACGCGGAATCCGTAGTCGGCGTAGTGGAATTCGGGAGGGATGCTGGAACGGGCGGAGCAGCGGGAGACTTTGACGTGATGACGCCATGATCCTCCACGGGAGGCTTTGCGCTGGCTTGTTTCCAGCGGAGGGTCGGGTCCCTGCGGATTGCGGTCGGGGGAAATGGCGTAATAGTTCGGATCGTACCAGTCGCTGCACCACTCGTGGACGTTGTCGCAAATATTGTAGAGACCGAGGCGGTTCGGGGCATAGTCGGCGACGGGTTCGGGCCCGGTCTGCCAACGCTTGGCATAGTCAGGAAGAGATTGAGGCATGTCGTTGCCCCACGGGAAATCGTTTTGCTCAAGATCGCCGCGGGCGGCGCGCTCCCATTCGGCTTCGGTGGGAAGACGATAGGGGCGGCCGGTTTGCTCGGCTACCCAGCGGCAGTAACGATCTGCGTCGAACCAGGAGACGCCGGTGACGGGCTGCTGGGGATGATTGAAATTCTGATCATTACAGAACGGGGGCGGATCGGACGATGTTGAGTGCACGAAGCGTTCGTATTCTGCGTTGGTGATTTGAGTGGCGGCGAGGAGGAAAGCGTCGATCCAGACGCGGTGAACAGGGCGTTCGCAATCCTGACCGGAAGATGATCCCATGAGGAACCAGGCTCCGGGGATGGAGACGAGGTTGGGCTCGATTGGGGATGCTGCGCTGGGTTGGTGGTGGGAATGAGCGGTTGCCATGGTGTCGCTTGATGAGCGTTTCCTGCCGGGTTAAAGTCTAGCAGCATGCCGGTTGCGGAGGACTGCGATGGTGAAGCAAGAGCTGCGGTTCCGGGCCAAGATTGAGGGGAAAGAAGCAGGGGTGGTGGCGGCGATCGCTCCGCCGCTGGACGTGCCAGAGTTTTTTGGGACGCGGGCGCGCGTGCCGATACGAGGGACGATCAACGGGTATCCGTTTCGTTCGTCGCTGATGCCGTGTGGCGAGCGCCGCATGATGCCTGTGAACAAGAAGCTGTGCGAGGGCGCGGGAGTGCAACCGGGCGACACTGTGGACGTCGTGATGGAGCGGGACGAAGAGGAACGCACGGTGGAGGCGCCGCCGGTCTTGAAGAAGGAGTTGGCAAAAAATAAGGTCGCGCAGGCGAACTGGGAGAAGATGTCGTTTACTCATAAGAAAGAAATGGCGCTGGCCATCACTGGAGCGAAGCAGGAGGAAACGCGGACGCGGCGGCTGGGTAAGATCATGCAGATTTTGAAAACTGGTGCTAAGTGGACGGGATGAGATCCCTCAGGGGCTGAAGCCCTTGGATTCGTGGTGCCTCTGACGCAGGCCTGGAAGCCCTCTTGTTTCGTGGTGCTCCGACGCCTCGCTGCGCTCGCCGTGACGGACGAATGCGTCCGTCCCCACATGATCACACGATTGCAGACGTTAGCGACGGTCTTGCGCGGGATAGACGAGCCACTTCAGCAGCACGTTTACGACGCTTAGAAGGATGGCGCCGAGGAGTGCGGCCGTGAAGGTGCGCACCTGAAAACCCGGAACCAGCGCCGACGCAAATTTCAGCATGAGGGCATTGATCACGAACCAGAAGAGCCCCAGGGTGATCAAGGTTAAGGGAAAAGTGAGAATCTTGAGCAGGACTCCCACGGTGGCGTTGATGAAGCCGATGACCAGCGCCGCGATCAGAGCCGCCAGAGGGCCGCTGATAGAAATTCCCGGCACAATGCGGGCTACGATCCACACCGCCAACGCACTCAGGACCCAATTTAGCAAAAGCCGCATTTTCGCTCCTTGCGCAGAGTCGACGTATGAACAAATTACCTTACCGGGGCACTATATCAATAAGGCATCTTATAAGTCTTGAGCCTGCGAGGGCGAGACGCCCCTTCGACAAGCTCAAGGCAGGCTCTCGCGACAGCCGGCGGGACCCTTCGACGAGCTCAGGGCAGGCTGCCGGCGCTACTTCTTCCACGCGACCGTGCAGTAAGATTCTCACAGCAAACTTTCTTAACGGTGAGTCACGTGGATTCTCTGAATGACGTGGAAATTCGAGTACTGGGGTCGTTGATTGAGAAGGACATTACGACTCCTGATTACTACCCCCTGTCGCTGAACGCGCTGGTGAACGCTTGCAATCAGAAGAATAATCGCGATCCGGTGATGACGCTCGACGAAGACGCGGTCCGGGGCGCGCTGGACTTGCTGCAGGTTAAGCGACTGGCGGGGCCGGCCAGCGGCGCTGACAGCAGGGTTCCGAAGTATGAGCACCGGATGCAGGAAGTGTTTAACTTCGACCGGCGGGAGATTGCGATCTTGTGCGTGGTGCTGCTGCGAGGCGCGCAGACTCCGGGCGAACTGCGCGGACGAGCCGAGCGCATGTATCGCTTCGAGACGCTGGAGGATGTGCATGGGGCGCTGGACCGGCTCAGTCAGCGCGAGCCTCCGCTGGTCGCGGTGCTGCCGCGACAGCCGGGTACGAAGGAGTCACGCTACAAGCATTTGTTTGCGGGCGATGCGGTTCCCATGGAACCGGCGCGGGCTGGGGAGAATCTTTCGAGAGTGGAGAATCCTTCGAGAGAGGATCGCCTTACCATTCTCGAAAGTGAAGTGGCTGAGCTTAGGGAGGAGATCGCGGGAATGCAGGAGCAGCTTGCGGCGTTTCGGAAGCAGTTTGAATGAGGTGGGGCTATTCCTTCCTGCGAAACTCAGCGACCACCTCAATGCTACCCGCGATATTCGCATTCAAGCTTGCGAGTTCGTGGGCCGGGATCCAGTATTCACGATGGGTGAAGTTCCCGACCACGTGGACCTCGTATCGGGCGAGAAACTCGTTTTGCACCTTGAACCGCAGCACATATCCCGCGAAACCCGAGCGCTCGTCTTTTGTGTTCCAGTCCCGTGCAATCTGCGTCGCATCGTCCTCATTAAGTACCGGGTAGAAGAATGGCTGCTCCGGCAGTCTCGGCGGGAATTCACGACAGCCGCTTGCTCGCACGAGATCGAATTCCTTCTGGCCTACTGGCCGATAAAGTGTTGTGGAATTGGTTGTCACAGCTCAAGAATACTTGAGAGCAGCCCAATTTTCTTTCGCCCCTCCGGAGCTCGCTCATCCCCTCTGTTTCTAACCCACGGCTTGCGCCGTGGGCTGCATTCTGTCGCCGCTTCGCGGCTGGAC
>JBAUYE010000178.1:0-14086 GCA_049584615.1 Candidatus Sulfotelmatobacter sp.
CCAGCAACCCCAGCAGCGCCGCGAAAATCAGGTCACCCGCCGACGGCACAACCCACCGCAGCCATGCTGGACGCAGGTCCGCAGTCGAAGTTCTAGAGCCGATTGCCATCGCGCTGAATCTTATAGAGTAGGAGCCTGATCAGCAAGAACCTGATCAGCAGGAAAGATCAGCAAGAGAAGCTGAACCGCAGAATGAACGGCCAGAAGTTACATCGCGTCGTAATCGTGGGCGCCGGCTTCGGTGGTCTGAACGCAGCCCAGGCGCTCGCCAGCGCACCGGTGAGCATCACCGTCATCGACCGGAAAAATCATCATACCTTCCAGCCGCTGCTCTATCAGGTGGCCACGGCCGGTCTCTCGCCCGGCGAGATTGCCGCGCCCATCCGCTCAATTCTGCGCCGCCACAAAAACGTCGAGGTGCTGATGGCCGAGGTTACGGGCTTCGACCTCGAACGCCGCGTGGTGCAGACCGCAGTGCAAGCCGATTCACACAACGTCGCGCAAAATGAAGTTCAGGAGATTCCCTACGATTCGCTCATCGTCGCCGCCGGGGCCAGCCATGCCTATTTCGGCCACGACGAATGGGAAGCCTTCGCGCCGGGTCTCAAGACCATTGAAGACGCACTCGAAATTCGCCGCCGCGTTCTGCTCGCCTTCGAATTAGCCGAACGCCGCGCCGCCGCAGAGAACCATGATGGCCAGAACCATGATGGCGAAAACTACGATTTCCAGAAACACGCTAACGACCCGCTCAACTTCGTGGTCGTCGGAGCCGGCCCCACCGGGGTCGAACTTGCCGGAACCCTCGCCGAAATCTGCCGCCACGCCCTCGCTCAGGATTTCCGCACCATCGATCCCCGCCGCGCCCGCATTCATCTCATCGAAGGCGGACCGCACGTGCTCCCCGCCTATCCCGAAGATCTTTCGCGCAGCGCCCTCGAGCAACTGCAGCGCCTCGGCGTCGAAGTGCTGACTTCGACCATGGTTACGAACGTCGAGCCCGGCGCGATTTACATGAGCGACCCCGCGGACGGGACCGCAGGTGGAACAACAACAACAAAGATGAACGCGGCTGTCATTCTCTGGGCCGCAGGCGTAGCCGCGTCGCCGCTCGGGAAAAAACTTGGCGTACCCATCGACCGCGCTGGACGCGTCCTGGTCAGTCCCGATCTCAGCCTCCCCAACCATCCCGAAGTCTTCGTCATCGGAGACCTCGCCACCCTGAAAGACGCATCAGGCAAGCTGTTGCCGGGTGTCGCGCCGGTGGCGATCCAAGAGGGCCAGTACGTGGCTAAGCTGATTCGTCGCGAGGTTCGCAGCGACAAGGAAGCCGCGTCCCGCGCGCCTTTTCACTATTTCGACAAAGGCAGCCTGGCCACCATCGGCCGTTCGGCCGCAATCGCACAGTTCGGCAAGATTCACATTTCCGGTTTCGTCGCCTGGCTGGCATGGCTGTTCGTACACATTCTTTTCCTGATTGGTTTCCAAAACCGCGTGCTGGTCTTCATCCAGTGGGCATGGTCGTACTTCACCTACGAACGCAGCGCGCGCCTCATTACCGGCAGCACCAGCCTCCCCGGTTGGAGTGACGAGAACTCCAGCGTTCCCAACTCCAGCGAACCCGAAGAAATCTCTGCCGCGACTCGGAAATAAGAGTAAGAATATGGTTGTAGGTGACCTGTGAAAACCGGCTTCGTCTCGCGAATTCTTCTCGCTCTCGCGGCAGCTCTTGTTCTAAGCTCCGTCTCCTCCGCAGAAGTCCTGAAGATCGTCGTCAACGACACCATTCAGCCCATCACCGAGGAGTACATCGCCCGCGCCATCGACGAAGCCCAGCGCCGCAACGATCAAGCTGTATTGATCGAGATCAATACGCCGGGAGGCCTGGTCGAATCCACGCGCCAGATCATCGAGAAGATCACGTCGTCGCAAGTCCCGGTCATCGTTTACGTGGCGCCCAGCGGCAGCCGCGCCGGTTCGGCGGGAATCTTCGTTCTCGAAGCCGCTGACGTAGCGGCCATGGCTCCCGGCACCAACGCCGGAGCGGCGCATCCCGTCCTGCTCTTCGGCCCAACCACGGTCAAGCCCGATGACGAGATGAAGCAGAAGATTGAGAATGATGCCGCTGCTCTAATGCGCTCGGTCGTTTCCCGGCGCGGCCGCAACGTCGCGCTCGCCGAGAGCGCCGTGCGCGAATCGAAATCCTTCACCGACCAGGAAGCCCTCGCGCAGCACCTGATCGACTACATCGCCTCCAGCCAGGACGATCTTTTCCGCCAGATGGAGGGCAAACCCTTCAAGCGCTTCAACGGCCAGGAGGCCGCTGTGAATCTCTCCGGCCAGCCCGTCGTAGCTCTTGGCATGACCGTGAAGGAACAGATCCTCGATTACTTGATGGATCCGAACATCTCGTTCATCCTGCTCGCCATCGGCGCCCTCGCGCTCTACGCCGAATTCAATCATCCCGGCGCGGTCGTTCCTGGTACGGTGGGCGTTGTCTTCATCTTGCTCGCGCTCTTTGCCCTGAATTTACTGCCTGTGCGCTTTGCCGCGCTGGGCCTTATTCTTGGAGCGTTTGCACTTTTTGCCGCGGAAGCTAAATTCGTCACTCACGGTGTGCTCACCATCGGCGGCATCGCTCTTTTCACCCTCGGAGGCTTGCTCCTCGTCGATTCGCCCATCCCGGAAATGCGCGTCCACTTGCTCACCGCGCTGGCGGTCAGCATTCCTCTCGGCGTGATCACGGCTTTCCTGATGAGCATCGCCCTCAAGGCACGCCGCAACAAGATGGTCTCCGGCGCGCAAGGAATTATCGGCGAAACCGGAATCGCGCAAACCGATCTCTCCCCGCGCGGAAAAATCTTCGTCCACGGCGAACTCTGGGATGCCGTCTCCTCTCCCGACGTGTCTGCGGGGCAATCCGTGGTGGTGCGGCGCATCGACGGGCTGCTGCTTCAAGTCGAGCCTCTAGCCGCAACCCGACCCGCACCCCTGCCCGCCATCCCCACGTAAACTTTCTCTCACGCACCAGCGCAAGCAACGGCCGGCGCCCGAATTCCGCGCCTTCGCCGCTCCATTGCGTTACAATCCGCCTCAGGAGCGCTTGTGCGTTTCGGGCGCGGAGGTACCAATGGAGCTCTTTGGACTTGGATTCTTCGGCATTGCCGGCATCATCGTTTTCCTATACGCGTTAAGTTCCATCAAGATTCTGGCCGAGTACGAGCGTGGCGTCATCTTTCGTCTTGGCCGCCTGTTGAGCGCGGCCAAGGGCCCCGGTTTAATCCTGGTGTTCTCACCGATCGACCGCATGGTCCGCGTCTCGCTCCGTCAGGAAGCTCTCGAAGTCCCGCCGCAGGACATCATCACCCGCGACAACGTTACGCTCAAAGTAAATGCGGTAATCTTTCTGCGCGTGATCGATCCCAGCAAAGCCGTGGTCGAAGTTTCCAATTACGTCTACCAGACTTCGCAATTCGCCCAGACCACGCTGCGCTCCGTGCTCGGCGAGCAGGAACTCGACGAACTCCTCGCCCACCGCGAAAAAATCAACCTGCGACTGCAAAGCATTCTCGACCAGCACACCTCACCCTGGGGCGTGAAGGTGACCAACGTCGAAGTGAAGCAGGTCGACATGCCGGAATCCATGCTGCGCGCCATGGCCAAGCAGGCGGAGGCCGAACGCGAAAAGCGTTCCAAGATTATTCACGCTGAGGGCGAGTTCTCAGCCGCGCAGCGCCTGGTGGACGCGGCCCATTTGCTGGCCACCGAGCCCGTCAGCGTGCAGCTCCGCTACCTGCAGACTCTGACCGAAATCGGCGTCGAGAAAAATACCACGGTCATCTTCCCCGTTCCTGTGGACTTTTTCTCAGGCCTGCAGAAGCTGCTGGCCAAGGGCGATGACAAGGCTGCGGCATAAAGGTGGAAGAGCGGCGCCTCAGCGGCCTGCCCTGAGCGAAGTCGAATGGGCCGCGGAAAGGGATGAGCAATAAGTGGGCTTTAGCCCCCGAGGTACATATTTGCGATGGATCCTGAACAAGACACTGAAATCACATTAGGCACGGCGAAACTTCTTACCTTGTTTTTCGGACTGGTGGTGGTCTGCGCGGTTTTCTTCGCGCTCGGCTATACCCTCGGCCGCAAGTCAGACATCAGTCTTGCCGCCCCCAGCGCCGCAACTCCTCTGCAACCCGCGTCCAACGGCCTCAAACCTGGCGGCTCGGCCGCTCCTCAAACCGCTCCCCCGATGACTTTTTACAAAGCGGTCGAGCAGAAGGACGCCAACGCGCAACTGACGCCCGCCTCCGCGGACGCGAATTCCGCCGCGACAGGTCAGCAGCCTACATCTTCGCCCAGCGCGTCTTCCCCGGCAGCATCTTCCTCTGGAACGCCTGCCACGGGAACGTCCGCCTCAGGAACGTCTGCCTCAGGAGGCCCAGCGCAGCCTTCGCAGACGGGCAACCCGCCCGATCCCATGGCAGCGATCCCCAGCACCCCTTACTTCGTGCAGGTCGCCGCCGTCACCAAGCAGGAGGATGCCGAAGCCCTGGTCGATGCCCTTAAGACCAAGCAGTATCCCGCCTTCGTAGCCACAAACTCTGCCAACGAAAAGCTGTTTCGCGTTCAGGTTGGCCCCTTTCCCGACGTCAAAGACGCGGAAGCAACCCGTTCACGGCTGATCAACGACGGATACAACCCGATCGTCAAGAAATAAAGACTGAACTGTCAGCAGAAAAAATCGGCAGCGAGATAAAGATCGAAACCCTATGAAGCCTGATCCACTGCTGAACCGCCGTGTCATCTTCAAGCTCCACGGCATGGACCCACTCGACTCAACCATTCTCAGGCAGGACGCTACCGGCTACTGGATCCGCGGCGGCACTCTGGCTCCTCAACTCGACCAGTCGAATTGTTCCCAGGACAATGACGTGCGCTTCCTCGAGTTCACCCGCATCGAGTGGCTGCGAGCGCCGCGACGGCGCACCTGACGCCCTTCATCTCAAATATTGACAACCGTCAATTTAAAAGCTATTCCTAGTCCCCATGACCTCGCCCACATCGCTCGACCACACGCTGCATGCCATTGCCGATCCCACACGCCGCCGCATCCTGGGGGCTCTCAAACAGCGCGGCCCGGCTGCCCCAAGCACTCCCGCGGTCGCCAAGCACGCTGGACTCTGCGCCGGCGACATCGAAGAACGCGTGCGCCTCTCCCAGCCCACCGTCTCGCATCACATGGCCATTCTCACCAAGTCCGGCCTGGTCGAGGTAGTCAAGCAGGGACAATGGCGCTGGTATCGTCGCAACGAAAAAGCCCTTCGCCGATTGGTGAAGAGCCTGCGCACTCAACTTTGACGGATCTTGGCCGACTGTCATCCCGAGCGAAGCGACAGTGAGGGAATGTCATAAGGGATTGTCATCCCGAGCGATAGCGAGGGACCTTGGTGTTCGCCCACAGCGGCACCACCTTTGCGACAGGCAAGAACGAAGATCCATCGCTTCGCTCGGGATGACAAGCATTGCTCTTGGAAGCCCTAGCTAGCGCCGGAAGCCGCCCCTTTGGCCTTCTGCAGCAGCCGTCGCGCCTGTGAAATCAGTTCCGCCACTTCGAAGGGTTTTACCAGGTAGGGTATGTTGTTCTCCTGCAGAAACGCCCGCTCATCGCCCTGCTCCACGCCGTTGGAGAAGGTAAACAGCACATGTTTTTCCATGTCGGAACAATTCTTACTGAGCCAGAGGAAAGCTTCCTTCGCATTCCAGTCCGACGGCATTTTGCCGCTCATGATGACCGCATCGAAGGGCTCGGAGAGCAACCGCGTCTTCACATCGTCGCTTCGGCTGGCCGTAACCACATTGGCCCCGGCGCCAGTCAGCACGTCGCGCTCGAACTCCAACACCGACTCCTCTTCCTCCACCAGCAGCACTCGGCCTTGAATGGCTCCCTCGCGCTTCGGCGGAGTGACCACAGGGGCTTCTACCACCGCGCCCGCCGTCGCCGCCATCGGCAGCCGCACTTCGATCACCGCTCCGCCCTCAGCCGCATTGTGCGCCGTGATGTCGCCGCCGTGCTCTTTCACAATCCCGTAGCAGATGCTCAACCCCAGCCCCGTTCCCTTCCCAACATTTTTTGTCGTATAGAAAGGATCGAAAATTCTCTTGGGATCCTTGATCCCCGGACCATCATCGGCAAACTGCGCGCACACATCGCCCTTCTCGCAATACACCCGGATCTTCAGCTTTCCGGCGCGCCCGGTCTCGAGCACCGCATCCACCGCATTGTTGATGATGTTCAGAAATACCTGTTCAATCTGGTGCGGATCGGCCACTACCATCGCCGCATCCGGCCCCAGATCTTTTTGCACGTCGATGTTGTTGACCTTCAAATCGTAGTCGCGCAGCGTCAGCGTCTCTTCCAGCACCCTGCGGATGTCCACTTCCGCCCGCTCCGGCTTTCTCTGCCGCGCAAACGAAAGCAGGTTCTGCACCACGCGGTGCGTCCGTTGCGCCTGCTTGAACATCTTGCCCACGTAATCCTGCGCGCGCTCACTCAACCCTTCGCTTTCGAGCAATTGCGCATAACCCAGAATCGCGGTCAGCGGATTATTCAGCTCGTGCGCCACGCCTGCAATCAACTGCCCCACAGCCGACATTTTCTCGCTCTGCAAAAGCTGTTCCTGCGTACGCCGCAAATCTTCGTAAGCCTTGCAGGTTTCTTCGTAGAGCCGGACTTTCTCAATGGTGGTGGCCAGTTGCCGGCTGATCGCCACCATCAGGTTCTCTTCCCCGCTGGAATATTGATACTCCGCGTGGCTGCGCAATCCCATCATTCCGATCGGACTGTCCTTGCCCCAGAACAGCACCCAGATCCACGCACCGTCGCTGTCCGATCGTATGAACCCGGCCACGGTTCCGGTGAGATGCGGCAGGTACTCCGCCGTGATCACTTCGGCTCGCGACCGCATCACCAGATCGCCGAAACCCTCCGCAAAACTGATTTCCGCCGGCCGCGACTTGTCCCGGCTGCTCGGTCCCCACGCCGCCCGGCGCCGGTAGGTAGGAGCATCCGAATCGGAAAGGTACACAGCGCCGCTCTCTGCCCCAAACAACGAAACCACCTGCCGCAGCGTCAGGTTCAGAATTTCATCCAGATCGAAAGACTGCGTCGCCACCACCGCCATCGCATTCAAAGCATTCAGCTCGCGGTTGCGCCGCCGCATCTCATCTTCGGCGCGCCGCTTCTCCGTCACATCCAGCACAAATCCCTGGTAGCGTTCCACCTTGCCCGATGTGTCCCGCGTGGCGAAACTGCTTTCCGATGCCAGCAGCAGCGTCCCATTTTTGCGCCGCATCGTCACTTCAAAATTCCGCACGTAATTCTGCAGATCGATGTCCCGGTGAAACGCGTCCCGTTGCCCCGCATCCACGCGAATATCCTCATCGAGGTTCAGCGGCAGCACTTCTTCCCGGCTCTCATAACCCAGCATGCGGACAAAGGCGTCGTTGCAATCGAGCAAACGCCCGCTCGGCGTCGCTACATACACGCCTTCCTGCACCTGCTCGAATAGCAGGCGGTATTTCTCTTCCGCCGACCTGCGCTCCGTGATGTCGCGTACGATGTGGATCGTTCCCTTTTGCTTGCTCCCCTGCTCCGCATACGAAGAAGTGGAGACCATCGAGAATCCGCCGAAGCACGGGTCAGCTCCTTCGCTGATTTCCTCGCCCCCGCGCGCGCAATAAGGACATCCCGTCCACTCGCCCAGCCCATGCGGCAATACCGATTCGCAAGTGCTGCCGATCACGTCCGCCGACGCCAGTTGCACCTGCTCCAGCAAAATCTGATTGGCCTTGATGATGCG
Organism: Candidatus Sulfotelmatobacter sp.; assembly: GCA_049584615.1. GTDB lineage: Bacteria > Acidobacteriota > Terriglobia > Terriglobales > Acidobacteriaceae > Sulfotelmatobacter. Next base: position 7,854 of record JBAUYE010000178.1, read on the forward strand.
GAATTCCGCGTCGTGCGCCAGGATAATGTCATGTACCGAGTCAAACGTGTTGCGCCACTGCCGCTGCGAGCGCAGCGCCTGCTCGAGCAACCGGAAATTCTCGATCGCGATTCCCAGCTGCCGTCCGCAAGTCTCCAGAAAATCCAATTCCTCGGCTGTCAGTTTCCTCGCCCGGGCGCTCCCCAGAATCATCAGGCCGATTGACGACTTCTTCCCGACCACCGGCACCATCACCACATAGCGCAGCTTTTCGGACGCCAGCAGCCCCACATCTTCCGGGATCGCGTCACTCGCCCCAGCTACCACCGGCCTGCCCCGTTCCAGCATCTGCGAAACAGTTTCCGTCAACTCCGCAAAACCCGCTTCCCGCAGGAAATCTGCCGGAACTCCTACCGCATGCGTCGCCACGAGGTGTCCGCCCTCGATCAAGCGGAACCATGCCGCCTTGCTCTTGGTCAGGCGCTGCAATTCTCCCAGCGAGTCTTCCATCATGCCGCCCTGCTGCTGCGCCAGCACAATGTTCTCGGTCAGAGCCCGCAGCACTTTCAGCCGCTGGTCCCGCGCCCGAGTTTCTCCAAACACAATCAGCAGCATGCTCAGTCCCAGCAGCACATCGGCCACCACACCAATTCCCGCTGGAATCTGATTCGTGAAGGGCGGCCAATCCAGATGCTGCACCAGCAGGCAACCCGCCAACAGCCACGCACCCAGCTCCCAACGCCCTTTGCGGGCACGCAGCAAAGAAATTGCCGCCGTCACCAGGATGATTTGGTAGGAGACTTCCAGGGCGAACCGCAATGGCAGAGAATCCGGCCACAACACTACGCGCGCCACCGCAAACCCAGCCACACTTGCTGTGATCACAACCAGCGGAACCAGCAGATCCCTTCCCCGAATGTAAACCAGGATCGCGCCTGCGAACAGTCCAATCGCCACCACGAACGCTGCCTGCACCACCGCCGGAACATACTGTTCGGGAATCCCCATCGCGGCTCCGTGCACGCCCGCCAGCCGCGAAGTCACCAGCAGCACCCAGCCCGCGGTCCAGATTAAGAGATAGCGCTGCCGCAGCGCGCACAGCACCACCACCGACGCCGCCAGCATCAGCAGCAGCGCCCACTCCCCGGCCTTCAGCCCGGCCAGCGCCGGCTGTGCGGTAGTGTTCCAGATCGACCAGAGGGAAACGTTCATCTTGATTTCAATGTCATTCCGAACAAGCGTTCTCTGCGCCGTGAGGAATCTGGGCGAGCCGCGCGACGCGTCGCGTTCTCTGCGACGCAATACTCGCGCGTCTGGCTCGCTTCCTTATCCAGACGTAACAGTGCCCTGCTTTTGAATATCATGGTCCAGCCCTTTATCCATGCGTTTTCAGGGCCTGTATGGTTACTTTCGGCACCTAGCGGAGGAGCTAGAATTGCCGAGAGTATACTGACAGGGCGCCATGGCCGACCGCATTCTCGTAGTTGACGACGAAGAGGCAATCCGCGAGATTGTCTGCGCCATCCTAGCTGCCGCCGGCTACCAGTGGAAGCAGGCCAGTTCCGGCATGGAGGCACTCGCCCTGCTCAATTCCGGCGAAGAATTCGAACTCATGCTCTCCGACCTGATGATGGCCGACCTCGACGGCATCGGCCTGCTCGAACGCACCAAGGAAAAGTTTCCCGACATGCCGGTGGTCATGGTCACCGCCGTCCACGATATTTCTGTCGCTCTTGCCGCCGTGCGCAACGGCGCCTTCGACTACCTGCTCAAACCCTTCGAGCGCGAACAGTTGCTAAACGCCGCGGGCCGTGCTCTCGAGAATCGCCGCCTCAAGGTGGAAAACCGCAACTATCAAATCAATTTAGAGTCGCTGGTCAAGGCCCGCACCGACCAGTTGCAGGAGGCTCTGCGAGATCTCGAGCGCTCCTACGACATCACGCTGCAAGCTCTCGGAGACGCGCTCGACCTCAAAGACGCCGAAACGCAGAATCACACCCGGCGCGTCACCGCGTTTACCATCGCCATTGCCCGGGAGATGGGCGTGCCCCGTGAACAGATTCTAATCATCGCTCGCGGCGCTTTCCTCCACGATTTCGGCAAAATGGCCATCCCCGATAGCATCCTTCGCAAACCTGGAAAGTTGGACGACCACGAGAGAGAGATCATGAAGGAGCATTGCTACCACGGTTACCAGATGCTCAAGAAGATCCCGTTCCTCGCCGAAGCTTGCGAGATCGTCTATTCCCATCAGGAACACTTCGACGGTTCCGGCTATCCCCGCAATTTGAAAGGCCACGAAATACCGTTAGGCGCCCGCATTTTCTCGGTCGCCGATACCCTGGATGCAATCATCTCCGACCGCCCCTATCGCCCGGCCCGCTCGCTCGCCGAAGCTCGCCAGGAAATCCTGGCCTGGAAAGGCCGCCAGTTTGATCCCGAGGTTGTCGACGTCTTCATGCGGATATCCGACAATGTCTTCGAAGACCTCCGCCGCGAAATCAACGCCCAGACCTATCCCTTCAGCTACTCCGCCAGCGCCAAAGGCAACTAACGTTCCAGAAAAAATTATTCTGTCATCCTGAGCGGAGTGGCTGGTGCGCGAAGCGAACCAGCCGCGGAGTCGAAGGATCGCTCGCACGCCAACGCAACTGCTGGCCACGCAAGGCGTTTCGTGAATGCCTTGTTCGCTTACTCTGAAGTTAGTTTGAATGTTGCTGTGACGGAGATTTAGAAGAGGAGAACGACGCCTGTAGTGCCGTAGATGTGCTGCGCTTCAGCGCCGCGTAACGCGTTAAAAATCATTGGGCTTCAGCTCCTGTTGATGTCGAACTTACGACCCAGCCCTCGCCACAGCAATCCTCGTCCCATCCACCGGAACCTCCCGCTGAATCTCCATCTCGATCGAGGTTCCAACATCCAGCCGCACATCGTTCCCACGCTTCAACAGCGCCCAGGCGATGCCCGCCGCCGCTCCCGCGCCCGCTCCCACCCGCGCCCCATTCAGACCGCCAGTCGCCAATCCTCCCGCCGTCGCCCCGCCAATGGTTCCGTACGTGCCGTTCTTGGCAGCATCTTCCACTTTCTTCCCGGTCTCGCTGTCTTGCTGAATCGTCCCTTCCGAATCCTTCACCGAATTGTTTTCCGCCCCCGGCGTGTTCTCCACCGACCCCGGCAGCATCACCGTGTAACCGCTGGGATAAATCATCGACGTAAAGTGGATCAGAATCTCTGCCCGCCCGTGCCCGTGTCCCGCGCGCTCCACATGCGAAATCTTTCCCTGAATATAAGTCCCGGCCGGCACAATCACCCGCTCGTTCATCACAAACGGAAACGCCGTCTCCGCATAAACCGCATCTCCCTCGCGTGCATTCTTGGTCGAGATCGCCTGCTTGAGCAACAAAGGAATCTTGGTCCCCGCCGGAATGCTAAGGGCATTAGGATCGGCAGCCGCCACCGCTGGCGCGGCAGATGGGGAACTCACACTCGCGTCGGGCTTTGGAGCATTCGCCGTCTGCCCCAACGCCATCCCTGACAACATCAGCAAAGCCCATGCAACGCGCATCACTGACCTCCAGAATCGCCAATTCAGCCCGAGAATACCACGCTCAGCCGCTAGGATGCGCCCTCTCAGAAGCGGGCTGCCCGCAATCCCGTCCTCTGTCATCCTGAGCGGAGCGGCTGGTGCGCGAAGCGAACCAGCCGCGCAGTCGAAGGACCCCTTGCTTGCCCGCGGCGCTACCGGCCTCCATAGGAGCTCCTCCATGGCCCTGCCAGTCCCGGTGCGGTCTCACTGGTATCTGGGCAACCACAATCACTTCGACCAGATCGGATGCAGCGGCTGGTGCTGCAGAATCTCGTTAACTTCTTTCGCTCCCGGAACCTCAGAATCTTCGACGCGGCGCGAAACGGCGAACGCGTACTTGCGGTTGCGTCCAAGTTCGCCTGGAACAATAGCCGCTCCGCCAATAAAAAAGTCGCCGTGCTCCACCGACTCCCACTGCGACAAAGTGAAAACCATGATCGGAATATCCTGCCGCGGATTCTCCTTGGTCCAATCGGGATGCCGGATATAGACGATCGGCCCCCGCTCCACCGAACCCTTTTGCGCATCGGAAGCTTCCCACTGCTCCGTAACCACGGTGTAACCCTTCCATTCACTCGGCAGTGAAAAGCGAAAACCGAATTTTGTGTTCGTATATTCGACAGCATCGGTCGCGGACCCCGCCGCCTCCTGTTTGACTTGCTGCCCGGCCCCACTCGACGCTCCTTGCAACATACTGGCAAACCCCGGCGAGACCACAACCCATGTCGCCAGCAGAGCGACGGGCGTCCTAATGACGTGCATCCTAATTTTGAGCTTCATTCCTGTAGCTGCTCCTCACACTTTCCAACGCGGATCATTTATAGATTAAATATTTCTGTCGTATTACCTCAAACTTCTCCAACTCCTCCTGCCAATCCTGCGCAATCCGCCGCGGATCCTCTCCCGCCATCAGACCATCGAACGCCGCCTGATTCACCAGCAATTCCGCCATCCGCCCAATCTTGAAATTCGCCGGATACAATTTCTGCAAAGCCGCCGCCAGCTCAATCCCCAGCTCCGGCGCATCCAGCGCATTTCGCTCCGTCAGAACAAGATTCACACCCTCGCACTTCTGCCCGCTATAAACCGCAGCCGCAGGCGTAAATGCAACCGGCACAAACCGCACTCCGGCAATCCCGCGAGCATTCAAATAAGCGGCCAGTTCCCGGCCCTTCACCCAGGGCGCGCCCACTACTTCAAACGGAGTATCCGTCCCCCGACCCACCGAAACATTCGTGTATTCAATCAAAGCCACGCCCGGATAAAGCGTTGCCTCAGTCACGCTCCGCAAATTCGGCGAAGGATTTACCCACCCCAGTCCGGTGGAATCAAACCAGTCCCCACGCTGCCATCCTTCCATCGGCACCACAGTAAGCTTGGCATTAATATTCCGTTCCGCATTGAACATCTTCGCCAGTTCGCCCATGGTCATGCCATGCCGCACCGGCACCGTCCAGTAACCCGTAAACTTCTCATGCCCCGCATCCGCCACCGGCCCCTGCACGTACGACCCGGTAACCGGATTCGGCCGGTCCAGCACAATCACCTCAACCCCAGCCGCAGCCGCCGCCTCCAGAAAATATCCCAGCGTAGTCTCGTACGTATAAAACGGCACTCCCGCATCCTGAATATCGATCACCACCGCATCGAGCGACTTCATCACCTCCGCCGCCGGCCGCCGATCCGCATCCTTAGCTCCATAAACGCTGTAAACCGGAACCCCGGTAGCCGCGTCCTTCGAATTATTAATGTCAGTAGTATCGAGCGTCCCCGTAACCCCATGCTCCGGACTGAAAATCGCCCCGAGCGTTACTCCCGAAACCCCAGCCAGCACATCAATCGTCCGCCGCCCCTCCAAATCCAATCCAGTCTGATTGGTCACCACCCCGATCTTTTTCTTGCCCCCCGCAACCTGCAGCACATCGAACCCATGCTCCTCCAGCACATCAATCCCATTCTTCACGCTGCCGTTGCGCGTGCTCACATGCCGCGCCGCGCTCAGCGCCTCGTTGTAGCCGGTAATGCTCTTCCAGCGCAGCGCCTCTTGCTCGCTCGTAGTCAAATGCAAGGCCGCCGTCACCGCCGTTGCCACTTTCGTCCGCAAAGCAATCGCATTCCCCCCGCGCGGATGCACCGCATTCGTCAGCAAAATAATGTAAGTCTTGGTCGTCGGATCGATCCAGATCGATGTTCCCGTCCACCCCGTATGCCCAAAACTTCCCACCGGCAGAAGATCCCCGCGGTTCGACGACAGAGGAGAATCAATGTCCCACCCAAACCCCCGCAGCACGGGAGCCCAAGGCGGCTGCTCGGGCCGCGTCATCTTCTCGACCGTCAGAGCCGACAAAATCCCCCCACCCCCATTCAGCAAAGTCTGCGCAAACTTCGCCAGATCATCCGCAGTGGAAAACAACCCGGCATGCCCCGCCACGCCGCCCATCCGCCGCGCCGTAGGATCATGCACCACTCCCCATAGCATGTGCTCATTCTCGTCATACTGCGTCGGCGCAATCTTAGGCAGCCACGCCGCCGGAGGCACATACCGCGTCCGCGCCATCTTCAGCGGCACAAAAATATGCCGCTGCACATATTCATCCAGCGTCTCGCCCGACACCCGCTCCACCAGCGCGCCCAGCACAATAAAATTCACGTCGCTATAGGTGAACTT
>JBAUYE010000179.1:0-11512 GCA_049584615.1 Candidatus Sulfotelmatobacter sp.
CTCAGGCTCCGATAGATTGCCTGGTCTTCGGTAGTGATGCCAGCCCTACCCGGGACCACGCTTCCCCAGGGCATGCCAACCATCGCGATGACTAGCAACGGCGCAGTGAGTGCGACTCCAAACCAGAAGCGGCGCGTCATGTCGCGGAGTTCGGGATTTTCTTCGGCGGAGGCGGTGACCGTGCGGGGCTCGAGCGCCATGCCGCAGATCGGACATGCACCGGGCGCGGGCCGGACGATTTCGGGATGCATGGGGCAGGTGTACTCGGTGCGCGCGGAGGAGACGGGAACGTCCGGTTCAAGCGCCATTCCACAGGAAGGGCATGCTCCAGGTTTGTTTTCGCGGACCTCGGGGCACATGGGACAGACATAGGCTGCGTTGGCGGATCGGGTGTGCGATGAGGGCTGAGGTGCGAGTGGATGCAGTCGATAGTCAGCGGGTGAGGCAACTCTTGCGGCGCCCAGCGCGACTAATCCCGAGGGGTGCGCGGGTGGGGTGGTCAGATATTTCGTGGGGTCTGCTTTGAATTTGTCCGCGCATCCAGCGCAGCAGAAGTAGTAGTTCTTCCCGCCGTGCCCGTGAACATATTTGGCGGTCGCGGGATTTACATCCATTCCGCAGACGGGGTCGCGTTCGATGCGGGGCACCGGGTTGGGTGAGTTCATGGACATCAGGTCGGGCCAAGCGGAATGCGCAAACCTCCTCACGGGCTAAAGCCCACATCCTTTGACCGATAGCGGGACGGCTAAAGCCATCCCCAAACCAGTCCCCGTACGTCTTCTTCGATGGGCGATGCTTTATATTGGATTCAGCCTGGAAAATTGGCCGGGCATCTGCTTTCATGATTCGCTGGCGACAAAGGATTATCCCATGACTTATCTGGACGTGGTTTTTCGCTATGGCGTGGCGCCCGGCGAGAACGAATTGCGGGCGATCGACGGCATGCGCGAAGTGTACGGAATACGGAAAGTGGATTTCGACGAAGCGGAGCGGACTGTACGGGTGGAGTTTGACGCTTCTCGCCTGAAGACGGAAGCTGTGGCGCGACTCTTGCGCCAAGCCGGAGTGGATGTGCGGGAACCTTTGACGCTGGCCTAAAGCTGCCAGCGAAAGCGAGGGTGGGGGAGGGCTTCCGCTGGCGCGATCTGGTGAATGCAAGGGGCGCCCAAGAGAACCTCTGGCCGAAGTCGTCCTTGGAACGCCCCGTTGCGCGCCACTTCGTCTGACTTTTCATAAGCACATAGCATGCCGTATCTAAGCCCCTCAAAATACAGGCGCGTTCCCTGCCCCGCTTTGTAGGAATTGCTCTGGGCCGGGAAAGATTTACTTCGGGCGCGGAACGCGGCTTAACTGAAGGTGAAGGCTGCCTGTGGAAAGCGTCGAACACGCCGATTACCGAGGCAGTGCGCGCGTATAAGAGGAAGACCTTACAGGGACGTTTGCGGTGAGGGTCGCCGCAGGCGCGCACTTCCGCTATAATTCTTAAGCAAGTTTTCCTGCCAAAATTAAGTCTGCGCCCTTAGCTCAGCTGGATAGAGCGTCTGGCTACGAACCAGAAGGTCGGGAGTTCGAATCTCTCAGGGCGCACCATTTCTCAATAACTCAGAGGTACCCGAAAACGGCGCCTCTTTAGTTTTGCGCCCAAATTGTGCCCATTCTGCGGGCATGTCAGGAGGACTCAGACTTTGGCGTCTTGGCCAGATGTTGACCCGGTGGCGTGGCTCTGTTGAACCAGAAATCGTTGATGCTCTTCATCAGAGTGTCCAATTGTCCAAGCTCCAGAGGTTTTTGCAGATACGAGTTCGCGTGGTTGTCGTAGCAACTGTCAATATCCCCCTGCATTTGGGAAGTTGTCAGGACTATCGTAGGTATAGTTCTTAGGTCCCGATCCTGCTTGAGCCACGCCAGGACTTCTCGGCCATCCATTTTCGGCATCCCCAAATCCAGCAAGATAAGGTCGGGACGCGGCGTGTCGGCATTGGCTTTGCCCTTACGCTTCAAAAAAGCCATAGCCTCAAGGCCGTCGTTAACCACATGAAAATTGACGTGTGCGTTGACCTCGCGGAATGTTTCCTGAATCAGCCGAGAGTAGCTCGCACTATCTTCGATTAAAAGAACATCGATAAGCTCACGGCTTCCCACGAACTCGGAGACCATATGTTCCCTGCCTTCTTTTGGAACCAACTACGACTCCAGTATGCCTCTAAATGTTCAACCCTGGAGCGTCCAGACTTTCGAGACCGCCCCAATCGGGTTCCCAGATTCAAACAGTGTCCCATTTACGGACACGCCCTGCTAGGCTGACCTTGCACGGAGAATGCGTTTCGGCCTGGGCCTGACTTATAGGGTAGAAGTAGTTTTTTTATGGCAAACAAGACGCACAACTCAAAAGGCTTGGACGATGAAGAAGATGTTGCAGAGCTTCCTTTCTGATTGAGAGACGGGTGTCCTCGTAGATAACAGGCGCGCGGCGAGTTGGGTTGCGTCCTTGGCATTTTCTGTTAGTCTTGGTCAGCCCTGTTGTTGCCTTGGACGCTGTTTCTGTCATTGACCGGAGAAGTCCTCCGGAACTCGGGTCCCGCGCCATGTCGAAAGTGATCGAACAGGATGTATCCATCCTGTCGTCGTCGAAACAAGGTTTGATCTATCTCACCGCCAACGATTGGGCTTTGGTCGCCGACAAGGCGAGCCGGGTCCGATTCAAGAAGGGTGAGGTTCTGGTTCAAAAGGGTAAGAAAGGCTTTGGAGTCTTTCTTCTGCTCAAAGGAACCGCGCGAGTGCAAATTCCTCCGCAAACTCCGACTCCGGTGATTGGGCCGGGGGAAATTTGCGGAGAGATGTCATTTCTGGAAGATGCGGCGGCCAGCGCCAGCGTGGTTGCCGACAGCGAGGTGGAAGCCTTTCATCTCGACCATCCCACGTTGCAAAGCCTGTTTGAGCTGTTCCCTCACCTTGCGTCTCGCTTCTACCGGTCTCTGGCCACGAACCTGTCCCGGCGCCTGAGGGACGTGATCGGGGCGCGTCCCGAAGCCACTGTGCAAAAACGTTCATCTTGACAAGGTTGTGTCGCCAGCAGACAATTGCCGCCGCTCGGGTGGGCATCTTTAATTTTGGCACTTTCCCATCGGGCTTTTCCCTCCCCCCAAGGTGCTTTTGAACTGCTGCGCAGCGCTCTGCGCTGACGACGAATTTCACAGGCCCAGCGATAAAGAACCAGCGATAAATAAATACGTGGGAGAAGGTTGTCCATGTGGTTGGGGACTGCCGGATAGAAAATTCAGGAGGAACTATGCAACGCAGGGTTTTAGGTTCGTTTCAGTATTTCTGCTTGCCCACACTTGTGCTTTGCCTGGCGCTCACAGCGCAGGCCGGCAGCGCGCACAAATTCAGCGCACTTTACCAAATTCTGAGCGTAACGGAACACGGCGATGACGTGGAAGTGCGGGTGTCGCTAAATGTGTTCAACCACAGCGGGGCCAACGTGACAGGCGCCACCATCTCGCTGGTGAGCTCCTTGATGACTGTTGCGGCTGGGCCGGTGCCCGACTGGGAGAAGGAAGAGGTTCCATTTACGAATGTGACGCTGCCCTTTAACGCCCACGTCAAGACGGTAGTGCCTCCCCTAGTGGGCAGCTTCAGAATTCCGGCCGACGAATACGCGCAATGGAAGAAGGGCGCCGGGCCAAACTTCGTGATCGATTACCAGGATGCGGCGGGGGAGCAGCAGAGCTTCAGAGTCGACACGGCGCCCTCTTTCTAGAAGGAAACGGTGAAGTTTTGCGGAGTGCAGCCGCCGAGACGCGCTGTTCTCGCGGAAAAAGCGGTTAAAGAGACAAGAGAAGAAGGGGACATCAATATGCGTTACATCAAGCTGATGGTTTGCACCGGAATTTTGCTGCTCCTGGCGGGAGCGGCTAGCGCGCAAGAGGACTATATCAATATCTTCGCCGGCGGCGGACCGAATGATGTCACTGCGACTCTTGCGCCGGTGTACCTGCCGACGAACATCGCCCTCGACAAAGACGGGAATGTCTATTTCAGTACGGGGTATGGAAACTACTATCGGATCTGGGAGATCACCAAGTCGACGGGCAAATTGACCGTGGTCGCGGGAAGTTATTCTTATGGCTATGACGGGGACGGGGGTTTGGCGGTTAACGCTTTGCTCGACACTCCGCTGGGCATCGCGGTCGATTACAACCTCAACGTATTCTTTGCGGACTATTATAACTGCGTCGTCCGCAAAGTGACGGCCAGCACCGGAATTATCACCACGGTGGCCGGAACCCCCCTAACCTGCAGAAACGGCACCGGCGCCACCATAGGCAACGGCGGTAAGGCGACGAGCGCCTATCTGTATTACCCACAGGGTGTGGCCCTTGACAAGAATGGGAACCTTTTCATCGCCGATTATGTCAACCAGCAGATTCGAATGGTCGCCTGTGCCACGGTGACCAGTACCGGAGCCGCGTGTACTGCCAACTCGGGGCAGACCGCTGGCGACATTTACACCATAGCCGGGGACGGAACGGCTGGCTACGCCGGCGACGGCGCGGCGGCAACTTCAGCTGAGCTCGACGCCCCATACGGCCTGGCTACCGACAGCACTGGAAGCCTATATATCGCGGACCAGGACAACCAGCGAGTACGCCGGGTGGCGTGTGGAACCGGGATTAGTTCGTGTACGGTCCGACGGGCGAGACCAAGGGCTACATTTACACCGTAGCCGGGAATGGAACGGCTAGCTACGCCGGCGACGGCGCGGCGGCTACTTCAGCCGAGTTGAGCTATCCCACGACTGTGTCCGTGGACAATGAGGGCAATCTGTTCATTGCCGACTATTACAACTTTCGCATACGCGAAGTGTCTTGCGCGACCAAGACCAGCACCGGGGGCACATGCACGGCTTCGACGGATCAGACCGCCGGGGACATTTACACAGTGGTAGGCACCGGAACGCCAGGCTACAACGACGACAGCCAGGCGGCCACGGGAGCCGAAATAGAATACGCCGTGGGAGTGACGGTGGATAGTGCGGGAGATTTATTTATCGCCGACCAGGACAACTATCGCATCCGTGAGGTGCCCTGCGACGTAAACACGCTCACGTGCACGGTTCCAACTGGCGATACGAAACAGTTCATCTACACCATCGCGGGAAATGGGGGCTTTACGTTCTCTGGCCCGGCGGACAACAACCTCCCCGCAACTGGCGTGGCATTGAACGGCCCGATCGGAGTGGCTTCGGATTCCGCCGGGAATATTTACATTGCCGACACCAACAATTGCGTCATCCGGGAAGTGAGCGGGACCCCAGCAGAAATCTCGGTGTTTGCCGGCACCCTGGGAACGGGAGGTTGCACCTACGGCGGCGACGGCGGCCCGGCTACCAGCGCTTCTTTGTACAATCCCAATCGAGTGGTGGTGGATAGCAAAGACAACGTTTTCATCGCAGATTACTACAGCTGCTTGATCCGCAAGGTAACCGGCGGAACTATCACCACCGTCGTGGGTAAGAGCCCCACGCTGGCGTGCGGTTATGAGGGAGACGGCGGGCCCGCTACCGCCGCCGAACTCTTTTATCCAAACGGCATCGCTCTTGACAAGTCGGGAAATCTTTACATCTCAGACTCCTACAACCAGGTGATCCGGGTTGTGTCCTGTTTGACGGTGACCAGCACGGGGGGCACGTGCACTCCCAAAGCGGGTGAGACGGCTGGCGACATCTATACGTTCGCCGGCGACAACAAGTTGGGATACGGGTACTCCGGCGATGGGGGGCTGGCTACAAGCGCTCAGCTCTACAACCCCTATGACGTAGCCGCGGATGCCTTGGGAAATGTTTATATCGCGGACTACAACAACAATCGCGTCCGCAAAGTGAATACATCGGGAATCATCTCCACCTTCGCCGGAAATGGTGCGACCGGATACGAGGTCGATGGCGTCTTTGCGACCGATACCTCGGTGTACGGTCCGGCGGGGGTTGGAGTCGATGGAGCCGGCGATGTTCTTATCGCCGATCAGAACAATGAACGGCTTCGTCTGGTGGATGGAGAAGGGATCATTCACACGATCGCAGGTGATGGAACTCCCGGCTTTGGCGGCACTAACATCCTGGCAACCGCCGCCGAGCTCTATACTCCACGCGGCGTAAACGTTGATTCCTCAGGTAACATCTACGAGGTCGATTATCAGAACGACCTCGTCCGGAAGATCAATACGTCGATCACACTCAATTCCTCGGTGCCCAGCATAACCTTCGACACGCAGACGATCAACACAACCAGTGACGCCGTGGCGTTGACGCTGAGCGCCAACGGCACCGCCGACATCACCGGCATAACGCCGAGCGCGGGATTCCTTGAGGTGGACGATTGCCCCACCGCGCTGACCAACGCCTCGACGTGCCTGGTCAATCTGCGCTTCTCGCCGACCACAGACGGGGTAATCAACGGCACGCTAACCGTCAAATACAACGGTTTCTTGACGTCGTCGCTCGTGGTGCCGTTGCAAGGGGAAGGATCGGGCCTCAGCATTAGCCCGGTGTCACTGGCCTTTGGAACCCAACTCGTGACGGCGACCGCGGTGACCAAGACGGTGACGGTGACTGGAAAGACGACTTATTCTTCCCCGTCGGCTACGCTCGATGGGAGCGCGGCCTTCACCATCGCCAGCAACACCTGCACGGGCGCGATCACAACCAGCTGCGTAATCGGAATAGCTTTCACCCCGACATCGGCAACGCTGGGCGCACTGAAGAACACGCTAATTATCCACGACAATGATCCCACGAACCCGCAGCTGGTCGCCCTCACGGGAACGGGCACAGAAGTGACACTGACCCCGAACCCGCTGGCTTTTGGAACAGTGGCTTCTGGAAGCAAGGCACTGTCGGTGACAGTCAAGAACGTAGGTACCACAACACTGAGCTTCAGCAAAGCTCCAACCATAACCGGCACAGGGAGCACCAACTTCGCCGTGCTGCCCTACAGCGCCACCGGGCCGCAAAGCACGTGCCTGAACGGAACGGTGACACTGGCGCAAAACGCAAGTTGCACCTACACCGTGCAATTCACCTTTGCGGGTGGAACCACGGCCTTCACCACCGACCTCAACATATTCGACAACGGTGGAGGCACCCAAACGGTCGTGATGACGGCCACCGACTAAGAGCGGTTAAGCTTGTTGCATGGGGCGGGGAGCCAAACCGGGCTCCCCGCCTTTCTTTATTGTCAGCATTGAACAGATCGAATTGTGTGGGACCCGGCGGCGCGAGTGAGCCGAGCCCCAAAATAAAAAGCGTCCCAAAACTCTTTCGAGTCTCAGGACGCCCGAACAGCCCTCCCCAAGAACTGTTCAGGGCCTACCTTAGCGGCAGTACAGCCCGTTTGTGAATTGCGCTTCTGTGCTACGCAATGGCACGGGACGGCTAGAAGACCCAGGAGAGTGTTCCTCGCGCTCGTCGCCGTCCAATCGGCGATTACCGCGGTAACCCTCAATCGGGGATTACCGTTGACCCCTACTGGTCCGCCTACTTACATTCTCCACAGGGGGTCGTATGAAGGATATTCATGAAGTATTGCGGCAGAAGCAGACCAAGTACGCGGCACTGGGGAAGCAGATTGAGATGCTCCAGCAAGCGGCGGAGAAGCTGCGCGAAGTGGCTCCCCTGCTCGCGGAAAACGACGAAGAGGATAACGCGGTATTGATGGAAGTCGATGAGACTTCCGACAGCCTGGCGGCGAAGGCGGGCGCGTCTGGTTCGGGCGCGGCATCAAAGGCAGCCCGGCCTGCGGCACCTCGCTGGCCATAATCTCGCCGTTGTAGGGCGGGGCATCTAGTTATGACCCTTCTGGCATTGCTGGTTTCGACTGACGATTCTGCATCCGAGATCCTGGGCCGGGTTCTGCCGGCCATGGGGATCGTGGTGGAGCGTTTCAGCGATCTCGCGACTGCGATCGACCGTCTGCAGCAGCAGAGGTTCGACGCTCTGGTGGTTGACTTCGACGATCCTGACGCTGCTGGTCAAGTGCTGGACGAGGCCCGCAGGCTGAATTCGGGTGACTCGCCGGTCAGCGTGGCTCTGGTTGCGGAACCCGCGAAAGCCCGCGCTATTCTGAGCAACGGGGCTCACTTCGTTTTGTACAAGCCTCTTTCCGATGACAAAGCAAAAGCTGGCCTGCGTGCCGTGGCCGCGCTGTTAAATCGCGAACGCCGGCGCGCTTACCGCGTTCCCGTGCAAGCTCCAGTGGAAATTACGCTGCCCGACGCCCGGAAAGCCGAAGGTATTCTGCTTGATCTGAGCGAAACCGGTATGGACGTTCTCACCGCTGAACCCCAGGCTCCGGGATCGCTGCTGAATTTCCGCTTTCAGTTGCCGGATGGAAGCCTTGAAGTTGACGCTCACGGGCAGGTCGCATGGGCGAACCCGAACGGACAAACGGGAGTCCATTTTCTTGATTTGGAAGAGTCGATGAAGGCTCAGCTTAAAGTCTGGCTGCATGCCGCCGCGGTGACGAACGGCGCCAGTCCCGACGAGGCCGTTCCGCACTGCAAGCTCACCGATCTGAGCCTGGGCGGTTGCTATCTGGAAAGCGAATCGCCGTTTCCGGAACGGGCTCTGGTCGACCTTTGCCTAAAATCCGGAGACGTGGCGGTGCACACCGAAGGCATGGTGCTGGTCACGCATCCCGGACACGGCATGGGATTGGAATTCCCTTCCCGCACGCCGGAGCAGCGAGCCCAGGTGGAAAATCTGATTAACTTTCTTCGCAGCTGTCCGGAATCCATGCCGGAGCTGATTATTTCTCCGCGCGCTCTCACTGCGGATCCAAGCCAATTCGAGCACGCTGCAGAAGCGGCGGCCGACTCAGCTGCGGAGCCGCTGGAAGATCCATTGCTCGAACTACTGCGCCAAGGGTCTTCTCTGCAACAGGACGAATTCCTCGACGAACTTCGCCGACAACGTTCCGGCGAGAGTGTCGCGACCTAGCTTGCCGTTCGTCCCCTCCGGCTTTCCTTACGGATTCTTCATTTCTCTGTGATATTCAACTGTTACTTTAAGACACACCTCTCGCGGTAGGTGGCTTGGGAACTTCACGGAGCAGCGCAAGGGCAGGAATACTGGGCAGCGAAGGTAGAGGAACGCGCGAGAGGCTCAGGCGAACTGTTTTCGGAGGGCGAAGAACCCGCGCCCCGTCTCTGACGTGGGCCCTTCACCTTCCGTGGTCTGTTTCACCCCTATGGGAGTACGGTAGCTGATCGCTGTTGCGTGACGGTTTCAGAAATATTAAATCTAGGTTAAATGCAGTAGGTAGTTCGCTCGTCCAGCTTTGCCAAGTGCGAGATCCCCGGTACGAAGATCCCGGGGATAAGCTCCGTGCACTGTTTTCGCCCATGTGCGAACATGTACCCCACACGAGACGGCGACTCGGCGGGGAGGCTGGTGGGAGCGAAGCTGGCGGCGAATATAAAATCCGAAGGCGAAGTCGGTTCTAACAAGCTCGCCAGCAACGTCTCGCGCGAGGCACGCCGCAGCAGCCTGGCTTGGGCGCCGCTTATGTCGATCGCGGCTGCGGCCTTCGCGGTTGAAATTCCTTTCTTTTTCCTCGGCACACCCTCCGGACACGACGTGGAATTCCATTTGTACTCGTGGCTGGAAGTTCTGTCGCAATGGAAGCTGGGCATCGTTTATCCACGCTGGGCGGCCTTGGCGAACTTCGCCTACGGCGAGCCGCGCTTCATCTTCTATCCCCCGGCTTCGTGGACGTTAGGAGCGGCGCTCAGCGCGATCTTTCCGTGGACGCTGGCCGCAAGCATTTATATTTGGCTTGCCCTGTTGGCTGCGGGCATGTCCATGTTTCTGCTGGCGCGGCAATGGCTTGACCGGCGCGACGCGACTTTTGCCGCGGTGCTGTACGCCGTGAATCCTTATCATCTAGTAATTGTGTACTGGCGGAGCGCGTTCGCCGAACTTCTGGCGAGTTCTTTGCTGCCCCTGTTGCTCTTTCTGTTGTTGCGAGCCGACGAAAAAGGCCGGCGCGTTACCGTTTATCTCGCGTTGCTGCTGGCTTCTGCATGGCTGATCAACGCACCGGCTGCGGTGATGATCCATTATTCTTTGGCCTTATTGATGTTGCTGATCGCCTGGCAGCGGCGCTCGCCACGTGTTCTGCTGGTGGGGACTTTCGCGGTGGTTCTTGGCGCTGCGCTGGCTGCGGTTTATCTGTTGCCCGCGATCTACGAACAAAAGTGGGTCACCATTGCGCAGGCTGTTTCTGCCGGCTCCCGGCCACAAGATAGTTTTCTGTTTATCCACACCACCGATGCGGACCATGATGCCTTCAACCACCTGATTTCCTGGATTGCGGTGGGCGAAATCCTGCTGACGGCTGCAGCGGCCTGGGCCGCACGCAACTGGCGCCACGGCAATCGCACGCTTTGGTATGCGCTTGTAGTATGGGCCGCAGCGTGCTCGGTGCTTATGCTCTCGATCACGAATGGGCTGTGGAGAATTCTTCCCAAGCTTGAGTACATGCAGTTCCCCTGGCGCTGGATGCTGTGTCTGGGCATTCCCTTTGCTTTGCTGACCGTGTTAGGTGTGAGGCGATGGACCGTGCGCGTAGCGTTCTACCTGGCCCTGCTGGCGGTGCTCGTCTTCGGGTGGCGCCACTTCCAGCCGCCGTGGTGGGACAACGCGGGCGACCTGCGCGAAATGCAGGACAACATGGACTCCGGAGAGGGCTATGAGGGCGTCGACGAGTACACGCCGGTTGGCGCCGATCCTTCATCGGTCTCGAAAGATGCTCGCCGCGTGACGGTAGACGGAGCGGCGCATGCTGCGATTCATGTTTCTCAATGGACTCCGGAATTCAAACTCTTCACAGCGGAGATGTCAGCCCCGGATAATCTTTCGTTGCGGCTGTTCAACTATCCAGCATGGCGGGTTGATGTGAATGGACACCAAGTCGAGCCCGGCGCGCGCGAGGGCACGGGGCAGATGCTGGTTCCCGTGGAGGCAGGCGCAAATCGAGTGCAGATCAGTTTCGTTCGCACATGGGATCGCACGGCCGGTGGGTGGATCTCGCTGGTCGCGCTGGTTTTGACGCTGGTGTCGCTGAAAACTGTAGCGCCGGCGTCTCGCTGGCCGTTTGGGCAAGGCGGTCCCAGGTCCTGCCCTGAGCCTGCCGAAGGGACGGCCGCCGAGACGGCGGCGCTACCAGACTCGTGATGCGAAAAATTCTCATTGCAACTTCGAATGCGGGCAAATTGCGCGACTTTGCCGGCGCTGCGGTGCGCTGCGGTGTTGAAATCGCCGGCATTCCTGACTTCTCTTCCCAGCCTGCGGTGGTTGAAGATGGACTTACATTCGAGGCGAACGCACGCAAGAAAGCCGAAGCCTACAGCCGATTTGTCCCCGGAGAAATGGTAGTAGCTGACGACTCGGGATTGGAGATCGATGCTCTGCATGGAGCGCCCGGCGTGCACTCCGCCCGCTACGCCGCGGACC
>JBAUYE010000180.1:0-11303 GCA_049584615.1 Candidatus Sulfotelmatobacter sp.
CCCGGTGCACCAAAGAAATCGCGATCGATCCCTCGCCCACGGCAGCGGCCACGCGCTTCACATTCCCGGCGCGCACGTCGCCCACGGCAAACACCCCAGGTAGGCTCGTCTCCAGCATGAGCGGCACGCGTGAAAGCGGCCAATGGAACTCATGCAGAACCGGATCCAGATCCCGCCCGGTAAGCACGAACCCTTTGCCATCCAGGGCCAAGCACCCTTTCAGCCAATCGGTTCGCGGAGAACCTCCCGCCATGATGAATAAATGCCGCAGATCATGGGTCGAGATCTCTCCCGTGTTCTTATCCTTCCAGGTCACGCGCTCCAGTTGCGTATCGCCGTCGAGGCCCACAATCTCTGTGCGGTAGTGCAGTTCGATCGCGGGATTCTCCTCGATCCGCTGGATCAGGTAGCGCGACATTGTGTCTGACAACTGCCGCGCCCGCACAACCATATGAACTTTTCTTGCCGTTTGCGATAAGTAGACCGCGGCCTGTCCAGCTGAGTTCCCTCCGCCGATTACGGCCACTTCCTCGTTCCCGCACAACTGTGCCTCGATGTAAGTGGCCCCGTAATAAACGCCCTGGCCTTCAAACTTCTTCAGGTTGTCGATGGCCGGCTTGTTGTACTGTGCGCCGCTGGCAATCACGACCGCACGCGCGCGAATGGTTTGGCCGCAATCCACGCTCAACTCGTAGGGACGCCGCTCGCAATTCAATTTCGTCACGCTGTTTGCGACTAGCACCTTGGCGCCGAACTTCTGCGCCTGTGCAGCGGCACGGCCCGCCAGTTCATTTCCCGTAATTCCCATGGGAAAGCCCAGATAATTTTCGATTTTCGAGCTCGATCCCGCCTGTCCACCGGGAGATTCGGCCTCGATGACTAAAACGTCCAGGCCTTCTGACGCGCCATACACCGCTGCAGCCAGGCCTGCGGGACCGGCTCCGACAATTACCAGATCCCGCACTTCCGTAGCCGTGATGTGCGCGTTGAGCCCCAGGCATCTTGCCAATTCCTGAATCGACGGCCCGCGCAGCACAGTCTCTCCGTTGCAGATCACCACCGGAATTTCGGCAAGCGTGACGTTAAACCGGTCGAGTAGTTCCTGTGCCCCCGTATCGGTGTCCAGATCGATATAAGTATGCGGATGCCCGTTGCGAGTGAGAAACTCCCGCAGATGCAGCGTCTTCGCTGAGTGCTGTGATCCCAGCAGAATTACGTTTCCACTGCCAGAGGAAATCAGCAGCACCCGGCGCAGAATGAACGCGCGCATAAGGATTCCGCTCAACTCCTCGTCCCGCGCCACCAGGGTCCGCAACGCCTCCGGGCTCAACTCAAGGAACTCGCCCGCGGCTGTCACGCGGCCACGCGCCAGCGACCCGCGGCCCGAGATCATCGTCATCTCGCCAGTAAAGCTTCCGGCCTGGTGGGTCACGATCAAGCGCTCGCCCTGCAAGGTGGGCTGCACGATCTCCATGGCCCCTGAAAGCACCACGAAAAAACGCGCGGTCACGTCCCCGGGCTCAAACAAAATTTCTCCCACCGTCGTCTGCCGGATCCGGCCGAACGGGCGGATTCGGTCGATCTGCGAAGGTGTAA
The DNA here is from genome assembly GCA_049584615.1 of Candidatus Sulfotelmatobacter sp. Lineage (GTDB taxonomy): Bacteria > Acidobacteriota > Terriglobia > Terriglobales > Acidobacteriaceae > Sulfotelmatobacter. Next base: position 1,597 of record JBAUYE010000180.1, read on the forward strand.
GCGCAGGAAAGGCTTGCTCTTGATTTACCGGTCCGCCGGAGTAGATGGGACTGGCGCCTCCGGAACTGGGACCAACCGGGCCCGGGCCGAGGATGACTGGAGAAGACATGTTTCACCTGAGAGAGGCAGAGTATACACGGTCACGGCTCCCGCGCAGCTTCGTTAGATGACGCAAATCCGGTCGAGGGTCCAGGCTGCTTTCGGCTACGGCTTCACGTCACCCACGCTCACAATCTTCGTCGTGGCTCGGAATTTCTTGTAATCGCGAAAGGTATCTTCGTATTCCTCGTTATAACTCTTGAACAAAGCCACGCGGGCATCGAGCCTGAACCTGAGATGCTGCGGCAGCCAAACCTCTTCATTCACCCTCGTCTGCTCAATCACCAAACGGGTGCCCTTGTGGATGCGCGCCAGAATCCAGTCGAACGAAACCGTATCGATAGCTTCGACGTCCAGCTTAACAAGTTGCAGCTCGCTCTTATCGATCCACAATCTGCCGTGATACTTAGGAAGTATTTGCGCGTCTTTCAGATGCGCCTGGAATCCAGCCCGCGGCTCGCCGGCGATGACCCATGTGTCCCGACCGTTCAGCATTTCGCTTCCCACCAGGCGGAAGTCGTAAGCGTCCGCCACTTCGCGCACAAACTCGCGATTCTTCTCCCGTTGCTTTTCTTCCTCTGCCCGCCGTTGCGCCCGGTCTTCTGCCGACTCGTTCTTTCGTTGGTTGGTTAACTTCTCGATTTCTTCTTCCTCTTTGGCCGCATCTTTCCCGGAGAGCGGCTTGTCGTCTTTCGCGATCAGGCGTTCGACCGGTTCGCCATAGAGTTCCATGACTTCGTAGGTCTTGGATTCGCTGGATTTGATCTCCCCCTTGCCATCGAGCTTGTTCTCCACCTTACGTACGGTGTAGGTGTAATCGCGTCGCTTCGCATAGTTTGCTCTGTAGTGTTCCATCACAACCTGCCTCAGATCCTGCATCTGCCGCTCCGAAAGCTTGCCGTTGGCATCGGGTGTCAAGTCGGGCTGGGGCGAGTCGGCAGGAGGGGTCGGCGAGGCATCGGGAGCGGATTGATTCTGCCCGAATGCGAGCAGACCGGCAAACAGAAGGATGAGCGCAGTAAGCGGAGCGAGACCTGGTCTTCTCATGAGGGGTTTACGTCCTTAGAAGGCCGGGAGTTCTCTCGGGATGCACGAAAACAACGGCGATTCGTTGATCATTCGCTTGCCGTCGTCTTGTACGCCTTACCCAAGCATTCACCCTGAAACAGCCGCTCATCCACCCGATGCAGGCCCTTGGCCATGGCCGGAGTGATCAGCGGATAATGCTTGATGTCGAACAGGTGATACACGATGAACCACACCGGCTTGTCAGTAGTCATCCAGTTCTGGCGATCAAAGCGCTTCAGGTTGACGGGAACCGAATAACGACGCAGCGTGCGCTCGCGCCGTAGATTGAAATACCCGTTGAAATAAGTAATCGCCAGCTCGCGCAGCGTGCGATGGATGGGCTCGCGCCAGCGGCATCCCGTGTAGTTCGATTTAGCGACGGCGCCCCACCCACCGTTCTGGCGAAAGATGGCAATCACGTGATCGGTGTCGTGGTCCGCCTCGAAATCAAGCAGCAGCGGAGGATACCCGTTGGCCCGCAACGCCGCCGCAGCAAAAATGGCCCCCTCGAGGCAGTGCGCGGTCTGCTCGGCCAGCACGCGCCGCGGCGACCAGGCCGTATCCGCCAGGTGATATGGAGCATCGTCGAGAAACTTCTGAATGCCATACGGATCTTTCATGCTGCGCAGCTTGCGCAGTTCCGAAGCCGTGAAACCAGCCAGTGGATCGCTCATCGTCGGATGAGTTTACATGAGACCACCCGGATTTTGGGTGGCGCAGCGCTTCCAGCGCTGCGATTGGGTTTCACACGAACAGTTCGGCAAGTTCGTGAGGGCTATCCACCAGCACGTCAGGCGATTGCTCCTGCAGACTATGCGGGGCAAAGCCATAACTCACGCCCACTGTCCACAGTCCAGCATTCCGTCCAGTTTCAACGTCGACGTGAGAGTCGCCAATAATCGCGGTCTCTTCCGGCCGTACACCGTTTTCTTCGAGCAATTTGCGCGCCCCTTCGGGATCCGGCTTCTTGCTGGCAAAACTGTTTCCGCCATAAATCTGCGTAAACGGGCCCAGCCTGAGTGCTTCGACGATGGCCCGCGAAGGTCCAACGGGCTTATTCGAAAGCACCGCCATCTTGCGAGGATTTTTATTGGATGTGCGCTGGATATGGGCCAGCGCTTCGTGCACGCCGTGGTACACGGTAGTGTGATCCAGCTTGTGCTCACGATAGTAAGAAAGAAAAAACTGCAGACCCTGGCGGACGACGTCCTCATCAACCGCCTCGCCGCCGAGCGCGCGCTGAATCAGAATAGGAGCGCCATCTCCCACATAGCTGGCAATCACATCATCGGGCAGCTGCGCACGACCGATGTGGCGCAGCGCCGCGTTCACCGAGTGCACCAGATCGAGGCGCGAATCAATCAGCGTGCCGTCGAGATCGAAGATCACCAGCTTAATCGCGTGCGGGTCGAAGGCGCGGCGGGTCTGAATCATGCTCGTTCAGGATAAATGATGGGAGCATGCGCCTGTCAGCATCCTGCACCTCGCCGAACACGCAGATGACTAAAGTTCACAGAATTCCCGCGGCATGAACTTGCATGTTTTCCAACACCCGATTCCGATTTACAATGCAACCTGCCGGGTAATATTCAGCACCGTATTCAAACCCCGGCGTATTCATAACGCTTCATCAGGGAACTGGATGGCGACCACAAAAACCGATCCCAAACTCTCCATCGCAGGCAGCAAGAAGTCCCAGACCTACGAGGGACTAACGCGCGAGCAGTTGATCGAAGCCTACCGCATCATGTACATCTCCCGGCGCATCGACGACCGGGAAATCCTGCTCAAGCGCCAACAAAAAATCTTCTTCCAGATGTCGGGAGCCGGGCACGAAGCCATCGGCGTAGCCGCCGGCATGGCGCTGAAGCCGGGCTACGACTGGTTCTATCCTTATTACCGCGACCGCGCCTTGTGCCTCGCGTTGGGCGCCAAGCCCTTGGATATGTTTCTCCAGGCAGTGGGCGCAGCCGACGATCCCAGTTCCGGCGGGCGTCAGATGCCATCACACTGGGGCTACAAGCAGCTGAATATCGTGACCCAATCGTCGCCCACGGGATCGCAGATTCTGCAAGCCGTAGGCTGCGCCGAGGGGGGACGCTATTTTGCGCAGCGCCCCAAGGCGGCCGAAATTCCGCCCAAGACCACGCTGGATTATCGCCAGTTCAAAGATGTCACGTTCCAGGGCGACGAAGTTTCCTACGTTTCTCTCGGCGACGGCACCACCAGCGAGGGCGAGTTCTGGGAGGCGATGAACGCCACCGCGCTCGGCAAGCTGCCCGTGATTTTCTGCGTGCAGGATAACGGCTACGCCATCTCCGTACCGGTCGAAATACAAACCGCCGGAGGCAGCATTTCGCGGCTGGTCTCGGGCTTTCCGAATTTCCATTTTGAAGAAATCGACGGCACCGATCCGGTGGCGAGTTCGGCTGCGTTTCAGCGCGCCGTGAAGTATTGCCGCGAAGGCCATGGGCCGGCGTTTGTGCACGCCCATGTGATCCGTCCGTATTCGCATTCGCTCTCTGATGATGAGCGCCTGTACCGTCCAGACTCCGAGCGCGAGCGTGATGCCGCCCGCGATCCGGTTTCACGCACGCAAATGTTTTTACTGCGCGAGGGAATCCTCGACGAGAAGGGCATCAACGAACTGGAAAAGAAAGTCGACGAAGAACTGCAGGTCGCGGTTGACTTGGCTCTGGCAGCCCTGCCGCCCGCGCCCGAGAGTGTGCTGCAGTATGTGTATTCGCCCGATCTCGATCCCACGTCGGCGGCGTTCGACACACAACCCGTCGTCGGCCCTGACTCCGCCGACGGCAAGAAGCCGGCGGCCAAGACCATGGCCGATTTGATCAACGTCACCCTGCGCGACGAAATGAAGCGCGACGAACGCATCGTCATCTTCGGCGAAGACGTAGCCGATTGCAGCCGCGAAGAATACCTGAAGCGCAAGCTGGTAAAAGGCAAGGGCGGAGTCTTCAAGCTCACATTCGGTCTGCAAAACGAGTTTGGCCCGGACCGCGTGTTCAATTCTCCGCTGGCCGAGGCCGCCATCGTGGGCCGCGCCACGGGCATGGCCACGCGCGGGCTTAAGCCGGTAGTGGAGATTCAGTTCTTCGACTACATCTGGCCGGCCATGATGCAGATTCGCGACGAGCTGTCAGTAATCCGCTGGCGCTCGAATAACGTCTTCTCCTGTCCCGTCGTAATTCGGGCTGCGATCGGCGGATACCTCACCGGCGGCGCAATTTATCACTCGCAGTGCGGGGAAAGCATATTCACCCACATTCCCGGCCTGCGCGTGATCTTTCCGTCAAATGCGTTGGATGCGGCGGGCCTGCTGCGCACCGCCATTCGCTGCGATGACCCAGTCTTATTTCTCGAACACAAGCGCCTGTATCGCGAGACCTATGGCCGAGCTCCATATCCAGGACCCGACTACATGGTTCCGTTCGGGAAGGCGAAGATCGTGCTTCCGGGGACGGACCTGACCGTGATTACTTACGGCGCGGTGGTACCGCGCGCCCTGCAGGCGGCGCAGAAACTCGAACGCGAACACGGTTTCAAAGTGGAGTTGATCGATCTGCGCAGCCTGAATCCGTTTGACTGGGAGACGATTGCCGCGTCCGTCGGAAAAACCAACCGCGCCCTCGTCGCCTATGAAGACACTTTGAGTTGGGGCTATGGTGCGGAGATCGCGGCACGCCTCGCTGACCAACTCTTCGATCATCTGGATGCGCCGGTCCGCCGCGTCGCAGCGGCCGACACATTCGTAGCCTACCAGCCAATTCTCGAAGACGCCATCCTTCCGCAGCCCAACGATCTGTTCCGCGCGATGAAAGAGTTGGCAGAGTACTAGAGCCAGCTTCGAATCGATTCCTCACAAGTTACGAAGGCTTTCGCCGCAAGGCGATCGTGATTGCCCGTTCTCACAGGCGATGCTAGGCTGCAAATAAGTGAACTCGGCAACCATCAGCTCCGCGAATTCAAGCCAGCCTGCAAGCGGCCGCGCCATCGCGTGGCTGCAATCGGCAACCGCAGAGGTGTGGCTAAAGTTTCTGCTGGCGCTGGTGGGATTGGGACTGGCATTCGGAGCCGCGTTGCTTTCGACGGCCTCGGGCGAAGCGGGCAATCTGTGGGCGTCAGTGATTCTCGCATCCGTTGCGCTCCTGATGGCGGCTTTCGTGGGCTTGGTTACAGTGCCATACCTCGCACGGCGAGTTGCGATTGAGCGTTTGCGCCAGACGTTTCATTACGAGGTCACGAAGGCGGGCGTGGTCTATGTGCTGGTCACGCTGGTGATCGGCATCGCGGCGCTGAACACCGGAAATAATCTCCTGTACATCGTAGTGGCGGCAATGTTGGCGGCGATCCTGGTCTCAGGAGTGGTTTCCGCGCTGGTGTTGCGCGGCCTGGAATTGCAGGTTCGCCTGCCCGAGCATGTGTTTGCCGGTCGCCCCGTCGTGGGACGAATCGCTCTGCGCAACTCGCGGCGGTTCCTGCCTTCATTTTCGATTCGCGTAGTGCCGGCACGCAGGGAAAAAGAAAAAGGAATGAAGATCCGCAAACAATGGCGATGGGAGCCAGCGACATTCGTTTTCCCACCGAACCGCGCGCCCGAGAATCAGTGGGTGCAGCTTCGCGATTGGCGCGTGAGGCGAGTCGACGTGATTCCGCCGCCACCTGGAATATTCGAGGGAATGATTTATTTCCCGTACCTGCCGCCGGGAGCCGATGTGACTGCGGACCTCGAGCTGTGTTTCGATCGCCGTGGGCGGTACCAGGAATCGAGTTTCGGCGTAGCTACGCGTTTTCCCTTTGCCTTTCTCACCAAGACAAGAGACGTTCCACTCGAGCGCGAGATTCTGGTCTATCCTCCAATCGAGCCGCCCGACGAACTGTTTGAAATCCTGCCGCTGGTGCGGGGAGAGTGGGAAAGCTTTGTGCCTGGGCGCGGCTCCGATCTGTACCGCATTCGCGAATACATGCCGGAGGATTCAGCGCGCCACGTGGACTGGAAGGCGACCGCCAAATCCGGCTCGTTGAAGGTGCGTGAATTCAGCCGCGAGGATGAACGCAAGCTATGCATCGTCTTCGACAACCCGGCCGCTGGGGTGATTTCCGCCCCGGCTTACGAGCAAGCGGTGAACCTTACCGCCTCACTGGCCTGGCACTTCTCTTCGCAGGAGGCGGAGGTCTCGTTCGCGGTCCCAAGCCGCGGCCGCCTTACCGACCTGCACGAATTCCTGGCGGAACTGGCAGTGATCAAGCCCCAGAAAGATCCTCAGCCAGCAATAGCTTCGCAAATTGCTTCGCCGCGAGATCTCGATCGAGCAGATGTACCCTGGCGAATCGGCCTCGGCGCCACCGACGAATACAACATTGTCCTCACCGCCCGGCCGCGCGGAACTTTGCCCACGGCGTTGTGGAACTGCTCCTACTTCGTCTTTCTCGGGGGCGACGTTGCACCCAATGTTGCGCCCGATTCACGAAAGGGCTAGGAAGGCTTTCTTCGCCTTATCTCCCCTTCCTCTGCCATCGCGGCAATCTTCTCGAAATAATGATGTGACCAATCGGATTCTCCTCTTCTGATTGGCAGCCGTCAATCGGATTGAAATAGCACGAAGGTAACGTTGCGCTCGGCAGGCCGTGGAGGTAACGTTACCTCCGGTTACCTGAGTACATTGAACTCTTGGGGCAGAAGGTTTAACTTCCTCTTATTAGCCAGAATCGTTTTTTTACGCAGCACCGCGAAGCTGGCGCTGGCCGCGAATATTCTTTCGAGACGTAACGTATTCCGATGAGCGAGAACATCAAGATTCTTTACTACGCTCTCTGGCTGGCGCATCCCGTTCTCCAAACGGTCATCGCCATCGCTATGCTTCGTCGCGGCCAGCACCGCGAATTCAAGTATTTCTTTGCTTACGTGGTCACGCAGATTGTGGCTTTCGCAGTTGTTTTTCCGACCTGGCGCTACAACTACTCCGCCTGTTTTTACCTTTCCTGGTTCAGCACGGCCATCAGCGTGATTTTGGGTTTCAAGGTGATTCACGAAGCCTTTCTCGATGTCTTCCGGCCGTTCCACACGTTGCGCGATCTGGGCACAGTGCTTTTCAAATGGGCAGGTCTAGTGATGCTCTTGGTGGCTGGCGTCGTATCGGTTTCCACCAACTCTTTGGATACCGCGCCCTGGGTGCAGGCCATCACGACTGCCCAACGTTGCGTCCGTATTATTCAAGTCGGCATGGTGCTTTTCTTGTTGTTCTTGGCCCGTTACGTTGGCATAAGCCGGCGGCAGCACAGCTTCGGAATCGCGCTCGGCTTCGGGACCTTCGCCTTCGTTGAACTGGCGTTGATTGCGTCCTGGGCGGGCGAGCACCTGGGTAGTCTCGCGAGAAACCTGATCAATATGGGGGCCTACAACGCAGCCTTGTTCATCTGGCTGGGCTACACGCTGGCCAAGAGCCCTGCCCGCGATGCTGCCTCCACCTTGCTGCGGCCCCAGCGCTGGGAGCAGAGCCTATCCGATATTCAGCACCCGCTGCCCGCGGACTCCCTGATCCCGATGTTCGAGGGCATGGTGGACCGCGCTCTCTCGCGCACTCGCGTGTCGCCCCCGGAAACGCCGGAAAACGGCGCCGCGACTCGCGCCACCGTCGTACCCATGAATGCCCTGACCATCTCCGGGCTGGTTGAGCGCGTCGGATCCAAGCGCTAACTAGCGCACCCACAACGCCAGACCCAACTTGCTTCCAGTTTCTTCACCGCGGCGCTGCCATTCCGTATTTCGTAAATAATTCTCCGCCCAACGCGTGGTCTTGGCTCGCTCTAATCCTGCCCATTTAAGATAAGGGAAAAACCTTAGAAGAACTACGTATTGCCCTGTATTTCCTGGTGTCTTGGAGGCGTGTATGCTAATGCGAGGCGAAGGACTGCCAGCCATGCCGGGGAATTCTTGCGGAAGGGCTTGACTCGTGCCTTATAATTTTGCTCCGCGTCAGAGAGCCTGCTTTTCGGAGAGCTAGGGCGCGGAAGGAGTAAACCCATGAAGCACGCAGTCAGGATTTCGATCCTGCTGTTTGGACTAGTGGGCACGTATGTCGCAGCCGCCGTTCCGCAGGTTCCCGCCCCGGACGGAGGCCCGATTCTACTGTGCCCACCTCAATCAACAGCTAAATGCAACCCCGGTTTACCGCCGATGATGAAATAGCAGTTAACCGGAAGTCAGGGTTAGGCACAAGGTCACTAAAGTAACCTGCAGGTAACTGGGCCGAGCACTTGGGGCTCGCAATCTTTGGGCCGACGGGCTTCATACATAAACCGTCGGCCCTGTTTTTTGCCTGGTTGGAGAACTCGGGGCGATCGAGTTATGCGAAGGTCTTGAAGCGAGCGAGTTTGGGAAGGGCGCGACTTCAGTCTTCGGACGGGCGAACTCGGGAAGGGCACGACTTTCGTGCCGTTCAGTCGTCCACAATGTATCTCCGCTTTAGCGCCTGAGGTAAGTTCTTTCCTGAGCTTTGCGTTGTCAGCAGTCTGCTATCCCTTCCTTGTCAGTGCAGATGCCAGCTCTCGCTGCAACTCGGTCGGACCCGTAACCGGCGGTTGGCAGGCAAAGCCGGAACACAGAACCGCAAATGGCTTTCCTGAGCTCAACTGAGGCAGGTTCGGGATGGTGGCCGCCAGCGCCGGAGGCAGGTTCCCGGCAACCGCCTGGTTCGTCGTCAGCCGCAGCACGCTCTTGTTGAAGGCAAAACCAGCCACTGCCGCGGATACAAGACTCTTCGCGATTTCCTCCTGTTCGTGGTCCGCAATCACAACCACTTGCACCGGATTCTCCAACAGGTGCAGAACCGCGATCCCATAGGTCGCTGCAAAAATTCCAAACTGCTCAGCGACGCCGGCAAAAGTTTCAAGCGTTTGCTCCGCTTTATCCCGGTACGCGCTGTCGCCGGTGTAATGATGCAAGCGCAGCAGCGCAATCGCGGCCATCGGATTTCCCGCCGGGGTTGGTGAATCCTGCAGCGGCTTGCGCCGCGTGGCCAGCACGCCCAGGCTCTTGCCGTCGGCCGCCGGCTCTGCATCGAAGAACCCTCCGGAAACCGCATCGAAGAACCGCGCAATCATCGCGTCGCCGATGGCCCGCGCGAATTTGAAATAGCTGAGGTCCGCCGTAGCTTCATAGGCGTCGAGGCAAGCCAGCGCAGTCGCAGCATAGTCATCAAGCAGGCCGGAAACCGCGCGATGTTCGGCCTTCGGATCGGAATAAGAAACCACGTGCAACAGTGTGGCGCGGGCACCGCTGCCCGCGTCAGCCGATGGCTTCCAAGCCTCAGCCAGCACCCGGTCCAGGGAGCACAAAGCGAAGTGCCGGGCGGGCTCAACATGGAGAACCTTCGCCGCTTCCAGATAAGCCGAAACGCACATGCTGTTCCATCCCACATAAACCGTCTTATCGACGTAAGGCGTAGGCCGCCCAAGCCGCGCCGCATACATTTTCTTCTTAGCGGAATCGAGCAGTCTGCGCACGCGCTCAGCACTAAGAT
>JBAUYE010000181.1:0-7254 GCA_049584615.1 Candidatus Sulfotelmatobacter sp.
GTTCTCTCCTCATTTTTCGACCCCATTGAGAGCGCCGGGAGAACACCCTGACGCACCGCCGCTGTGAATAGGTGATAGGGGTCCTTCGACTCCGAAAACCGATTCGCAAAGCGAATCGGTCTTCTCCGCTCAGGATGACAGAGCTTCATTGTTGTTCCCGGAGATATTCCTCCGTATAGCCTAAGTAATTCCGGGCGTACCTCATGATCGTCTCTTCCTCGCCCGCGTCTAGCTTGCGCTTAAGCTTTCCCGGAGACCCCATCCACAACGAGTGCGGCTCGACCACCGTTCGCTCCGGAATTAGCGTGCCGGCGGCAATAATTGAACCTGCTCCGATCTTTGCGCCATTGAGAATCACCGATCCCATGCCGATCAGGCAGCGGTCTTCGACCACGCATCCGTGCAGAGTTACCGAATGCCCCACCGTGACGTACTCGCCGACCGTCACCCCGTATTGATTCTTCATGCCATGGAGCACGCTGCAATCCTGCACATTCGAGTGCGCCCCGATGCGGATCGCGTATACATCGCCGCGCAGTACTGCATTCATCCAGACCGAGGCGTGTTCGCCCAGCACCACGTCGCCGATAATTTGCGCCGACTCATCCACGTAACACGTCGTGGGAATCACCGGCTTCATGCCTTTGAAGGATCGAATCATGATCTGCGCATACCTGCTAAGCGAACACTGAACATAGCACGCCCCTACACCATTCAGTAAAGCTCAATTCCCACTCCGGCACTCATCCCAAAAAGAACCATGGCACGTGGCCGCACAACCCGTTCCCACATGCTACAAAAGAATCTGGTTTCCCACCCGCTCGCCTCCGGCCCCCGCGGGAGTCACGCCTCCGAGCCTCATCCCGACCACAGGTGGCACTTCTATGCCGCGGACCTCGTCCCGCATCGTCTCGCTCTGCGTTCTGATTCTCTCTTTACTAATATCAGTACTATCGCTCTTCGCCTGCGCCCAGGATGCCGCTACCGGGGCCATTCACGGGACGGTCGTCGATCTTCACGAACTCCGTATTCCCAGAGCCACCATTGCAGTCGTGAACACGGCGACCGGCGCGCGCTACTCGGCGGCGACTGACGCCGAAGGCCGCTTCGCCATCGATCTTCTTCCGCCCGGCGACTATTCCGCCCGCGTGGTCGCACAGGACATGTCTCCGCAGATCACTCCGCAGCTGCACGTCGATGTGGGCGCTGCTGCAGAGCTGCAATTCCGCCTTAGCGTCGCTGGCGCGCTCGAACACGTCTCCGTCAGCGGCGCTCCTGCTCTGGTCAACACTGAGTCTACAGCCGTCTCCACGCTTCTTGATGAACGCGCCATCGGCGATCTTCCCCTCAACGGGCGGCGCTTCTCCGATCTGATGCTGCTCTCGACTGGCGTGACTCAGGATCCTCGCAGCCTGACTTCGGCCACCAACGGCGATCTCTCTTTCGGCGGACTGCGCGGGTTCCAGAACAGCTTTCTGGTCGACGGCGGCGATTTCAACAATGCGTTCTTCGCCCAGGCCCGCGGGCTCTATCGCGCTCCTTACCAGTTCTCGAACGAAGTGGTGCAGGAGTTCCGCGTCTCGTCCAATTCCTACGGAGCTGAAATGGGACGGGCCGGAGGCGCGGTCATCAACGTCGTCACCAAGTCCGGAACTAACCATTGGCACGGCACCGGCCTTTATTACATTCGCGACAGCGCATTCGGTGGCGCCGCCACTCCCTTCATGTCTTTCAAACCCCACAGTGAACAGCAGCAAGGCGGAGCCACGCTCGGCGGTCCGCTCATGAAAAATAAGATCTTTTTCTTTGCCGGATTCGATCAGCACTACTTCCGCGTGCCCGACGTAGTGGAATTTCTCGACGGCTCGATGCAGGTCGTGCCCCAGGCCGGCACCGGACCTTATTCTCCCGGCGACTACGAGGCCAGCGACCAGGCTCTGGTTTTCGCCGCCGCCGCGCAACTGACTTCACTCGCCGGATCTTATCCCGCCGCGCAGATCGGCAACGCATCCTATGCCAAGCTCGATATCAATCTCACGCCGCGCAATCAACTCGCGCTGCGCTACAACTCTTCGCGCTACTGGGGATCGAACAACGTGTTCCTCGATCCTGCCAGCCCCGTCACCTACGACTCGATCTCCGACAACGGCACCGAAGATGTTTCAACAGATACTGGTTCGGTCTCTCTCATCTCGGGCCTCACTCCGCGCTTGATCAGCCATCTTCGCGCCCAGTTCTCGCGCGACCTGCGCCAGTCTTACACCAACACTACCGATACGCTCATCAAAGTTACCGACATCATCGACGGCATTGGACGCTCCGATCAACTTCCCCGCGCTACGCGCGAACATCGCGGCCAGCTTGCGGAGACTCTTAGCCTCGACACCAGCCGCCATTCTTTCAAGTTCGGCGGCGACGCGCTGGTCACCTGGATCTACGATTATTTCCCCAGCCAGCAGAGCGGCGAATACCTGTTTGACATCATCAAGGTCGATCCTTTCACCTTCGAACCCATGGAAGCAGGGCTGCCGCTCACTCCGCTCCGGGCTTATGCTCACTCGGTCCCGAAATACTATCTGCAGAGTTTCGGCCCGTCGTTCTCCAATCCCAACAGCAACGACTACGCCGCCTTTGCGCAGGACACCATTCGCGTCACCAATCATTTAGCCATTAACCTGGGCGTTCGCTGGGATCTTCAAACCTTCACTACCGCCGGACTCGTTTCGAACCCGCTGTTTCCGCCCGCGGGAAAGGTCCCGTTCAATCCTCACAACTTCGGCCCGCGAGCCGGACTGGCTTCCATTGGCAAGACTCATCCGCTGGTGATTCGCGCGGGCTATGGGTTGTTCTACGTCCGCATTCCGCAGATCTACAATTCCGCCATCGCTACGGAGAACGGTGTGACCGACGCTCAGGTTTTTCTAAACACTTCCGACTATTACGACCATCAGGTCTTTCCTACTTATCCCAACCCGCTGGTTAACTGTCCTCTGACGACTACGGCGGCGTGTAATCTTCCCGCCGGATTCACTGAGGGAGTGACCAACGACGTGTCCGCGTTCGCTCCTAACTTTGTGACTCCGCGGGTGCAGCAGACCAGCCTGACCTTCGAGCGCGAAGTCGCCGGCCAAACCACCGTCGCCGTCTCTTATCTCTACGTGCACGGCGAACATTTGATCCGCGCGCTCGACGTGAATCTTCCGCCGCCGGTGGCGTTGACTTATCCACTGTTCGATTCGACGGGAACGATTTTTCAGGGCGGATACTACACCGTCGATTCCTTCGCCACCTGGCAGTACACGCAATCGCTGACGTGCCCGTTTCCACCATGCATTAATCCTCTGGGACGCCCCATCGCTCAACTGGGCTCGATCGACGAATTTCAGAGCGCGGCTTCGAGCGTTTATAACGGCCTGACTCTCTCGATCAACCGGCGCATGGCCCGCGGCGCCTATCTGCGCCTCTCTTACACCTACGCCCACGCGATCGACGACGGCCAGGATGCGCTCGTCGCAGGTGAGCCCGCCACGGTGCAGAATTCCTACAATCCCAACGGCGAACGGGGACCCAGCGTTACCGACCAGCGCAACCGCTTCGTTGCCGCGTTCTCGGTGGAGCCACGTCCGTTTCACCGCGAACACGAAGTCCTTGGCCACCTGCTGAACGACTGGAAAATTTCCAGTGTCGTGACCGCCGGCAGCGGACGCCCCGTCAACGCTACTGTCGACGGCGATCCCAACCAGGACGGCAACTATGACAACGACCGTCTTCCCGGCTACAGCCGCAACGGCTTCACCGGGCCTGATTACGCCTCGACCGACCTGCGACTTGTACGCAAAATTCACGTCGCCGAAGGCTACCGCCTGGAGTTCACCGCTGATTCCTTCAACCTTTTCAACCGCGACAACCAGCGGGTTGAAATTACTTCCAGCGGCCTCACCGTCGAAGCGACGACATTCGTGCAGTACTCCGCGTATGTTGATGGAATTTTCTATCCCGCCTACTATCAGCAACCCCAAAGTTTCCTCAAGCCCAATGCCGCCTTCGCCCCGCGCCAAGTTCAACTTGGACTGAAACTTATCTTTTGAAGCGGTGGCCAGTGATCAGTGGTCAGTGGGTGGTCAAAGCAAAGTTCGTGCCACAGGCGTTAACTGGTCATTGAGTGCTGATCACCGAGCTTGCCCTCTGAATTGCACCCGGACCCTCCCGACAGTAAAATCTTCCGGGTCGTGCAAAGAAAGGACAAACATGAAAAGACTTATCGGAATGGTGGCAGTTTGCTTCCTGTTCTCCCTGGTAGCCTCGGCGCAACGTCATGATGTCGGCGGCGGTGTGAAGAACATCCCCGCGCATGGTCCTGCTCCGGCCGCGCATCCGGCACCGGCAGCCGCTCACTTCAACGATAAGGCCGGACACCCCGACGCGCCGCACGTCCATTCCAACGGAAAATGGATCGGCCACGACACTGGCCCCAACGATCCTCACTACCACCTCGATCATCCCTGGGAGCACGGTCGCTTTACCGGCGGCTTTGGCCGTGGCCACGTTTGGCATCTGGCCGGGGGCGGCCCCAACCGGTTTTGGTTCGGCGGCTTCTACTTCAGCGTAGCTCCTTATGACATTGGCTTCTGCGGCGACTGGCTCTGGGACAGCGATGACATCGTCATCTACGAAGATCCCGACCACGTCGGCTGGTACCTGGCTTACAACGTTAGACTGGGCACTTACGTCCACGTCATGTACCTGGGAACCTCATAGCCAAAACCAGCGAACCCTGTGGGGACGGCCGCCCCGGTCGTCCCCGACACCATCCGTGCAAGGTTTTTCATCCGTCCCACTTGACTTCGAGTCAAATCCTTGTAATAACTATTCGGTCCTTCCGGACGGGTTTGGGGGTGTGTCAGTTTGGCGGAAATTCGACTGCAGGAGGGTGAATCCCTCGAGAACGCCCTGCGGCGCTTCAAGCGCAAGGTGCAGCAGGAAGACATTATCAAGGAAGTGAAGCGCCACTCCTTTTACCTTAAACCCGGTGAGAAGAAACGCGTGAAAGCCGCGCTCGCTCGCAAACGCGCTCGCAAAAAGGTTCGCAAAGAACAGGATTGAGGGTTTGAAGGAGTAAGACTAAGGCATTAAAGGGTCGCCCCGTCCCGGGGCGGCCCTGCTCGATCTGGCCCCCACCAGGCAGAGTTGCAGCAGGGATCATTCAATACTCATCATTCATTCGGCATTAGTAGGAAAGCTGTATCCACGGCCCGTTCCAGGGACGTGGCGGGCCGAGTCCAGGGGCAGTTTGAGGGGGAATGTAACACAACCTGTGTTTGCTCTGCGTCACCCGGATTCCCCGCGTGTGGCGGGCGCAGCACGGGCACAAGGGAGCCATCCTCAATGGAATTTCAAGACAAGGTACTCACCTGCGTCGATTGCGGTACCGAGTTTGTGTTTACCGCCGGGGAACAACTGTTTTTCTACGACAAGCATTTCAAAAAC
The DNA here is from genome assembly GCA_049584615.1 of Candidatus Sulfotelmatobacter sp. Classification (GTDB taxonomy): domain Bacteria; phylum Acidobacteriota; class Terriglobia; order Terriglobales; family Acidobacteriaceae; genus Sulfotelmatobacter. The sequence goes on from JBAUYE010000181.1 coordinate 5,488, forward strand.
GAACCCAAGCGTTGTAAGACCTGCAAGTCCAAACGCGTGGCCGTTCTCTCGGCCCCACCGACTCCGGGCAACGGGCACCACTACGCTCGCGTAGAGACTCGCGCCACCTGCTCGCAGTGCGGCAAGGAGACGACAGTCCCCTTCCGCCCCACACAGGGTCGCCCCATCTTCTGCCGCGAATGCTTCACGCAGAAAAAGACCGCCGCAGCATCCTGAGCGGGGAAGAAGCTGGACTAACGCCAGGCGAGACGTTGGGCGCGGGCTGCGCTTTGCGCTACGATAGTTCCGTGCCCACCTATCACGTAGAAAACTTCGGATGCCGGGCCACCCAGGCCGACGGCGCCGCCCTCGAGCGCCAGTTCGAATCGCGCGGGCTAAACGCGGCCTCAGCCGCACGGGCCGACCTCGTCATATTGAATACCTGCACCGTGACCAGTTCCGCCGATCAGGACGCCCGCGCCGCCATTCGGCGGGTTCGGCGCCAGAATCCGCTGGCAAAGGTTATTGTAACCGGATGCTATGCGCAGCGCGCTCCCCAAGAGATCGCCGAGCTGCCCGGTGTAACCGCTGTGATCGGCAACTCCCACAAGCATCAACTTGCTGGAATCGTGCTCGAGGAAAACACTCGCTCAAATACAACATTCCTTCCGCTCTCCACTCTTACTGAGAACCGAGAACTGACGACTGAGAACCGAGTCTTCGTTTCCGACATCTTTGCCCACACTGAACTCCTGGCCGCTCCGGTTTTCGATTCTGCAAATCACGAGTCCGGCCGCACTCGCCCCAACCTCAAGGTGCAGGACGGATGCGATAATCGCTGCTCCTTCTGCATTATCCCGAGCGTCCGCGGCCAGAGCCGGTCGTTGCCGCTGGCGCAAGTGATTCGCGAAATGAATGCGCTGGTGGCCGCCGGCTACCGCGAAGTGGTGATCAGCGGCATCAACCTCGGCCGCTGGGGACGCGATCTGGCCGCAGAGTCCGGGCTTTGGGCTTCGGGCTTCGGCGCAATCCAAAATCTGAGGTCCATTGCAACCGTCCCGAAGCCCGACGCCCGAGGCCCGAAGGCCAATTTCGAATCGCTCATCTGCGCCATACTTTCCGAAACCAACCTCGAAAAACTCCGCATCTCCTCCGTCGAACCCATGGATTGGACCGACGAACTGATCGAACTCGTCGCTTCCTCGCCCCGGATCGCCAAGCATGCGCACGTGCCCTTGCAATCGGGCAGTGACGCTGTGCTGCGCCGCATGTATCGCAAATATCGTCCCTGGCATTATCGCGAGAAGATTGAAAAGATACGTGCCGCCATGCCGACCGCTGCCATCGGCGCCGACGTGATGGCCGGATTCGCTGGGGAAACCGATGCCGAGTTCGAGGACACTCGCCGCCTCATCGAAGATCTGCCGTTCACCTACCTGCACGTCTTCACCTACTCCGCGCGCCCCGGCACGCCGGCTGCCATCTTGCCCAATCAAGTTCCCGTCCATGTTGCCCGCGAGCGCAACAAAATCCTGCGCGACCTTGCCGCTGAGAAGAAGCTCGCCTTCATGCGATCGTTTGTAGGAAAGCCGCTAGCAGCCATCACGCTCAACGTCACGCGCAACAACTCTGACGGAGAGTGCACTGAAGCTCTCACCGATAATTATCAGAAGCTGTTTCTGAGGGGACGTCACGAGCCCAATCGCTGGGTCGCCGCGCGCATCGAGGCTGTGGAAGAAGGCGCTATAGTGGGCAGCCGCAATTAAGACTCGCCACAAAGTGCAGAGG
>JBAUYE010000182.1:0-6911 GCA_049584615.1 Candidatus Sulfotelmatobacter sp.
CAGGATTGTCGCGCCAACGTTTTCGCGGTTGCTGCAGTTTGGCTTCACACATTCCCAGCGCCTTCGCCTTCATCTCCAGATCGCTTTCCGCGTAGATATTCGTCGTGTCGATTGAGACGTGGCCCAGCCATGCGCGGATCGTGTTGATATCGACTCCGGCCCGCAACAGGTGGGTGGCCGTGGTGTGCCGAATCGTGTGTGGCCCGATTCGTTTATGTCGCAACCCTGCCCGATTGCCTCTGGCTATTCTGGCGTAACGAGTGACGATGTCGTGCACGCCGAATCGTGTCATGGCTCGTGAAGCACGGCCAAGAAACACTCGTTCCTGCTCGAGCCGTCCCGCGACCAGCTCTTTCAGAACTGCGGTTGTAGACGCCCACAACGGGCAGAGGCGGATCTTGTTTCCTTTACCGCGCAGTTGCACGAACGACTGGGATTTCTCCTGCGGCCCGTGCAATCGCAGGTCGCCGACTGTTAGTTGGGCCACTTCGTCGGCTCGGGCCCCAGTGTTGTACAGGAACAACAACAGGGCGTGATCCCTTGATCCGAGCCGTCTGGTACGGTCAGGAGCCGCGAGCAGCGCATCGATCTCGTCTTTTTCCAGATATCCGATTGGCCTGTGCCCTGATTTCTTAAAGGGGATGCTGCGGATCTGCGCGCACCAGGACAGATGTTCCGGGCTGCGCTCGCCGACGAACGTCGCCAGCGTGCGTATCGCGGCTAATCGTTGGTTGCGCGTTGCGACCGAGCACCCCCGTCTTTCCTCGATGTGGCACATGAACCTTCTCACCAGATCAGCGCCGAGGTCCTCCACCAGCAGCTCATCCGGCTTCCTGTGTAGGGTTCCGCTGGCAAAGATGACGAACAGCCGTAGTGCATCACGATAACTGTGCTGCGTGTTCCGGGCGAAGTTGCGATCCTTAGGAAGATATTCCAGCAGAAAACGCTTGATCCATGGCGCCAGAGCGCGCTTATCTTTCATTTGCGCCTCCGCACACGTACTGCTCGAAGCGACGATTCGCTTGCTGTAGCAGCTCCGGGGTCATGGTGAGGTATCTCTGTGTTGCACTCAGATCAACATGGCCGAGATAAGTGGACAGCGCAGGAAGCAAACGCTGCACGTCCGCATTCTGTCGGTACCATTGCGTTAGCCGATGAACCGCGAATGTGTGTCGCAGATCATGAAGCCTGGGCTGGAAGTAGGAATCGTCGCGACGCTTGATGCGCGCGATCCGGCGCAAGCGCGAGAAACTTGTACCGGCAGCCTGGGCCGGGATCGGGTTACCGCTCTTCGTCTGAAACAATGGTCGATAGTGTTGGTTTCGTCGTCCCGGCTGCCCGAGGTATTGCCGGATCAGCCTCGCGAGATCCGGTCCGAGCGGCACGAGGCGTGACTTGTAAAATTTCGTATCGCGTATCGTAACGAGGCCGAGCGTCAGATTCACATCCATGAGCCCGAGCCGAAGCGCCTCGCCGAGCCGCATGCCAGTTGCATACAGAAACAGCAACAGGGTACGGAATGTGGCTTCCGACATGACACAAGCGGACCTCCGCTGGCAGCGCGGCACGGCGTCGAGAAGTGAGCGTAAGTCGGATCGCGAGTAGATATACGGAACGAAGCTTTGCGTAGTTTTGGGAGCGGAGGGCGGCAGCGGCGGGGATTTCAGCCGACTGCGTGCTGTCCAGTAATCGAAAAAGGTTCGGAGCGTGCCGCGTTTGCCGCTCCAGGTGCTGGGCATTACGCCCGAGCCGTCGAGGAATGCGGTGACTTGCTGGACGGTGATGTGGTGAAGATCGATGTCGCCACAGTGTCGAAGAAACGAGCGCAGTATGTTTGTGGGACTGTCGAACCGCATGCCGGCGTCACGTTTGCGCTGGATGTAGAGATCAACCGCCTGGGAGAGCTTCATGCCAGCCCTCCCAGGTCGACGGCCGCCACCGCGCGCAGCACAGGAAGATCGACCTTCGCGTAGATTCCGACTGATTCAAGACCTCGATGCCCGAGCAAGTCACCGATCTCCTTGAACGACGCACCCTGTTGTAACCAGCGTGTGGCACAGGCGTGCCGCAGCGTGTGTGGCCCTCTTTTTCGGCACTGTATTCCGACTGCTCCGAGTCGTCTGCTCGTCAGTGCCCACAGACCGTATGCTCCAAGCGGTCGATACGGAGGATTGAGCGTCACGAACAAGTGCCGGCATGCACATCGTGGGCGGCCTCTTTTGAGGTATTGCAGGATGGCGTCGCCAACCTCAGGCTGGAGCGGATAGCGCTGAGAGCCTCCTCTTTTCGAGTAGTTCACAACGAACACCTCTTCACGCCAGTCGAAGTCGCTCAACAGCAACCGCGACACTTCGCCACTGCGCAGTCCATAGATCACGAGCAACGAGAGAACTGCGCGTGCCCGTAGGTCAACCGGCCTCGAACCTTTTACCGATCTCAGGAGCTTACGCACCTCGCTCCAACTCGGCCCCTCGGGCAGCCCCTCGTATTTGTAGATTTTTGGTCCTTGGATGCCTTTCGCGAAACCTGTGGCGCACCATCCGCGTGTCTCGGCATAGCGAAAGAAGGCCCGTAGCGCTTGTGCAGCCACCGAGACCGAAGTGCGATTCCATCCGCTCGTGCCTTTGATGGCGAGGAACTCGTCAACATCTTCGATCCTCGCCCTCCTCAACAAACGATGCCGCTCACCGAACCACTCCAGGAACTTCGCTGTCTTCGCGCAATGAGACCTCACTGAATACGGTGAAAGCCCCTGTTCCTCTGTCATGTATTGGGCGAAGCTGCTGAGTTGATCCGCGAACCGTATCGGCGGCGCACTCGGGAGCTTGAGCCGACCATGGAATCGCAGCCACTTCTTAGCCGCATATATAAAGGATGAAGCCGAGTTGCCGTAGGAATGTGCCTTTGGATTCGCACGTTGCTGGCGTGCCCAACAGCGCGCCGCTCGCCGGATTTCCTCCAGCGACACCTCTCGCGTTTTCGTTAGCTTCAGAAGACGCACTACCTGTAGTAATTCAGCGGAGAGATTCCTCAGCGCCTTGCGGCTGGTGCCTTGTTGCTGCAAGTGGCCGAGGAACGACTCTCGTTCTTTCAGCAGCGGTGCTTGCCGGTGACGATTTAGGAAAAAGGGATGTTCCAGAATAGTGTCTAACATTCGGCGGGTCTCCTTGAACCCGCCCCATCGTAGGCCAAGAGCGCGCCCGTCGAGTGGCGCCTTCACTTCGCCCCATGCCTCCAGTCCATTGTGTCCAAAGTTACTTGCGCGGCGCGTGTGTTTGTTTTGCAATACGAATTACACGAAGTCGATGAGCCCTGAAGACTCCAACTCGATCATTCGACTGTTGCGCGCCAGAATGATCTTGCCAACTATGGCAGTGATCATCTTTCTAGCTATGGTTGCGATCGCGGAGTATCAGGTCCGTTCTTCTCCAAAATGGCCACCGCCCCTGCGCCATGAAGTCGGAGGGTGGCAGGTAGAGGACCCCCCGTTGTGGACCTTGGCTGCTGGTCTGAATCTGCCCGCGACTATTCCAATCTTGTGGATGTCGTCAATCAGTGACAGCTTCACTTACGCTCTCGATGATCATCATCTGATCATCTATCTCCCATGGACCTTTTTTGTCTTTTGGCTGTGGTATTTCGTTGCATACCACTTCGATCAGTCTGCCAACAAGCAGGGTTGGGCCTCGGCAATTAATCTTGGTGTTGCGTTCTCAGCGCAAGCGCTCATTACTGCAGAACTGATCTATTGCGGGATCGGCATCATCAGCAGATTCCCCGGCGACAATCCGCCCAAGCCTCCGACGGTGGTCGTTGTTTGTTTCTGGGCATGGGTTCTCGCCACGATCATCGGCTGGGTGAGCCTCATTCGACGTGTAGGTCGCAGAGCATCGGTTGCCTCTTGAGCTGGTAAATCAATCATCGTTTTGCGGGCCAACTGCTAGTAGCCGGGAGTCGCTTCAGAGGGCTATTTCCAGACCGAGAACTTTCCGTCACATTTTCCCACGATCTGCCGAATGTAGTTTCGCCATGGCATCAGGCAGACTTCGGCAACGATTGAAGATCCTTGGGGAATTGGATGAGCATAGGGGACGATGATAACCGTTCGTCGAAACTGATACGTACCCGGAACATAGCTGGGCAACCAATGGGGGTCGTTCATAAAGGCGAAGCCTCCTGCTGGAACCTCCCTGCAGGTGATCCACTCATGGAAAAGAAGACCGCGACCGTTTCGCTCGTGCTCCAAGTACTTCACCATGTCGTCTGAGGCAACGGTGCGACTTCGGGCACAGCTCGCGGGGAGAGAGATGACCATTTCTTCCTCGGAACGTGCCAGCAACGATGCACACGTGGGATCAGGCAATGAGGGAAACAGGATGAGTACGCCCACTGCTAAGACACACACAACGAGAAGCCCAGCCAAAAGATACAAGGGCTTCACCCTCACCGCGCGCCGTTCTGAATCATCTCGTCTGTCGACCGCCATTGTGGAGGAGACCGACCCGTCATTCCGGCGGGTCCGGATAGCACGCATTCTAGCATTCAGTAGTCAACGAATTATGTGACCGGACCTAGGCTCCGGCCCGCGATTTTATTGGGCACGCAGTTGCTACTCAACATAAATGCGAACACAACATAATCGGTCAGCGACTTGGCGTAGCCAATCTTCGGATTGCCGGACCACCCGCTTGGCTCAAACCGTGTGTGGCTGAACTTATCGCACAGGACCCGCAACGGAACGCCATACTGCAGCGTCAGGGACACTGCTGTTGCGAAAGAATCCATGAGCCCGGAAACCGTCGAGCCTTCCTTCGCTATCCTGATGAATAGCTCGCCTGGCAGACCATCCTCGTATAGACCGACGGTGACGTAGCCTTCCTGCCCGCCCACAGAGAAGTGATGAGTCAGGCTGTGGCGCTCGTCCGGCAGTCGTCGCCTCACTGCTGGAGGGCCGTCCGCGCCTGGGGCCTGCGTGCCGGTGAGGTCGCCTGACCCGTTGCTCCCCGCTTCCTTGCTTGCCTTCAGGGAAAGCTCTTTGCTGTGCTCGATGATAACGATTTCCTTTGCTGCTGACATCACGAACCCTAACCTTCCTGCCCGCCGTCTTCTTCGGAACCGCAGGCAGATTGAGACTCCGTGTTCGCGTTTGTCTCATCTCCTGCATCGTGCCTTTTGTAGGTTCCTCTCACCGACAGTAATTCTGCGTGGCTGGGCGGAAACACGTAGTTCTGGACGAACCACAGCGCGTCATAGGAAAGACGCCGGCTCGCGACGGCGCGCCCGTGCTCTTTCACGAACTCACAGAAATCATCGGGATGGATGATGTTGGCTTTCGTTCCGGCAGTAGCGAGGGCGCGTGACTTGAGCCAGCCCAAGTCGATCCATTTCTGTATTTCGTCCGGACGCGTGTGCAAGGCGCGGGAGAGGGAAAACTTGGTGAACCATTCCCGGCCTGTTTTGCCACCGACGCCGAGCCGGTGCAACATCGAGCGCACGGACCCAGCCGGCCTCCGCAGGATTTTCGCGGCCTCTTCTACCGGCATGGTGACGATCAGATCAAGAAGGCGTTGTTGCTCGGGCTTTTTCCATTCGCGATAGGCCCGTTTTTGATCGACGCCAAGCTCGCGCAGGAAACGCAGACAGGCGTCTCGCGGGTTCCCGGAAATCGCAGCGAGCTTTGTAACCAGCATTCGCGGGCCGGTCTCATTGTGCTCCTGGCCCCTGCTGGTTTGCTCTTTGTATTCTCTGACCAGTTCTCTGGCTTCTTTAGGCCAGCGGAACATACGGCGCTTGGGGACACCGTCGGCTTCGCCCATACTGCTGCCTTCCGGGGGCTGGGTCCTGATGGCAGTTAACCTCCCAGGTCCGTCCACACACACTTGTCTCTACGCCTCCGGAATACCTCCTTTCCTGCTGCAAAGAGCATGCGCCGATTCCATTCGGAACATGCTGGGCGACGAAGGTGGCGGGTGGATCTGGTCCACATCTGAGCCAAGTGGTAGCGGCCAGCGTATATCCACAGCTGAGCTGATTTTCAACATTTTTTTTCCTGCAGGAATTCATGCACGTGATCATCTCAGGCATCGAGAATCGAGTGCGTGTGCCCAACTTTGCCTAATCGTGAAACGTGCTGAGTGCCAAACACTTGACGCAGGCGCCGGTGCAATTGCCATGCACTATGGGCCGAATGTGGCTATGGGCAAGGGGACTTGAGCTGCGGAGAAGAGATGTGTTCCTGCAAAGAAAGTGACATTTTCTCCGCAACGAAGTGCTGCGAAGTGGGTTAGTTCAGGAAAGGTATGTAAGAACTCGGTGCCGGAGAGCAGTAGCCTCAACGGGCGCGGTTCGCTCGGCGGTTGTTATGCAAGCCATCCCAGACCGCACGTCTCGATCGAAAAAACGTATATTCCTGTGTGGCGACTGTTGCCCTCGTCTGAGCTGCCCATCTTCGTACGACCTGTTTGCTCGCCCCACACCTTCGGCGCTATGCGATGAAATTTCGTCGTTCGTAGTTCGCCAACCCGAGTTTGGACAACGCTGGCTGCAATCTTTCTTATGAGAGTCGAACCATGCTTGGCGCGCATAGCAGAGGATTTGATTGGAGGGAAACTGCCAAGGTACTTCGCATCACCCGAGATGCGGCCTCGGCAACTTTCTGGCGGGAAATCAAACGACCAAGGTCGAAGGGGATCGAGATCCAGCCTCCTGCGACTGGCGGCCAGAATGAGACTGAGCCGGATACCCTGAAGCCTGGCAGGCCAAGAGCAGTTCGCTAAACGCCGAAAGGGATCGCCTTTCAGCGCGATTCATAGTTCAGCGACGGCATCAGAAGCACAAGGAAAATCGTGCCGGTGTATTCCGGCACGAAGTTTGCCGTGCGAGCCATCTCCGAGGGTTTGCGCCAGGAGGCT
>JBAUYE010000183.1:0-2460 GCA_049584615.1 Candidatus Sulfotelmatobacter sp.
AGCTGGCAGGTGGTGGGGCATTGCGACCAGGTGGCAATGCCGGGGGATTATTTCACCACGGAGTTGGTAGGAGAACCGCTGCTCATCGTGCGCGGCGCCGACGGCAAGCTGCGCGGGTTTTATAACGTGTGCCGCCACCGCGCCGGCCCTCCGGCTGAGGGCTGCGGCTCGCGCAAACTTTTCCGCTGCGGATATCACGGGTGGACCTACGATCTGGACGGATCGCTGATCAGCGCCACGGAAATTGAGGGCGTCGAAGGATTTCGTCCCGAAGATTTTGCTCTGGTGCCAGTGTCGGTCGAGGAATGGTTCAATCTGATCTTCGTGAACCTGAATTCCGCCGGCCCAGATCGCAATCCGCGTCTGCGCGAGAGTCTGGGCGAATTGCCGAAGCAGGCTGAGAAGTTTCCCTTTGCCGGGATGAAGCTCTTTGAACGCCGCACCTATGACATGAAGTGCAACTGGAAGACTTATGTCGACAACTATCTCGAAGGCTACCACCTGCCCAGCGTGCATCCGGGACTGAATCGTGAACTCGACTACAACGCTTACGTGGTCGAGCCTCATGCGGAATACGTCCGGCAGTTCAGCCCCATTCGGGGAGCGCAGCCGGGGGATACGGCTCCGCGACGTTACGCGGAGGCGCAGGAGAATCTGACGACCGACTACTTCTGGATTTTTCCCAACTGGATGCTGAATTGCTATCCCGACAATGTTTCGCTGAATATCGTGCTGCCGCTCGGGCCCGAGCGCTCGCTGGCCATTTTTGAGTGGTATCTGCCCGAGAAGGAGCATAGCAGTCCGGCAGCCAGGGCTTCGGTCGAGTTTAGCGACCAGATCCAGATGGAAGACGTTGCCATCTGCGAGAGGGTGCAGAAGAATCTGGCCTCACGCAGCTATTCTCGAGGCCGGTTCAGCGTGACGCAGGAGAAAGGCGTGCACGCCTTCCATCGAATGTATGCGGACGCAATGAAAGGGAACTAACCGCCGAGAACGCCGAGTGCGCCGAGAAAACAAAGCCGGGATTTGAAATCAGGACCAGTTGATTGTGGCTTTTTCCCTGTGTTTCTCTGCGACCTCGGCGTGCTCGGCGGTTAAAGGTTCTCTGCCTTTACCAGCACGCAGGTGACGTCATCGTTCTGCGGCGTCGAGCCGACGAATAGATCCACCTCTGCCATAAGGCGATTGAGCATTTCGCCGGGAGTGGTCGCGGCACCGGCTGCGATGGCCCCGAGCAGGCGGGTTTCGCCGTATTCCTCCTGGCGGGCGTTTTCTGCTTCCACCAGACCGTCGGTAAAGATGATCTGCCAATCGCCGGGCGCCAGCGTGACGCTGGCCGACTCATACTTTGCTTCGGGCTGGATGCCGAGAGGTAGTCCGCCCACGTCGAGGCGCTCGATTGTTCCACTCGCGCGGCGCAGGATGGGGTTGTTGTGGCCGGCATTGATGTAGTTGAAGACCCGGCGGGCCGCGTCGTACTCGGCAAGAAAAGCGGTGGTGAAGCGCAATCCGCCCTGACTGTTGGAGCAGGCGTACCTGTTCATGTTGGCGACAAGTTCCTCCAGAGGAACTTGTGCTGTGGAAAGCGTTTTGAGGCTGGCTTGAAAAGTCGCCATAAGCATGGCTGCAGGAATGCTCTTGCCGGCTACGTCAGCCACGGCGAACACGATGCGACTTTCTTCGTTGGTTTTGCCGGGGCGGGGGAACACGTCGTAGTAATCGCCGGCGACGGTGTTGGCGGGGCGCGTGATGTAGGCAATCGAGATTCCCGGAATCTGCGGCGGAGCCCCGGGTAGAAGCCAGGTTTGAATTTCACGCGCGATCTGCAAATCGCGCTTCATGACGACGCGGTCGGCAATCTCCAGAATCAGCAGCACGAACAGCAGCAGCCCGCCCCAGAAATGGAAGTCGAGTTCGACGACGTGGAGTTCGTTTCCGGCGCCGTGATAGTTGAAATCGCTGCTGGGAAACACCAGCATGATGAGCGCCGCCAGCAGCAACACGCGCCGAGCGGGCGAAAGTTTCTCTAAGACCGCCCAGAAGAATTCCTTAACCACGTGCAGACGATGGCCGCGGGGCGTGAGTCCCTCAGGAGTCTTGGCGGCTACGTCGCGCGAATAGAGGCGGTAGCTGGTGCGGGCATCGGTTTCGAACTGCGACCAGAGCTGGCTCAGCTCCATGCCTTCGGTGACCCGCTGCCAGAACCGGCGCAGGCGCACTCCGAGAGGAAGGTTTTGCGCGGGTGCGGGTTCGGCCGGTGGAGAGGTAGTTGCCATGGGAACAAGCGATTATAGAGGAAGAAAAGCAGTGGCCGGTGGATAGCGATCAGTGGCCAGTCGCCAGAATTGGATAAATTTCTTTTAGCTGGCCACTGAACACTGGCCACTGACCACTGCCTTCAGAATAGCGGCAACTGTTCGTCGAAAGCCTGCGCTGGCCACTTCTCGGCGTACATCGTTC
>JBAUYE010000184.1:0-3444 GCA_049584615.1 Candidatus Sulfotelmatobacter sp.
TGCGGTAACTGGCGCGGACGGGTTCGAGCAACTGCGCGTTGGTCCAGATCTGCGAGTGGCAGTTCATGCAGGTCTTGGTGGGGGGAATGCCGGCGAAACTCGAGGTCTCAACCGAAGTGTGGCAGTAGCGGCAATCAATACCAAGACCGGCGACGTGGTGCTGGTGGCTGAAGGGCACCGGCTGCGGCTTGCGCACTCCGGCATAGGTGACGTAAGGCGAACGCTGGACCTCCAATGCAGCCCAACTGAGCGCAGCAAGCACGAAGACCGCGCCAAAAATCGTGGCCCGGGACAGAGTATTTGTGCTGCGATGAAAAATCTGCGGCATGCTTACGTACGAGCTTCAGAAAGTGAAAATGAGACCCAAAGATTCCCGTTTGACGGGAGCAATATTACGACGCAAAAGAAAACACCCACTCATTCCTTTCGCGCCAGCCATGAGAACTGCAGATTATAAATATTTCGTGCGCCATTGTCGCGCACTTTCCCCGTGGGAACGGAAAAATATTTCGTGGGGCAGACGGCTGCTGAAAATCGTGTGGTCTTTTTCCCGGCCGGATATTTAACGGCTCTACCGGAGATTCATCACCAGCAGTTTCGGCTCGGTCATATCTTCAATCGCATAGCGCAGGCCTTCGCGGCCAAGGCCGGAATCCTTTACGCCGCCGTAGGGCATGTTGTCGATGCGGAACGAAGGAATATCGCCCGCGATCAGAGCGCCGACTTCCAATTCGTCGTACGCCTGGAAAAGCAGCTTGACGTCACGGGTGAACAAGCCAGCCTGCAAGCCGTAGTTGGAATTATTGATGCAGCGCAGCGCTTCATCAAAATTCTGGTAGGGCTCGACCGTCACCACGGGACCGAAGATTTCCTGGCAGTTTACTTTCATGTCGGGCCTGGTGCCGGTGAGCACTGTTGGGAGAACAATGGAACCGTGGCGGGCACCGCCGCAGAGCAGACGCGCCCCAGACCGAACCGCCTCTTCCACCCAATTGACGACGCGGATGGCATCGCTCTCACGAATCAGCGGACCAATGTCGGTCGACTCCTCCATGGGATCGCCGGTTTGCAGCTTCCGGGCGCCTTCGACCAGAAGATCGGAGAACTTGCCATAGATCGACTGCTCAACCAGGATGCGCTGTACGCAGATGCAAGTCTGACCGGCGTAGCCGAAGCCTCCAGCGATGCAGCGCTCGGCTGCATAGTCTAGATCGGCGTCGCAGTGCACAATGGCACCCGCGTTGCCGCCCAGTTCGAGCGCGACTTTCTTTTTGCCGGCGCGGCGTTTGATGTCCCAACCCACGGGCACGCTGCCGGTAAAGCTGATCAGCTTGATGCGCTCGTCAGTGACGAGAAGGCTGGCGTCGTCGTTTGAAAGCGGCAGCACGTTCAGTCCGCCATCGGGCCAGCCCGCCTGCTGCACGCACTCCGCTAGAAGCAGCGAGCACAGCGGCGTTTGCGGCGCAGGCTTCAACACCATCGAGCATCCTGCTGCGATGGCCGGCGCCACTTTGTGCGCGACGAGATTCAAAGGAAAATTGAAAGGCGTGATCCCGGCGATGGGCCCGAGCGGAAAACGTTTCACAATGCCCCAGCGTCCGGCGGTAAATTCCTGCCAGTCGAGAGGAAGATATTCGCCATAGATGCGCGTGGCCTCTTCCGCGGCAACGTTGAAGATGAAGACGGCGCGGTCGACTTCAATGCGCGCCAGTTTGATGGGCTTGCCGGCTTCCTGCGACAAAGTGCGGGAGAACTCGTCGCGGCGCTCGGCAATCGACTGGGCCACGCGGCGCAGCACGCGCTGGCGCTCGAAGGCGGGCAGACGGCGGGTCGTGCCGAAAGCCTTGACGGCCGCGGCGATCGCAGCTTCGGCATGCTCACGCCGCGCCTGGACCACTCGCCCCACTATGCTGCCATCGAAGGGGGCGCGAACCTCGACGATGTCGCCGTCTTCCATCCAGCGGCCGTCAACAAAAAACCCATGGGTTGCGATTGGGGCGAGCGTCATTTCCGCCATTTTTGCCTCCCGGATGCAGACAGCGATTTTGATTATAGGCCTTGGCGGTGGGTTGCTTTTTTGCTTGCGACACGAATCTTAAACACAGGGGTACGCGGGGTAAGGACTCGCGGTCGACTACAATCAGCGTTTTGCGCTCATGCCTGCTTTGGAAACTATCGTTGAACTGGCTCCGCGGCTGCGGCGGAAGGAAGTCTCTCCCGTCGAGCTGACTCGGGCTTGCCTGGATCGGATCGAGAAACTTAACCCGGTGTTGAATGCCTTCATCACGGTGACGGCTGAGTCGGCGCTTGCGGAGGCGCGGGCTGCCGAAATCGAAATCGCGCGCGGGGAATGGCGCGGGCCGCTGCACGGGATTCCCGTCGCATTGAAGGATCTGATCGATACGGCCGGCACGCGGACAACCGCTGCCAGCGGCCTTTACCAGAATCGTGTGTCCGATGAAGATGCCGAGGTGGTGCGCCGCTTGCGGCAGGCCGGCGCGGCGATTCTGGGCAAAAACAATCTGCATGAGTTCGCTTATGGCGGCAGTTCGCTGGTCAGCTTTTTCGGGGACGTTCACAATCCCTGGAACGCGGAGCACGTTGCCGGTGGATCGTCTGGAGGATCGGCGGCTGCCGTGGCCGCAGGGCTTTGTTATGCGGCGATTGGGACTGATACGGCTGGGTCGATCCGCGAACCGGCTGCGCTTTGCGGGTGCGTGGGGATCAAGCCGACTTATGGGCGCGTTTCGACGCGCGGGGTGATTCCGCTTTCGTGGTCGCTGGATCATGTTGGGCCGCTGGCCGCGACGGTTGGCGATGCGGCTGCTGTGCTTCAGGTCATTGCGGGATACGATCCGCTGGATGTTGGCAGCGCTGATGTTCCTGCGTCCGATTACGTTTCTGGCCTGGGCGAAGCCACGAAAGCGTTGCGTGTTGGAGTTCCACGGGCTTATTTTTTTGACGATCTTGATGATGAAGTTCGGGCGGCGGTGGAACAGGCTCTTGTCGTGATCCGGGCGCTGGTGGCGGAGATTCGCGAATTGCAGATTGAGGTAATTGCGGACCGCACTGTGCAAGCTGCCGAGTCTTTTGCTTATCACGCCGATCATGTTGCGCGGACGCCTGAGTTGTATCAGGCGGAAACATTGCGACGCATACGGTCGGGCGAGAACATTTCGGCGGGGGAATATATTCAGCGGCGACGCGAACTGGATCGGGAGCGGCGGCGGGCTCGTGACTTTTTTGCAGACGCGGATTTGCTGATCACGCCTGCGACTCCAATTCCTGCGCCGGCGATTGGCGATCTGAAAAAAGACCCCGAGGCGCTGCGTCCGGCGGAACTTAGGTTGCTGCGCAACACTCGGCCGTTCAATGTTTGGGGACTGCCTGCGGTCTCGGTGCCCTGCGGTTTTACGAAGCGCGGCCTGCCCATTGGGTTGCAGA
>JBAUYE010000185.1:0-6261 GCA_049584615.1 Candidatus Sulfotelmatobacter sp.
GCCCAGAACATCCGGTCCAGGATGTCGGCGTGCGACTCCACCAGGATGCCCGCCTTGTTCATCTTCTCTTCTTGCAGCTTCAGAATCTGGCGCAGTGAGTCCATCTGCCGGCTCATGTGCTCCATCATCTGATGCACGGCGTTGACCTTCACTTCGCCTTTGGAATAGCGCTCGAGCGCGAAGCGGATCGCCATGTGCTCGGCGGCCTTCATCAGCAGCGGCGTGTCCTCTTCTTGAGCAGTAGTTGCCTTCGCCGCCAGCGTTCCCAGCAACTGTTGCAGGTTCAGCCGTGTGTTCGGATCGACTTCGGTCAGCTCCTTGTGCAGAATTTGCGGATCAGCAGTCGGATCGCCTTGCACCTCACCGAATCGCGTCAGCAGACGGATCGCTTGAATCACTTCTGCTTCCTGCAGCGGGACTACCCCGCCTTCCCAAGCCGGCGCCGTCCCCGTTCCAGTTCCGGCTTTGCCCGCCCCCGCGGGAGCATTCGGAACACTTCCAAACGGAACCACAACGCCGCCGGGCTGGCCCGTGCCTCCTGAATTGGCGCCCTCCGCCGCTGCGATCAGTTGCAGCAGCTTCTGCGGATCGTTCAGCCATTGCTTGAATTCCGGCCCGAGGGTCTGGGCAGCGATCTGCGCCGCCACGCTGATATCGCCAGTCAGCGGGTCGGCCGCAACGAATTTGACTTCATTGATCTTGATCGTGCTCTGCTTGCCCGCACTGCTGAGAGCTTCTTTGATCTGCTTGGCCACATCCTGAGCTTTGGAGCCAGCCAGAGTAAAGGCCCGCACCAGCCGTGCGAAGTCCTCGATGGTTACGTCTTTGGAAAAGTGCAGGCTGGCCAAACCAGCGGTACTAAGGAGCTGTCCAAAGCTGCGCTCAGTCTGTCCCGCTTCCAGCGGAACTCCATCCAGCAGCAACTTGCCGTCGGAAACTCCCAGCAGGAAGCCACCTTCTCCCGCTGCAGGCAGACCGTGCTGCAATTCATTCCACGCAGTCTCGAACTGGGCTTCCGTGCGCTTGTGGTCGGGGCCGTACATACGCGCATACTTGATGAGAATGTTCAGGCTGTGAACAAAAGCGCGCGCGGAAGCCGCACGGTTCGCGTGGAATGTGGTTGCGTCGCTAATAAAACACCCCTCAACCCGCAGTTCTGGCTTTAGGCAACTATAGGCAATAAAAGGCTAATCCAACAGGTAAGGGGTTGCACGTTACGGAGGTAACGGTCAGAATTGGCATGAGCTCGAAATCCGCACCAATTGCTTCCCGGAACCTTAGTGCTTTCCTCAACTAGTCACATCGCGCGTGCCAAAAAAACCACCGGCCTGCGCTACTGGATGCTGCGCGTGTTAGAAGAGTGCGACCATGTCGCCGCAGATTTCAGTCCGGATCCCGTCCACGACCTGCGCGTCTCCTTGCGCCGCTGCCGTTCTCTGGCTGACGGATTATACGCAATCGATCCCGACCCCAACTGGAAGGCCATGAGGAAGGCGGGCAAGCGCCTGTTTCAACGCCTCGGAGCCCTCCGCGACATCCAGATCATGATGGAATGGATCGAAAAGCTTCATCCACAGGAAAATGCAGAACAAGCACATGTAGAACAAGCAGAGGGGAAACAAGCGAGTGTGGAGCGGCCACTCTTGCCCGCTATGCGTCCATCTCAACCGAACGCGGAGTTCATCCCCAACTCAGTCGATCCGGCAGCCGAAGCCCTGCTCAAAATCCTCGCAGCCCGCGAACAAGAACAAAAGCTCGAAGCCCACGCCGCCCTCGAAGAGTTCGACCGCAAACAATGGCGTCAGTGGACGCGAACTCTTCCCGCCCGTGCCGCCCGCGTCCGCCTGGGCAGCGCGCTATTCAAGCATCTGGCCCTAGAGCGCTGGACCGAAGCCCGCGCACTCCACAACCGCGCCTTGCGCAACCGCTCGCAGGCGGCATTTCACAGCCTGCGCATCGGCATCAAGCGCTTTCGCTACATCGTCGAGAACTTCCTGCCTGCTGAGCACAAAGCCTGGAGCGACGACCTCAAAGAAATGCAGGACGTGCTGGGCGAGGTCCATGATCTCGACGTACTCTGGGCCACAGCGACCTCTTGCCATGTCTTCCCTGACCAAGTTTCCCGCCAGCGTTGGCACGAACGAATTCTCTCCGAGCGAGCCAGACGCATCGAGGGTTATCGAAGAAAGATGACAGGTCCCGCTTCGCTCTGGCAGGTCTGGCGCGCCGCGCTGCCGCAAGGCAAGCAGATTCAAGCGCTAGCCACCCGCCGCATGAAGCTCTGGGCGCATGGCCTCGATCCTGACTTTGCCCACTCCGAGCGTGTAGCCAGCCTCGCTCTTCAGCTCTACGACGGCCTTCTAGGCTCAGGATGGCAGCCGTCCGCCGACGCCGTCTCAGCCCGCTCCAGCCTTCTAGCCGCCGCTCTTCTTCACGATGTCGGCAAGTCCAAGGGCGACAAGGGACACCACAAAACTTCCTTCGACATGATCCGCGTCCACGGCAACCCGTTAGGCTGGAAACTCGCCGACCTGCACCGCGCCGCCATCGTCGCCCGCTTCCATCGCGGATCGTTGCCCACCAGGAAGCACAAAGACTTGCGCGATCTTCTCCCCGACGAACAGAAAGCCACCATCCAGCTAGCCGCCGTCTTGCGTCTGGCCAACGCCCTGGACGCCGCCCACGACGGCCACATCCGCCGCATTCAGATTGAAAACGCCCAGATCAGAGCTAACCAGATCCGAGCCAAAGGGCACGAAGCCCTCGTAGTCGCCGCCGAAGGCTATTCTCCCCTCAGCGCTTCCGCCCAAACCATCGCCGCCGAGCGCCATCTGCTGGAAACCGTCCTGCACCGCCCGGTCGTCGTCAAGCCCATGAAAATCGCAGCCCGCCAGCCCTGGGCGAAGCGTCTATTTCGAGAGAGTCCGGAATGAAATTCCGACGAACACCACCAGTCGCTCCAGCTTGAGGGATAGAATCTGGTTCAGCACTTACACCACTAGGGAAGAATTCGCTCACCGTCGAATTCAGGATGGACCTCTACAGCCTCCCATTTAGAAGGCTACAGCCCGCACCCTATCGCCCATACATATCGACTCGTCATAAAGCTAGGATGGCGTTTTCCGCAGGTGGGGGCGAGTGTCAAACCGACTGTCGAGCGAAGACCAAATCAGAAAGCTAGTGAAGAAGGCGCTCGCCGTTACCGACGAATCGGAACTTCACAGAATAATGGAGGAGTTGAGGTCCGCCCTGCGCAAGCACGTCGAGGGTATACGGAAAATAGGTCTCGCCAGCCACCCTGATCGCCGATCGAAATCCACCGACGGAGGCCAGACTGGATGACAAACTGCGTCGAGACCAGGTGTGTCGAGACCAGGTGTGTCCAGACCAGGTGTGTCGAGACCAGGTGCGCCGAGATCAGGTTAAGGACGTTTCGTCCCGACCGAGCCGGAACCCTTGCGCAGCTCTTTGCGATCGAACTCGTCGAGGAGTTGCTCCACCAGTTCGGTCAATCTTTTTGGATCCTGTTCCTGTTGGACCTGCTCCGCCACTTGCCGCCAGTGTTCCCGAGGGGGCGCGATCTCATCTGGAGCCTGAACCTCGCCGGTCTCCCGGAATTCTTTAGCAATCTTCTTAACAGTCTCGACCGGAATCTGCTCGAAACGTGTTTTCGACGCTCGCATTTAATTACCCCTTCCCGATCGTCCTCCAAGCGTAGCAGTCCAGAAGCAGTACGGGTTATATCTTTTGGGCAATCTTTGCGCTCGCTATAGCGTGTTCAGCACTCAAATCACGGTGACTTGTGGGCACGGAGACGCCGCAATCACGTCGGCGGGCCAATGCTTAACGGGTAGATTTTTTGCTTGACGATGTCGTGTCGTTATATTACGATTACGTCACGTTAGTTTAATGATGTCATTCCCGGACAGGAGATCCTCCAATGGCCCAGAAAGTTCCAATGAACTTCAGGACAATGTCGCAGGCAGATGTGCCCCAGGGTCGCAATGGAAAGCACAAGCAGATTGTCACCGAGATTCTCTCCGATCTCGATCAGCTGCCCGTGGGAGTCGCGCTCAAAGTGCCCTTGTCGGAATTGGAGGAGAGCAAAGAAAATGTGCGGTCCGCGCTAAATCGCGCCATTCATAAAAGTAACCGCAATGTCGCTACCGCCAGTGACGCCAACTTCTTGTATGTGTGGAACGAGAGCCGCTGAGCAATATTGGCTGAGCAATATTGATCAGCAACCCCGTTGCGGGAGCAGTAGCGTGCAAGCAGCGCCAACAAGACCCATGAAGACTGGGCCTCTAGCGCAAAAGCGGCTTTCCCGCCTTCAGGATCTTCTTTGAGCAATGCTTTCGCGGTTAACATGCCGGGTGATACGGACAACACTGTATTCCGCCGCCTCACGCCTTCGAGGTGCTGCGCGTCCCTAGCCGTTGCATCGAGACAATTCTCCTGCCGCTGAAATGCTGCGCAACCAATCTATATCGGAGAGACATCTACAAGAGGCAAAAGCGGACCGGGAAAGATCACATTATGAATTCTGTTAGCGGATGGAAACCTGCATGCTTCACGATTCTGTTTTGTGCCGCGACCGCGATTTCTTCGCCCGCGCAGACTTTCACTACCCTGGCCAGTTTCGACAACACGAACGGCTCTTTTTCCCAAGCGCCGCTGGTGCAAGGTCTCGACGGGAATTTGTACGGTACCACCGATGATGGCGGCCTCAGGGCGAGCGGCACGGTCTTCAAAATCACTCTGGCGGGCAAGCTCACCCTGGTGCACTATTTTTGTTCGCGAACAAATTGTGCCGATGGCGAGGTCCCCGAATCAGGTCTGGTACCCGCCACCAACGGAGACCTGTACGGAATAACCTCCAGTGGGGGGAGCGGCTGCAGCTACTGTGGAACGGTGTTCCAAATTTTCTCCCGGGGCACGGTCTTCACCCTGCATAGCTTCGATGGCTCCGATGGCCTGAACCCGCTGGGGCTGATGCAAGCCACCAATGGGGATTTCTACGGCACCACCAGCGCGGGTGGAAGTGGAAGTGGCGGCACGATTTTCAGGATGACCCCCACCGGCACTCTGACAACGCTCTATAACTTTGAAGACTTCAACTATCCCATAGCAGGAATAGTAGAAGGCACTGGCGGAAATTTCTACGGCACAACCATCGCCTCCGCCAGCGACAGCTATGGCACGATCTACAAGATGACGGCTGATGGCGCCGTAACCACGCTGCACAGCTTCAGCGGAGCCGACGGATCGTGGCCTGTCGCCCCTTTGATGCAAGCCTCCAACGGCCACTTCTACGGGACCACCGCCGAAGGCGGCCCAGCCAGCAGCATCTGCGTAAGCACGGGCTGCGGGACCGTGTTCGAGATTACTCCCGAAGGCGTGCTGACCACGCTGCATTACTTCGCCGGCCCCGACGGCTTGAGCCCGAGTGGAGCCTTGGTCCAGGGCACTGACGGCAATCTTTATGGAACGACTTCGGGCGGGGGCCCAGCCAATTCCAGCTGCTACTTCGGTTGCGGCACAATCTTCCAAATCACTCCCGAGGGCAAGTTCGCCACCTTGCACACTTTTGATGGCCTTGACGGCCAGTATCCTTACGTCGCACTGGTGCAGGCCACGGACGGAAACTTTTACGGGACGACCTACGTCGGCGGAAGTTCCACCGCCTGTACGGACGGCTGCGGCACGGTCTTCCGGTTATCGATGGGCCTTGGCCCGTTTGTCGAGACCGTACCAACAGCCAAGTGTCCAGGCGGGAGCGTGAAAATTCTCGGGACAAACCTGACCGGCCCAACCAGCATTACCTTCAACGGCGTTGCGGCCACCTTTACCGTCGTGTCGCCCACTGAGATCACAACCACCGTGCCGGCCGGCGCAACCACCGGCAAGGTTGAGGTGGTGACGCCCAGGGGGACGTTGTCGACCAATGTGCCTTTCCGGGTGTTTTGACTGGCAGCCCAGAGCGGCGCTTCAGCGCCGCGCAAAGCCCGGGAAGGGCACGACCTCAGTTCTTAGCCTGCCCTGAGCAAGCGAAGCGCGCCGAAGGGTGCCGCAAGCAACCCAAGAAAGAACCCGGCTTCAGCCGCTGACGGCGTGTGGAACGTAAACAGGATCGCGGAACGAGGCGAGTCAATGAGTTCTATAAAAAGGGATGTCAAGAAAAAAGTTCTGCCTCGACCGGAGGCGCGATTTGTTTCTCGAGATCCAGCCCACTGAAGTTTCGCTTCTCTGGAGAAGCTTGGC
>JBAUYE010000186.1:0-10547 GCA_049584615.1 Candidatus Sulfotelmatobacter sp.
TTATAGAACTCATTGACCCGAAGCCCCGCGCGAGAGACTATACGTCGGGGATCTTCGTGCCCTGATGAAAGAGCATCTGCCATTTGTCGCCACGCCGGATCCAAAGTGAGCTGCGCGAGGCAGCTTGTGGCTTACCGCCTGGCACTCTTCGCAGAGTTCGGTAAGTGACCTGCACCAACTCCGGCACGATGGTTTTGATAGAGAAGTCTTCCACGAGCGGAGCCGTCTGTGGCGTCTCGGATGGATTGAGAATTTGGTCTCTCGACCAAACGCGGCCCGAGGAGCCAAATTCGCGAAAATCCTCAGCCAGCAAGGCGGAAACCCGCGCGCGATCCTTGCGGAAGACCGGGTCCATGAGCCGTTGTTCCAGTTTGAGCAATAGCCCTTCAAGATTGGCTTCTGAATCTGTTTTCGGGTCATTGGAAAGCATGTTGGCACGTTAGCTCAAGCAGCCCGCCAATTCTCGATCAGTGATAACCCCTGTTGTCGCCAACTGACGTGCTGGTACTATCGTCCCAACGGTCCGGCACCGTACAAATGCAACAATGACGACTACTGATGTGGTTGTTATCGCAATAAACTTGCTCATCCTCGCCGTTCCAACCGTCATGTTGACAGTCGCGTGGAATAGGCTCGTCGGCGAATGGCGGAATCGAATTGTCCAGAGTATTGCCGGAACAGCGTGCCTCGCGTCTTCAGCGGGTTCTAAGAGTCGGCCGTGTCCCGATTCTCACTTCATTCCGAGGTCGGTTAATATCTTGGGACTTTCTTCTCCCGCTGCCAGAACCTGGTGGCACGCAGAACAATCGTTGGTGATGGTCTGGCCATCGGCACCGGTATGGCTGCCGTCATGACAGCGGAAGCAACCCGGCGAATCATTGTGTCCAAGATTATTCGGATGAGCGCCCCAGGTCAGACGCATGTCGGGGAAGATGTTGCGCAGGTAGATTGCTGCGACTTCGTCGCCTGCCTGCTGCACCAGCGCGCGCCGCGTCTGATAGATCTGCGGATAATTCGCGCGATAGAAGTTGTTGAGTTCGGCGATGATATTCTGCCGCGCAACATCGCGGGTGGGATAATTCACTTTGAGAACCTCGACCGCCTTCTTCCGGATATAGGGCAGCTCTGGGCTGATGTGCCCAAGAGACATTTGCTTGTCCACTGCGTTCTCGGGCAAGTCGAACTCATGCGTGGGCCGGTTGTGGCAATCCACGCAATCCATCGTGCGGTGTTCGCCCTTGTCCAATTGCTCTTGGGTTGGCTTCGTATCGGTGGAAATGAATTCGGTTGTCTTTCCCTGATCGTCGGTGTAATACACGGCGGGGATGGTCTGGCGCTCCGGATCGGTTGAAATGTAGCGGATGCGTGCGTTATCGGCGAGGTGGTGGCCGTGGATGCCGACCGAACCCGGCCACGTGCGCCCGCCTACTTTTAGTAACAAGACGTCTGTCTGCGGTGTGTTTTTCTCATCTTCCTTGTAGCTGGTGTTCACCAGGAACTTGTCGCCGGTAAAGCGCTGTGGCCAGTGACACTGCTCACAGGTTTCACGGGCCGGGCGAAGGTATTTTACCGGGGAAGGAATTGGGCGAGAATAGGTATGAAAGGCTACCGCTGCCACTTGGCGCAGACCGGAGAGCTTGGATCGCACAAACCACCCCGCTCCTGGCCCGATATGGCACTCGACACAAGCCACTCGCGAGTGCGGAGAATTTTGATAAGCCGTATATTCGGGAGCCATTACGGTGTGACAAGTCGTCCCGCAGAAATTCGTCGAATCCATATATTCCACGCCGCGGTACGATGCCGTCCCAATGATCAAGAGGTTGACAATAGTCGCTAATGCCACCCACTCCAAGGTGCGGCGCACCACGGGCAGGCCCAGGTCGATGGCGGGATAAACTCCGGGCAGAGTTCCGTCCTGCTGCAGACGCCGCCTTCTGAGCCAGATGCCGATCGGAATCAGAACCAGGCCGAGTACAAAAATGCCTGGGAGGATCAGGAAAACCAGAAGTCCAACGTAAGGATGCGGCGGGCCGGGCAGGAAGATGTCATAGAACCAGAAGGCGATCGTGGTCAGGGCCGTGCTGGTGGTGATCACAGTACCCGTAAGCGTGACGGGATTCTGCCCTAGAAAATAGACTGGCTGTGACCAATCTCGCATGCGTTCTCGCAGGCTCATTTGAAAACCGTGCCTCTCTTCCAGCTAGTCTCCGCGCTCCCCGGCTACAAGCACACTCCACATGTCCCCGCGGCTGATCCGCCGCCCTGAACAATCTCCTTATTAATCCCGGTCGCAACAACCGCCCAGGACTATTTCTTCAGCGTGCGGATATAAGCTACCAGCCCCTTGATGTCTTCCGGCTTCAGGGAGGCATACTTCGGCATCTTGTTCTTGCCGTTCGTGATGATATCCGTGAGATGCGCATCCGACATTCCCTGCACGTCGGCAGTTGTAAAGTCGTGGGCTCCCATCTTCGTCCCCATCGCCGAACCGGTCCCGTCAGCGCCATGGCAGCCGGCGCACTTCGATTTGAAAAGGTCTGCCGCGCTTTGTGCGTGCGCCGGCAAGGAAACGCTTAGAACAACAGCCAGTGCTGTTGCAAAAGAAAACACTTTGAAGTTAATTCTCTTCATCTGCAAGCTCCTGTAGGAATTTCGCTGCAACATCGCAACGAGAATACAGCCAAATATGTCGTAATTTTGGACTTTTTGAAAGGCTAGGTTCTGTGACCCAGGTCACAGTTGCTTGTTTTGGGAATCTTCTCAGCCGATGACCGCCCGGACCGATTCCGCCGTGGACCGCTTGATGGCCTTCACCACGCCCTGTGATGCCCGTCACCGCCCCGCCTTATTCGCAGGACCACAATAATAGTGAGGGTGAGTTTATGCCGAAGGATAATCGCAACCTGCTAGACGTGCTGAAGTTCGAACTGGAGTTTCTTGAGCAGGGCGGGTACGGGCGATTACCGCGGGAATCCTGGCGGGCACGGTTTATCTTCGAGGATTCCCCTACCTGCATGAACTTCAACTCCAAAGACCGCGAACCCTGCAGCGAATGCCTCCTGATGCAGTTCGTGCCAGAGAACGCGCGGACCAAGCAAACCCCTTGCATTCATATTCCGCTGTCGCCGAGTGGGGACACCCTTGACTCCTTGTACCGAACCGGGACGCAGCAGGAGATTGAGGAAGCGCTGGGCACGTGGCTGCGGGCGACGATCAGCCGACTCGAAGCGAAAGGCGACGTAGCACTAGAGGAATGATGAGACCATTACGCGCCTAAAACGCTCAGCCAGTGCGCTGCCTGTATTTGAATCTACGTTGTCACGCGAATTTGAGTCCCTCTCTGCGGAGTTACTTCCAATCGACGGTGGAGTAGGCGTTAACGGCTCCGACTCATCGGGGCCGGGATCGCCTGCGCTGGTGAGCGCTCCCTAACAAAATCTAGTTTCGGGCGGCCACCGCCCTGTACTTTCGTGAGGATAATCGGAAAGAAAACCCCAGCAGAAGTCGCTGGTGTTGCATCGACGTTATTAAAGTTTGTTTTTCTTAAAGCCGATATGGCCCTTGGATGGCAAGAACCTTTACCGCGTTCCTGTCAGATCAACCGAATTCTGAGGAGATACCAATGTCGACAGCAGCCATTTCCAGCAGTTCCATTTACCAGCAGACCGAGCAGTATTTTCAAACTCGGCAAAGCGATCTGCAGCAGCTCGGACAAGCATTGCAGTCCGGCGACTTAGCTGGCGCTCAAACCGCCTATAACAACATTGTCCAGCTCGGCCAGAGCGGCCCGTTCGCCAGCGGAGACGCGTTCTCGCGACCCCAGCGGGAGCAGGATCTCACAGCCATCGGACAAGCTCTGCAATCGGGCGACCTGGCAGGGGCACAAGCCGCTTTCAGTACGCTGCAGAGCACGTTTGAAAGAGGGGCGGGCACGCAAAACTCTCCCAGCGCCGGTTCCACTTCCAACAGCGGACCAGAGATTATCCTTAACCTCAGCAATAACAGCGCCGCTACCAGCTCCGCTTCCAGCGCAGCTGCCTCCAGCAGCGGGCCAGAAATCGTCCTCAACCTGGGCAACAGCAGCGGTAGCACCAGCCCCGAGCAGATCACCATCAACCTCAACCCAACCAGCGGAGGAGGGGAACAAGTCTCCCTCAGCGTTGGCAGCCAGGGTTCGAACGCGCAGGAGATTACATTCAATCTGCCTCCCAATAGCAACGAACAGATCGTCCTGAATTTATTGGGTGAGTCCTCTTCCAGCTCCAGCAGCAATTCCTCAAGCAGCTCCTCGGCAAATGGAGGCCTCAGCGTTTCGGCTTGAACCGGCAAGTCCGACGGTGCAGTTCGCGGGAACCATGCCCTCCCCGCCCGCTAACTGCACCGGCGCGTTTCACGCCGCGGGCCGTTCCACAAGAAATTTTTCTCCGTCAGTGCTCATTCTGCAAACCCTAAGCTCGGCAGAGTCTTCCCATGCGCTCAGTTTTCGTTGCGCCCCAGCTTTGGAGTAAACTGGCCCCGTCCAGGGAGAAACTTCGAGAAGGGAGAAATCGGTATGAAGTCCAGGTTATCGGTTTTCGTTATTGCTCTGTTGTCGATCGCGACACTGGGCTTTGCCCAGGATCGCGGACAGCCCTCAGCCAAGTCGCAAGAACGCATCACCCGGGAAGTTCGCCACGAGCTTCTCATGCTGCCCTATTTCGGAGTGTTCGACAACATTGCTTACAAAGTGGATGGTTCCACGGTCACGCTACTCGGGCAGGTGGTAAGGCCGACGCTGAAATCCGATGCCGGGAACGCGGTGAAGCGCATCGAAGGGGTTGAGAAGGTGGATAACCAGATTGAGGTGCTTCCGCCCTCGCCCATGGATGATCGTCTGCGCATCCGGTTGTATCGCGCGATCTACGGCTACCCGGCGTTGGAAAAATACGCTCTGGGCGTGCAGAAGCCGATTCGCATCATTGTGAAGAATGGCAACGTCACCCTCGAAGGAGTGGTCGACAATGAGGGCGACAAGAATCTTGCCGGACTTCGTGCCAACAGCGTCTCCGGCGTTTTCTCGGTGACCAATAACCTGGTAGTTCCTCCCAAGTAAAACACTTCGCGCGGCGGCGGCGTCCGCGCTGACGCTGCCGCTCGCTTCCACTTTGCCGCGAAAGCGGCTCCACTGCGCTTCCCTGCGTATAATGGTCCGCGTTCCGATCCACGTCATTCCGAAACAGGTCCGGAGGAAATGCCATGATGAATCGCCGTACGTTCCTTGAGACCGCGACGACGGTCACCGCAGCCACGCTGCTCACCAGCCGCATGGGCTGGGCTGCGGCGGAGCACAAGATCGGTAAACTCGGCGTGCAACTCTACACCGTGCGCGACCAGATGAAAGCTGACTTCGACGGGACTCTGGCTAAAGTTGCCGCGATCGGATACCAGGAAGTCGAATTTGCCGGATATTTCGATCGCTCGCCGAAAGAGGTACGAGCCGCCATCGACCGCCACGGTCTGGTCTCGCCCGCCTGCCACGTTCCGTGGGAGGTGCTCGGAGACAAGTGGCCGGAGCAGATTGAGTCCGCCAAGATCATCGGCCAGAGCTATATCGTCTGTCCCTGGATCCCTGAAGAAATCCGCAACCAGCCCGACGGTTGGAAGCGCGCAGCGGAAACTTTCAATCACGCCGGCGAAGTGAGCAAGAAGGCTAGGGTTCAGTTCGCCTATCACAATCACTGGTTCGAGTTTCTCCCCGTCAACGGAAAACTGCTTTACGATTTCCTTCTTGAAAACTGTGACCCGAACCTGGTCAAGATGGAACTCGATCTGTGCTGGATCGAGGTCGGCGGCGGCGATCCGCTCAAATATTTCAACCGCTATCCCGGACGGTTCCCGCTCGTGCACGTGAAGGACATGAAGAAGCTGCCGAAGATTTCCGCGGCCGGCGGCCAGGATTTCGGAGACTCGCTCGAAGACATGACCTCAGTCGGAAGCGGGATCATCGACTGGAAGCAGATTTTTGCGCAATCCGAGAAGGCGGGTATTAAGCACTATATTGTCGAACACGACAAGCCTGCCGCGCCTTTTGACAGCATCACAGCCAGCTACGTGTACCTGCGGCAGTTGCGCTGGTGAGACACGTCAAGCTTTCCCGAAGGGATTTTCGAGCGAAGGACTCTGCGGGGTGAATAACTCCGCGCCGTTTTCCGTAATGTGCATATCGTCTTCGAGACGGATGCCAAACTCGCCGCGAATGTAGATGCCGGGCTCATCGCTGAAGGTCATGTTGGGTGCGAGCTTGGTGGTATTGTTGCGAACGAGGTAGGGCCACTCATGGCCGTCCATGCCAATGCCGTGGCCCAGGCGGTGAGTAAAATATTTATAATCCGGCCCATAGCCTGCATCGGTAATGACCTTGCGGGCTGCGGCATCGACCGAGCCGCATTCGGCACCCGGACGCGCCGCGGCCAGCGCCGCCGCCTGTGCCCGGTGCACGATGTCGAAGACTTTTCTCATCTTGTCCCCCACTTGTTCTGGGGCCTTGCCGAGCACGAATGTGCGGGTGATGTCGGATTGATATCCTTCCACGTCACAGCCATCGTCTATCATCACGATCGAACCCTCGTGAATTATCTGCGGTGTCCTCGATCCGTGAGGGAGAGCCGTGTACTCTCCGACTTGTACGCTGGCTTCGCCGGGAAAACCCATTCGTCCGTACGCCGCTGCGATCAACTCTCCCACATCATGCTGCGTCATGCCTTCGCGCAGCGCGTGATAAACCGCTTCGTACACGGCCAGTGTTACCTGGTTCGCCAGACCCATCAGCGCCAGCTCGTGCGCGCTCTTGATCCTGCGGCAACCCGCGGTCACCGGGGTTCCGCTGGTCAGCGTGACCTGGGGAGCGGCTTTGGAAATCCCGTCGGCAAAAACGAAACGCACGGTCTCTTCAATCCCCAGCCTGCCGGTGGCCATGCCGCGTTCCTTCAATCCTTGCGCCACGCGCTGGTAAGGGCTCTCGTCTTCCTGCCAGGTGCGCACATCTGGATTCTCACCATCGGGGGCGCCTGCGATCTGTTCATGGGCGCGGCCTTCCTCGAATGCCGGGCAAACATAAAACGCCGTACCTTTGGCAGGCAGAACGAGCGCGAACATTCGTTCGCCTCCCCACCAGCGAATGCCCGTGAAATAGGTCAGCGACGTGCCTTCCATGAGAACGATGCCGTCGAGCCCGTTCTCGCTCATTAGCTTGCGGGCGCGCTCCTGGCGTTCTTGTCGTTCCTCGCGGGTGATGGGGGTGGCTTCGTTCTTCCGCGAACTTAGGCGCGCCAAAGACGGCGGCAGGGCAGAGTCGCCAGATTTTTCGTCGGTTGTCGCACTGAATGCGAGCAGAGGACGAGCCACGGCGGTGACTGCTGCCGCCACGCCACCTGCTTCGAGAAACCTTCGCCGCGAGATCATGAAATCTCCTTGCAAAGATACGAGATGCGACATTATATGTCCCTCGGCGATTCGTGGGAGATAATTACCCGATGGAAGCTGGCTTCCAATGCGCAGGTTGCGGGGAGTGGAACTCCACCACGATCGATGAGTCCGCCGGATACCGTCAGAGCTACGTGGAAGATTGCCAAGTCTGCTGTAAGCCCAACGTGCTGCGCATTGGGTACGATACCGCGTCGCGAGAGTTCTTCATCACCGCCTCGTTAGAGTGAGTTGCTGGTTGGCGCCGCGGTGGGAGAGCGGAACGAACCACGTCTCGCAACGAGCGACGTCTCCAGGACTTCTTGATAATATTCGCGATATAGTTAGCTGCTTGGTAAGAGGGCAATCGCCGACTCAGAAAGGACAGACCTCGATGGCGACAAACTACACCGGTGGTGGACGGATGGTGGCGCACAATATGGTCACGACTCAGTTTGAGCTGGACGGTTTTCGCGTGACTCGGACTCTTGGAGTCGTGCGCGGGATCGTGGTGCGCTCACGGTCAATCTTCGGCACGATCGGCGCCGGATTACAGACGCTAGTCGGCGGCAACATCACGTTGCTCACCAACCTGTGCGAGAAGACGCGCGCGGAAGCCTTCGACCTGATGCTGCAGCACGCCGCCGAACTGGGCGGCAACGCCGTGGTCGGCGCCCGCTACGATGCGACCGAAGTGATGCAAGGCGTCACCGAAGTGCTGGCTTACGGGACCGCGGTATTCGTGGAGCCGACGAAGTAGGCATTGTCGATTGCCGAGTTCCAATTGCCAAATGCTTCTCAGTCTTTGTACACCCAGCCCGCGACCAGCGTTGCCAGAATGGCGCCAAACCACATCTCAATCATCCAGCCAAAAGGAAGACCGCGGTCGCCCGCGAACCATGTAGCCTGCGCGAAGTTCAACGGGAAGCCGGCGAAGAAACCGGCCAGAAAGCCAACCTTCAGCGCGCTGCCGGGACCGGGTCCCAGAGTCTGGCGCGCCCAACCGTAAAGATGTGCGGCCGCTATCGCGAGAATAAACAAGAGCACGATCCACTGGACTACGAAGAATGGATAGCGCGGAGTTTTCAGAAAAAACCCTGCATTCTGCGCGGCCACGTAGCGCGCATCAGTGATGACGTACTTGCCTACAAGAAAACTCCAGATCGTCCAGACCACGCCTCCCGCCAGACCGCCCAGCCAGATCCTCGCTCGGTTCAGATGCATAGCGCCTCCGTAAATCGTCATTGAATAAACGGACGCAGTGTACACCTACCTGGGTTCACGACCACACGGAAACGCGGCCCTAATTAAGGCTGGCAGGTTGTTTTCCACAGGAGAGTCGGCCACAGGCGCGGAGTGCAAGGAAAATCTTAGCGAATAAATAGCGAAGGAACCTGGAGCATAAACCCAACCGCTTGTGGTCGTCTTTCTGGTTAACCACAAGCTCTCGTATTTTGCCGAATCAGCCTCGGAGTGGGAACGCTACCTTCAAGTTTGCTCTTGACAATCAATGACTTACGGGTAAGATGTGGGAGAAAGTGGCACAGAGTGGTCAACACAGTAAAGGTCGTGGGAACGGGAAGCTGACAAAGAGGAGCCGGTGGGAAACCGACCCAAAAGCACGACAAACAGCCCGAACCACCCGAGTTTGACCGAACTTTGCGCTGCTTTTACCTCCCTCGTTGCTGTCGCTGTGGCTAATAGGAAGACCAGACCCTTAAGAGAATCCGGCCTCCGAAGAGGCTTTACACATGTTTCGCGGCAATCACCCAACTCGCGTCGACGAAAAGGGACGTTTGAAGGTCCCTGCGGAATTCAAGCGCGTGATCGACGAGAAGTACGGACAACAATTCTATATCACCAGTCTGGATGGGAAGGTTGCTCAAGTGTATCCCTTCGAGGAATGGGAGCGGATCGAGCAGAAGCTGGCCGGGCTCTCCACCTTCAATCCTACGAAGAAGAAGTTCCTGGCCCGCGTGAACTACTACGGGCAGCAGGTGGAGATGGATGGGCAAGGCCGGCTGCTGATGCCGCAGTTGCTCCGCGATGCGGCCAAGATCAAGGGCGAAGTGGCGGTTCTGGGCAATCTGACGTACCTGGAAGTGCGGAACCTGGAGCTGTTCAAGAAAGAGATCGAAGAAGAAAAGTTCACGCCTGACGATGAGAAGACGCTCGACGAATTGGGCATCTAGTGGGCGAGGGTTTAACAGACACCCCTCAGGGGGTTGGGCATGGTGGTGGAAGGAAAGTGAGCCATCTTTCACCAAATCATGTTCCGGTTCTTTTAAAAGAAGCGATCGACTTTTTAAACGTGCGGCGTGGCGGGACCTATATCGACGCCACGGTGGGCCTGGGCGGGCACAGTTACGAAATCGCAAAACGCCTCGGCGCACCGGGACATTTGATTGGGCTCGATAAAGATCCTGCGGCGCTCGAAATCGCGGGCTCCAGGCTTCGGCTTTCGGGCTTCGGCGAGGCGGATTGGCCGGGTATCGAGTTGCGGCAAGCGTCATTTGCAAGCCTGGCCGAAGCCCGAAGCCCGATAGCCGACGGCCTGCTGGCCGACATTGGAGTTAGCAGCTTGCAACTGGACGACGCTGCACGGGGATTCAGTTTTCAGGCGGATGGACCGCTCGACATGCGGATGGACCCGCGGTCGGAGCGTACCGCCGAACAAGTGGTAAACCACCTCGACGAGCGCGAGCTTGCCGATGTGATTTACGAATTCGGAGAGGAAAGGAGGTCGCGGAGAATCGCCAGAGCCATTGTCCGGTCGCGGCCGATACGATCTACCGCACACCTTGCGGAGGTCATATCAGCCGCGGCCGGGCCAATGAATTCTGAGTCAAGGCGAATTCATCCGGCGACCAGAACTTTTCAAGCTCTCCGAATCTTCGTAAACCGCGAACTGGACGATCTGAGGGCGCTGCTGGCAGCGGCGCCCCGGGTTCTGAAGCCAGGAGGACGCGTAGTGGTGATCAGTTTTCACTCGCTCGAGGATCGCATCGTGAAAGATGCCTTCCGCGAGGGTTCGAAGCAGGGTTACTTCAGTTTGCTGACGAAGAAGCCTGTGACGGCAACAAAAGAAGAGAGCGATCGCAATC
>JBAUYE010000187.1:0-23829 GCA_049584615.1 Candidatus Sulfotelmatobacter sp.
ACCAGTTCGCTAATCTGTTCCGGAGTGGCCATGCCGACCGTGTCAGCCAGAGAGATCATACGCAGATTGTCGACTTCCAGCAGCGAGATCGCCTCAATCACTTCCTCCACGTTCCACAGATCGCCATGGGGATTGCCAAATGCCATCGAGATATAAACTACGACATCGAGCGCGGCATTGTCGGCTCTTGTCTGAATCTTCTCCAGTTCCTCGATCGCCTGTTCAGCGGACTGATTCTGATTCTTGCGCAGAAAAGTTTCCGAGATCGAATAAGGAAATCCCAAAGTATGCACCGCTTGCGTTTCGATGGCGCGCTGCGCACCCTTTTCATTGACTACGATGCCGATGATTTCCACGTCGTCGGGCGGATCGAGTTCCTTCAACACTTCTTCCGAGTCCGCCATCTGCGGCACGGCTTTCGGCGAAACGAACGAAACCGCATCGATATGTTTGAATCCAGCGCTGATCAACGCCTGCAAATAGGCGCGCTTGATGTCGGGCGGAATCTGGCCTTTCAGCCCCTGCCAGGCATCGCGCGGACACTCGATGAGCTTTACGGAATCAGACATATCAAAACACGCCACGGATCACACGGATTCTCACGGATCAAAACCCGATTTAGAGAACCCCTTCTTTTTCTTTATCCGTGTGAATCCGTGAAAATCCGTGGCTAACTATGTTTGCAGCACTCCCACTTTGAACTCCGGCACCTCGGGATTCAGCGCCGCCGCTTCCAGAGCCTGTGCAATGGCGTCGCGGGTCTCGATGGGATCGATGATCTTGTCGATCCACAGCCGGGCCGCGCCGTAGCGTGGATCGGTCTGCTCGTCGTAGGTGCGCTTCACCGATTCGTACAGCTCTTTTTTTTCTTCCTCGCCCAGCTTCTGGCCGCCACGCTCGAGTTGCTTCACCTTGATTTCTACCAGAGTTCCCGCCGCTGAATCGCCGCTCATCACGGCGTAGCGCGCCGTCGGCCAGGCAAAAACGAACCGCGGATCAAATGCCTTGCCGCACATCGCATAGTGTCCCGCGCCGAACGATCCTCCTACGATCACAGTAATCTTCGGAACCACGGAATTCGATACTGCATTCACCATCTTCGCACCCGCTTTAATAATGCCGCTCCACTCCGCGTCACGGCCCACCATAAAACCGTTCACGTCATGAAAAAAGATCAGCGGGATCAGATTCTGGTTACAGTCCATGATGAAGCGTGCCGCTTTCTCCGCGGATTCGGTGTAGATGACGCCGCCAAACTCGATGCGCTTGTGGCCTTCGTGGTCCGTAGCCTGCGCGTGCAGTTTCTGGTTGGCGACAATTCCCACGGCGAAGCCGCCAATGCGACCATAGCCGCAGATCAGCGTCTTCCCATATTCCGCCTTGTATTCGTCGAAGCGGCTGCCATCGAGCACGCGCGCCAGAATCTCTTTCATATCGTAAGGCCGCGCGGGTGAGGAATCGTAAATGCCATAAATCTCCTCAGCGGCCAGCGCCGGTGCGACCGGCTTCTTGCGGTCCCAGGGAGATTGCCGCCGGTATCCCCACTTTTCGACGATGGAGCGAATGCGCGCCAGGCAAGCCGCATCATCCGGCTCGCGAAAATCTACCGTGCCGCTGATGCCGGCATGCATGGCTGCTCCGCCCAGATCTTCCGCCGAAACTTTCTGTCCAATCGCCGCCTGCACCAACGCCGGCCCGGCCAGAAACAAGCCGCTGCCGTCAGTCATCAGAACGTGATCGCACATTACCGGCAGGTATCCGCCGCCGGCCACGCACATGCCCATGATTGCCGCGATCTGCGGGATGCCCATAGCGGACATCACGGCGTTGTTGCGAAACACGCGGCCGAAATCGTCCGTGTCGGGAAAGACATCTTCCTGCAGCGGCAGAAATACTCCCGCCGAATCCACCAGATAAACCGTCGGAATGCGGTTCTCGATGGCGATGTTCTGGGTGCGAATCACCTTCTTCGAGGTCATCGGGAAAAACGCTCCTGCCTTCACCGTGGCGTCGTTCGCAATGATCATCACCATGCGGGTCTGGATACGCGCTAGACCGGTGATCACACCGGCGGCCTGCGCTCCGCCCCACTCTTCATACATGCCATGAGCGGCGTAAATTCCCAGCTCGAAGAATGTTCCCGGGTCTACCAGCAGCTCAATGCGCTCGCGTGCAGTGAGGCGCCCCTTGGCGTGCTGGTTCTCGATGGCTTTTGTTCCGCCGCCTTCGCTGATCTTCTCGCTTTCGTTGCGCACCTGTGACATGAGGTCGGCCAGAAAACGCATGTTGGCCTCGAATCGTGCCGAGGTGGGATCGACTTGCGTCGTCAGGACATTGGCAGTCTTCGACGAGTAGTCTGGAGGATCTTCGCTGCGGTCAACCATGAGTATGGACGAAGAGATCGGACTGTTTACGGTATACCACTCGCGCGGGAGCGCGCAACGGAAGGCAGGCCGTCTCCGCGGCACAGACGCTCGAGAAGACGGCAAGGACACGTCGAAGAGGCGGACGTTCTAGGGGCCGAGTTATTGCAGATGGAGACGGCTGAGCAGATCCTGAAAGCGCGGCTCCGAACGGAGGTTCGTCCAGACCGGGTCGACCTTGAGATAAATCAGAGCGGGTTCGGACCACCGGTAGCAATCCTCAAGTGCGTTGAGCGCCGCCGCATTTCTGCCGAGCGCGGCATTTGCCTCTGCTGACGAACAGGAATCGATCCTGAATGGCTTCGGCCTCGTCAGACTGCCTAATTCCGCGGACCTGGCCATCTTCTCCATGGTGGCTCGGAAGCCGCCCTGAGCGTAAAGCCGCTGCAGAGATTGACCCCGGTCGGGAAAACCGGAGAGACGGTCATTCTCCACGCTTTCCTTAAGCCAGGAATCGTACTGGCCAGTCTGACGATAGTATTTCGAGAGGTAGAAGCGCACTGGTATGAAGTTGGGGTTCAAGGCCAGAACCTTGCGGTAGGCTTGCAGCGCCGGCTCGTAACGGCCGGCCAGATAATACCCGAACCCAACGTCAGCGTTGACGATCAAGGAAAGCGGATCCAATTCGCGGGCGCGCTCCAGTTCCGCGATCGCTTCTTCATGGCGGCCTTCCGGGCCCAGCAACAGATTGCCATACCAATGGTGGGCCCGGGCGAAGTTCGGATTCAGCTCAATCGCCCGGCGGAACTCCTGCTCGGCGCCCTGCCAATCCCAGTCATGCAGAACCTTCACCGCAGCCAGGGAGGTGTGCGCTTCGGCCAGCGTGCTGTCGAGTTGCAGCGCCTTCTCGGCGGCTGCCTCGGCCTCAGCCATGTTGCCGACGCCATCTCCGTAGAGCGTCAGCAGCGTGTGGCAATCGGCGAGCCCGGAATAGGCCAGGGCGAATTCAGGATCTTTTTCAAGCGCATGGTTGAAATACTCGATCGCCTGGTGAAACCCTTGCACATTTCTTTGGTTCCAGGCGTAGCGGCCATGCAGGTAAAGATCGTAGGCCTCCGGGTTCACGGCGCGCGGCCGCCGCAGCCGTCCAGTCTCTTCGGCGCTCAAATTAAGTTTCACCTGGTTGGTGATTTCCTCTGCGACACGCGCCTGCAGCGAAAGCACATCTTTCAGGTCGCCATCGTAGGCTTCAGCCCAGATGTGGCGATCAGTAGCCGTCCGGATCAATTGCGCCGTGATTCTTACCCGATCGCCCGAACGCAGCACCGAGCCTTCCACGACGGCGTCCACGCCCAATTCGCGCCCAATCTGTGGAAGCGGTTTGCGCGTGCCTTTGTATTGCATGATCGAAGTCTTCGAAACTACCTTGAGATCGTGAAGCTGTGCCAGATCGGTGATGAGTTCGTCGGTCATCCCATCCACGAAATATTCCTGGTCGGGATCATTCGAGAGATTTTGCATCGGCAGCACGGCGACTGAGCGAATCAAAGCCGGCCCTGGCCCCTCGAACAGCCTCTGTTTCCAGCCCGCTCCTTCCACCAGGACCACCAAGGCTACGATCGCCAGCCCACCCAAGAGTCCAGTTATCCAGCCGTGCCGGACGGCCGAGTGTGGAGCTGAGGCTCCGAGTCCATTTCCGCCAGAAACGGAATGGGAATCGACCTCTGACCCTGAACTGGCCGCAGCCGCTGCCGGCGAAGCCGCAAGCCCGGAGTGATCGTCTGGAAAAACTCTAAGGTGATTGCCCGAAGAGCCTGAAGAAGCGGCTGAGGTGCTCGGCTTTGGACCGTTCTCACCGTTGTGGCCGGTGCCATTTCCTGGCGGGTCGGCCTCGAATTCCCGAACCTCCCCGACGAAGCGGTAGCCCCGCTTCGGCACGGTCTCAATGTAGCGCGACCCGTCCTCCCCATCGCGCAGGGCCTTGCGCACCAGGTAAACGACCTGGCTCAAGTTGTTTTCTTCGACGACGGTATCGCGCCATACGGTTCTCATCAGCGCGTCTTTTTCCAACAGCCGGCCGCTATTCTCCACCAGCACCAGCAAAGTGTCGAAAGCCCGAGGGGGAAGCTCCATGCGCGCCGCGCCGTGCCGTAGAAGACGCTCGCCGGGGTCTAATACGAAAGGACCGAACTCATAGAGGCGCCGTGCTGCTTTATCCATAGGTCCTTCGAAAGTCCCTCAGAAAATCTTCACAAAAAAATGATGTCTGCTAAGGACTTCCAGGCAGGCCGTGCGGCACAGTTACGAACGCATCACGAGGTTGAGGGCCTGGGAGTCCGTTCGGCGAGAAGTCTATTCGAGCCTGGCGAGGGCTTGGAAGAGCACGAACGTGGTGGTGGGGGCCACTTTTCTCCCAGGCTCGAAGGCTCCAGTGCATCGCAAGCACCGCAAATTCACAGTTTTGCCGGCTTTTTTTTCGGCCAGAAACCTCACGGCCGAAGCCGGCAAGCAGGGTCACAGGGGGAGGATTTACGGAGCCACGGCTTTGATCTCAGGCGGTACGGGGGAGAGGGCAAAACTGCTTCGTCAGGCCTGAGAGACCCAAGCTGGAGGATTCCGAATCCCTTCCCCGGGCCGCTGTCTGCGGTATCCACGCAAGGAAGACGTTCGCTCCCCGGATTCTGACGTAAATTCTAGAACTGGCCTACGCTACGAAACAGCGCAGCAACGTTTTCCGGAAGAGTCTCCTCGAGCCTGTGGGCCAGCCATTCTTGCAACTCCGACTTTTGCGGAGCAGCCAGAGATTGAAACTCCAGTCCCACCAGACCCTGGTGGCCGCTCCAGCGCACTCTCGTCTCGGAGAAAAGCTGGCTGGAGCGGCCGGGCAAGCTGAACCGCACAGCTGTCGAGAGCTCAGGATCCGGCATGGTGCGGGTGCTGATCGCGACCCCACCTTCGCTAATGTTTACGGTCTGGCACAAGAACTCTTCTTCGGGTTGGCGTGCTCTCACAAAGACGGGAACTGCGAGGGGGCAGCGAAAATAGCGCCGCCGTTCACGCACCACGAGTCCATACGCGGCCCGTAAGATTTGGCTGACCGAGTCAGCCGAGAGCGGTCGGGGCAACACAAAAGTCGAGTCCAGCCGAATGGCCGGCGTTTGCGCCTTGTCTCCAGCGGCGATGGCAAAAGTCACAGCGGTGCGGTTCGCCCGGGAAAAGCGGAGCTGCTCCATCACCAGCATCGCCCCCTGTCCCAGCTGAAGATCAACGATGACGGCTTCGAACTTCTGCTTATCCAAAAGGCGGGCTGCCGCAAACACCTCTTCACAGATTACGGAACGTATGGCAAGCGGCCGTAAAGACTCAATGATTAGCTGGCATGCGAGCTCATCCTCACACACGATCAGTGCCGTGGCGGCCGCTGCCGCCTCTGCGCGCTCCGTCATGTACGGCTCTCTTTCTCGGTACTCGGATCGGCTCCCGGCTGGGGCCGGGCCTGCAGAGGACCACGCCGCGTTATGCGAAGGAGCGTTACCAACAACGCTCCACATGCTGAGCTAAATAAGGCAAGACCCACATAAAGCAAATAGTTCACGTTCGGTGCTCCTGACCGGGATCACAGTGAGGATATGGCTTCCGGTCACTATCGGGCTGAATGATGGTCCGTCGCGCGCAGGGTTAGTGTCAATCTAATTAGTCGCAGGGAATAGGATGAGTTAATAAAAATTGATGAGTTATTAAGTGTGAAAGTTAGTAAGTATGTTACTTGTCGCGTCGTATTTGCCTCGCAGGGTTCTGGGGTTTGCCGCGATTGAAATCCGGACCCGAGATTCGCACGGGGAGAGTTCCGCTTCCGGCATGGGAGGAACCTGGTTGCTGTTTACCCTTGTGTTACGGGTATTTAGGATACTGCCCCCGGACACGTCAATAGAGTATGCTCACTGGCATGCTGTAAATCCCAAGAGGGAGCGTGCATGGCTGATCTAGATGCGGTTCTAGAGCAGTTGAGAGCAGAACGTAAACGTGCGGAGGGCGAGCTTAAACAACTGGAGAAAGTGATTGCACATCTGAGCAAAGTAAAGATCCGGGGCCCACAAGCCTCGCTGCGCTCAGGCAGAAGCATGAAACGCCAGTTGTCGGCTGCAGCCCGCGAGCGCATCGCGGCAGCGCAGAGAAAGCGCTGGGCGAAGGTGCGTGCGCAGTCCAGAAAACCGTTGTGAATTCAGACGAGCCGGCTGCCCACCCTTCGTTTCCTGAAGGGTGGGAATCCGGCCGCAATATTCCAGATAATCTAAGACTAAGCCCGTCGCTCCAACCACTCCTCCAACCGGCATCCATCTTCTTCCAATAGAAACGTTCCGACGCCGAAGCATTCCCCGAAAATGCGATGCGATTCCCGGTCGCGCGCCGCGCGCGAAATCCATTGCTTCCCTACCTGGTACTGCGAGGCCGTGAACCATTTCTGCGGCAGTACCTCCACCAGCCCCGCCTGCAGATAGAAGACAAAAAGAGCGAACGCCGGGTCGTCATTGGACATCGCCTTATAGCTGGTGGGGACGATCAACTCATCGACCATCGCCAGTTCCGGCGGCACTTCAATCTTGTGCATGCCCGGACCCAGCGTGAGGGGCACCTCGAACTCCGCGACCGGCGGGGTCTTAGCATAAATGCGATCGGATGATTGCTTGAACCACCCCGCAATCTCTGCCAGGTCAAACGCTTTAAGCTGATCCGGATCGAAACCAGTCAGTCGAATGTGGCGACCCTCCGGACACCAGATGCCGAGACAACTAGGGGAGGCCAGAAACGGCCGGCAGTAGGTGTTCAACGCCAGCCGAAGCTGGTCGGGCTCCTGTTGCAGCGCCAGCGAAACCACATATCCTACCGGCCCCTGCTCGCCTTGATGCGTCCATGCAAACGGCTGCCCCGCCGCAGAATGAAACGTAGGAAAGGTTTTCCAATACCAGGGCGCAGGACCAACGGTACGCTCAAGTTCTTGCCGGATGCTTGCTGGATTCGGATTGGGCACCATCAGCCTGCGGTGGGAACGCCCGCACCCTTCACGTTCGCGCGAATGAATTTCACAATGTCGTCCATGGCAGTGCCCGGCTGGAAGACCGCCGCCACGCCGCGTTTCTTAAGCGCATCAATATCCTGGTCGGGAATAATCCCGCCCACCAGCACCAGAACGTCATCCATCTTGTTCTCTTTGATCAGGTCCATCACCCGCGGCACGATGGCGTTATGCGCGCCGGAAAGAATCGACAGACCGATGACCTGAACATCTTCCTGCAGTGCCGCGCTCACAATCATCTCCGGAGTTTGCCGCAGCCCGGTGTAAATCACTTCCATGCCGGCATCGCGCAGAGCCCGCGCAATCACTTTGGCGCCGCGATCGTGGCCGTCAAGCCCGGGCTTGGCCACCAGCACGCGAATCTTGAGGTCAGCCATTCCATTCATTTAAACACAGCGGCTACCAGCGAGCACAGAGGCAGCCCGCTTGCTGTGGCTAAAGTGTTTTTGTATCCAGGCTCTTCCACAGATACCAGCATGCGACGCTGCGATAAGGCTCCCAGCGTTTTGCGATCTTCTCCATCTGCTCCGGACTGGGCAGTTTGATCTTCCGTTTGCGACTTTTCTTTTTTGCCGCCGCAGACTTCTTCGCCGCCTTCGGGTTCGGTCGATCGAGATAGTGTTTGTGTATGGCCATGCGAATCGCGAAGTCGCCGGTCGGCAGAACATTCTCGCGCTTCAGTGTGAACATCAGAAACATCTGCGCAGTCCACACTCCAATACCTTTCACCCGGGTCAGATGCTCGACGACTTCTGCATCCGGCAGCTCCGGCAGCCGCGCGAAATCTACGAGCCCGCTCGAGGTCTTCGCAGCCAGGTCTTTCAGATATGCAGACTTCTGTTTCGACAATCCCGCGCCGCG
The DNA here is from genome assembly GCA_049584615.1 of Candidatus Sulfotelmatobacter sp. GTDB lineage: Bacteria > Acidobacteriota > Terriglobia > Terriglobales > Acidobacteriaceae > Sulfotelmatobacter. Next base: position 8,299 of record JBAUYE010000187.1, read on the forward strand.
CATCTTTTCATCGCTCAGCTTGAGGATGCCTTCAGGAGTGAGCGGCTCGCCGGCCAGCGCGGCAAAGCGCTCGAAAATGGTTTCCGCGGCTTTGCCGTTCAGTTGCTGGTAAACGATGGCCTCAGCCAGGCTGTGAAACTCCGCGGGCCCAAACTGCATGCGGCACGGCCCAAGGCGTTCGATGATCGCCCGCATGACGGGGTCGGATTTCTTGAGATGGTTGAGTGCTCTCCGCATGGATCTATATCTTAATCACAAAGCCAGCCAATGGCGAATAAAAAACGAATCGTCAGCGGGGACACACCGAGTGCGCAATGATTCGCATAGCGGGCTTGGATGCATATAGAGGCGGCAGACTAGGTGATGCTCACTTCCGTATAGGTCCCATACACCTCGCGCAGGGCTTCGCAAATCTCGCCCACCGTCGAGTATGCCCGCACCGCATCCACGATGTAGGGCATGGTGTTCGCTGGGGAAATATTTCCGCTTGTGCCGGTATTCGGCTCCTGGGCCGCAGCTTTCTTCAGTGCGTCGAGTCTCCGCCGCACTTCGTCATTTGAGCGCCGCGCCCGCAGTGCCTTCAGCTTGGCCGACTGCTGCCGCGCGACACTTTCGTCGATGTAAAGAATGTGCGGTGATTCTTCCTCGATGACGAACTCGTTCACGCCGACGATAATCTTCTCCTTCGCCTCGGCGGCGCGCTGATATTGGTATGAGGCCTCCGCAATTTCTTTCTGCGGATAGCCCCGCTCGATGGCCTTTACCATGCCTCCCATCGCGTCGAGCTTGCCGAAGTAGTCGAACGCGCCTTTTTCCATTTCGAGTGTCAGGGCTTCCAAAAAATACGATCCACCCAACGGATCGACTGTCTGCGTCACTCCTGATTCGTAAGCGATGATCTGCTGCGTACGCAGAGCAATGCGGGCTGCTTCTTCGGTGGGCAGCGCCAGCGCTTCATCGTAGGAGTCGCAGTGCAGCGACTGCGTGCCGCCGAGCACCGCGGCCATAGCCTGCAAGGCCACGCGCGCGATGTTATTCATCGGCTGTTGCGCCGGCAGCGACACTCCCGCAGTCTGCGTATGAAAGCGCATCAGCCAGGTGCGCTGGTTCTTCGCATCGAACCGCTCTTTCATGACCCGTCCCCAAATCTTGCGGGCAGCGCGGTATTTGGCGATCTCCTCGAAGAAATCATTGTGCGCGTTGAAGAAAAAGCTGAGCCGGGGACCGAAGTCGTCCACGTCGAGTCCACGTCGCCGCGCCCACTCGACGTACTCGATGCCGTCATACAAAGTGAACGCCAGTTCCTGCAGCGCCGTCGAGCCGGCCTCGCGAATGTGGTAACCGCTGATGGAAATCGTGTTGAAGCGAGGCGTGAATTTCGATCCGAACTCGAAAGTGTCGATCACCAGGCGCATCGACGGCGCCGGCGGATAGATGTATTCCTTCTGCGCGATGTATTCCTTGAGAATGTCATTCTGAATCGTTCCGGAAATCTTTTTCCAGTCCGCGCCCTGCTTCTCGGCCACCACCAGATACATTGCCCACAGTACCGACGCGGGCGAGTTGATCGTCATCGAGACTGTGGTTTTTTCCAAGTCGATGCCGCCGAAAAGAATTTCCATGTCTTCGAGCGAATCGATGGCCACGCCGCATTTGCCGACTTCGCCCTCGCTAGCCGGATGATCGGAGTCATATCCCATCAGCGTGGGAAGGTCGAATGCGACGGAAAGTCCGCCGCCGCCGTGCTCGAGCAAATACTTGTAGCGCTGGTTGGTTTCCTCGGGCGATGCGAATCCAGAGAACTGCCGCATGGTGTAGAGCTTGCCGCGATATCCGGTGGCATGAATGCCGCGAGTGAACGGGGGCGCTCCGGGGAATCCGAGATATTTTTCTTCGCTCCAGTCCTCGGGTAGATCGGCCTGCGTGTAGAGCCGGCGCACCGGGACACCCGAAATCGTGGTGAAGCGTGCGTGCCCGTGCTCATCGAGATTCACGCCGGTGGGTGCGCCAATCGGCCGCTCGGGAGATTTCTCGAGCGTGGGCGCTAGCGTTTTCTCGGCCCACGTTCTCTCTGCAGCGGAGGGATGGCGATCGTCAAAGACATCGGCGATCGGATTTTCAGCAACCTGCGGCTTAGGCGGTTTCTTCTGCGGCATGAGGACCCCAGTGTCCTGTTGTGATGATAGGGAAGCGCGCGCGCGCGGGCAAGACGATCTCGGTTTGCCGATACGACCGGTCGGTCAGTGGCCGACGGTTCGTGACCTCGGCAGCTGGCGCGAGAGTTCCCAAGCCTTGGCATATTTCCACGAGACGTAGCCCGCGTGGTAGAGGTGCAGCAGCAGGCCCTCGCGGCCGTCGAGGAAGCCGAGTCGGAAGAAGTAGTTGTAGGTGAACGTAGCCAGCGGCCGCAGAACGATGTTGATGAAACTGAAGCTGCGGTGGCCTTTGGCAATCGCCAACTGCGCGCCCAGCGAAGAATAACGGTTCATGTGGGCGAGGTAGAGAGTGAGCGTAGGGTAGGTGTAGTGTACGAGCGCGTTCTTGAATTGGGCGGTCGTTTGGCGAACTTCTGGTTTCAGTTCGCAGCGGTCGTGCGGGTCATGGCCGGTGACAAATCCCTGCCCACGCCTGAACAGCCGCAGTTTCGGGTCTGGATAAAAACCGCCGTGACGAATCCATCGGCCCAGAAACAGATTCTTGCGCGGGAGTTTGTAGCCGCTGGCGGTGTTGGGGCTGGCGATGGCCGCGCGAATCTCTTCGGCCAGGCCGGGACTTACCTCCTCATCCGCATCCAGCAACAGCACCCAATCCTTGGAACACAGCTCGATCGCATATTGCTTCTGCGCCACGTAGCCGCGCCATGGTTCAAGCGTGACCAGGGCTCCGTGCTCCTGCGCAATCTCGCAGGTGCGATCTTTCGAGCCGGAATCGACGAGAACGATTTCATCGGCCCAGCACACGCTGGCCAGCGTGCGGCCGATATTCGCCTCTTCGTCCATCGCGACGATCGCCACGGAGATTGTCATAGGAAATTGCTGATTGCGAATTGTTGATTGCTGATTGAAACCAAAACACTCTGCTTCTCAATCATCGATCATCAATCAACAATCAGCAATTGACTCTCCCGCCACCGCTTTGCGGCTTCGCACCTCGGACAGCAAGAATACGATCAGGATGAACAACTCGGGTTCGATGGGATGGCGGTAGCGGGCATGCGGGAAGACGAAATAATAGATCGTCGGATAAGTAACGACGAGTCCGGCGAAAAGCCAGGCTCCGTACCGCTTTTGGCGAAGCGCACGACCGAGTCCCCAGATCGCCAGCACTGACGATGCCAGGAAAAGCGAACTGCGAAAATCCCAGGGGGCTGTGCTGTCCGTCGGCCGGGGCACTCCGTTCCAGAAATAAAAAAAGCGCTTCATGCTGATCAGGGCGAACCGCTGCGGGTGCTCGCGAATCCAGTCGAACGCCAGCCGCCTGCAGTCGGCTTCGTATGCAATTTCGCCCATGCGCTGAAACTTTTCGAGCTCCAGTTTATTGAGATTGGGCTGCAAAGTGGCGACCAGCATGCCATCCGCCATCTTGTTGTTGCCGAGACGAAACTGCAATCCGAAATCATCACGAATAAAAACGAAGCGCCCGAAGACCGCGTAGTTCCGAATCAGCCACGGAGATAGAACCAGAAAAAACACAAAAGAGGAAAACACTACCCCAGCGAGCGACGGCAGGCCGCGCCGGTATCTCTGCCGCCACACCCAAAGACCGCAGAACGGCAGAAAGGCGAGCATCGCGGGATTTGCCAGAGCTCCAACCCCCCACAATATTCCGAACAGCGTCCATCCGCGCCAACCCGGCCACTGCTGCAGTTCCAGCGAGATCAAAAAAATCAACGCCAGCATCAGCGGAGTGAAGGTCGTATCCCATATCCAATGAACTGACCAGTACCAGACATAAGGATTAAGCGCCCACGCCCCGGCCGACCAGAGTGCGACGCGCGGGCCGAAGGTTCGGTGCGCAATCAGAAACACCGGAATGGTGGTGAGCGATGCGAACAGGCTGTTGATCGACAACAAAACCCACGCGGATGCGTAAGTGTAGATGCCAAAAACTTTGAAGACCCCGCCAATCAGGTAGGGATAAAGCGGCGGTTCCCAGGCAGTGGGACCAGTGTTGCCCCCATAAGGATTACTGAAACCCTGCCCCAGGGCGATGGATCGGCCCACGCGGCCCATCTCAAAGCCAAAGCCGAAGTCATCTTCTCCGGCGCGCGTGCGATATTGGCGGAAAACTCCGATCGCCAGCAATTGCAGAAGAAACGAAAGCAGCACCATCCACAACACCGATCGTGGCATGGCAGGCAGGCTCGCTCGTTCCATCACCGGGGAGTTTATCAGGTCTAAGCAGGCGCCTCGCGCAACCTAGGGTTGGCCCCCCGACGATGGCGGCGGCTGTCCCGGCTGCCCACCCGGATTTTCGTCCTGTCGCGGCACGACGTAGGGAACCTTGGGCAGGTGCGTGACCTGGCCGCGCGTGGCGTCGGCGACGTTGATGCCGGTGTGGTCGAGCAGCAATCCCGTGGCACGATCCAGTTCGATGCGCGACTTCTCATAGGCTGCCTTGGCGGAGACCAGATTTGACTCGCTGGTAGTAAGTATCGAGGCATCCTGCAGAATCGCGGTGGTGGTGGTGAGTCCTACTTTCAGCTTCTGCTGATCGGCATCGAGAGTCTGACGGGCAAAGTCGACCGCATACTGCGCGGCCTGCACTGCGGCGCGATTCTGCTTCACGTCAAACTGCGCGTTGCGCACTTCGATGCGTACTTGATTTTCCAGCTGGTGCAGCCGCACCTGCGCCTGGCGGTATTCGAGTTCCGCTCGCACCTGGTTGGCCTGCGCCTCACGATTGCGCAACGGGATCGAAAGGCTGAGGCCAATACCCTTATCAGGCGCGGTCGAGTTGAAAAGCTGATTCAGGGTTCCACCGTAGCCGACAGGACCGCCGTTGGCAAAGGGAGGCGGCGCGGTTGACTCGCTAAAGCAGGTTGAGGGGGCAGCACAAGTCGGTGGCAGCAGCGCCGGATTGACATTTCCCCCAACTCCAGACCCGCCGTAATAAGCGTAGGCATCAAGCGTGGGCAGCATGGCGTTGCGCACGGCTTTGCTGCTAAGGTCGCGCGATCTGAGATCGATACGCGATTCGACCAGTTCAGCGCGATGATCGAGAGCTTCATTGATCATGTCTTGAACGGGAACCACCGCTTCCTCCTGCGGAACCTGCATGGTGGAGGTGGGAATCATGTCAGCTTCGGCCAGCACTGGATCGTCGATGCTGCGGCTGAGAGCGTTCTTCATCAGCAACTTTTCCAGTTCCAGATTGTTCTGCGCCAGAATCAGGTTCTGCTCATCCGTCGAAACCGTGCTCTGGGCGCTGACCACCTGAATCGGCGGCGCAGTGCCGACTTGCGCCTGCTGCTTGGTATCGGTCAGCGCCTTCTGCGCATACGTAAGAGCTTCCTGCTGCACCCGCACGTTTTCGTAGGCATACACCAGGTCCCAATACATATCTTCGATCTGATCGACAGTGGTTATGATTTGCAGGCGGAAGGCGACATCGGAGATCTCCCGATTATTCTTGGCAATCCGAATAAAGCGCAGGTTGGGCAGCGAACCGAACCCCTGCAACAGGTTTTGCGTGATCCTGAACTGAAAATTCGAGCTCAGCTCTGGAGTCAACAAGTTGGTTGGGTCGTTGCTGGTGATGTGGGTGTTGTTGAACCCGGCGGTAATGCTGGTGCCCCACTGAAAGCCTTGCGTGTAGGCGACGTTCGCGGTGTAGGTGTTCTGCCCCACGACCGGGACCGGACTGAAAACGCTGGTGGATTCCGTATCATCCTTGTCGAGCTGCAGCGTGCTGGTAACGATGGGATCGAAGCTGGTGATGTTCGAGCCGATGCCGAGCGTGGAACTGACTAAGCCGTTGGTGCCGGTGCCCACGCCGCTGGGGGCGACGGTGGTGCCTCCCGTGCCGGATCCCACGGTGCCGCCGAGTCCGCCCACGCCGCCTCCCGGAGTATTCTGCACGATGCCGGCATTGACGCCGAGAATGTTTGCGCCCGACTTGGCCCGCAAGTAATCGGTGTCGGCGATGTTGAGGTTGTAGCGGGCAATGTCGATATCGAGATTATTTTCCAGAGCAAGCGCGACGGCGTCGTCAATCGAAAGATAAATCTTGCCGTCACGCATAAGCGAGTCGATGCGCGGCGAGTTGCCCAGATTCGGTTGCGCCACCTGCTGTGGCTGGTAGGGCTGCAGAATATGGGGAAAAGCCGAGCGCGGCTTCGAGTAATCCTGCAGGTGAACCGCCTGTGGCTGAGCGGCGGCAACTGGCGTGCTCTGTGGCGTTGGAGCGGCGGGAACATCCTGAGCGCGCATGTACGGCTGCAGCTGCAGGCACGCCAGAAAGGCACAGGCCGTCAACAGCAGGGTCGGCCGTCGGGTGGCCGCGGTCATTCGGGACAGAAGCAAGAGCATGATTTGTCTCCTTGGGTAAACACGGTCGTGCATCGTGTTAGAGCGACAGATATAGATTTTGAGAATTGGATGCGGAAAGCATAAGCGCGTCACTCCATCTTAGCGGGAGGGAGCCAACGATGAGGACGCAGGTCGTAAAGAATATTGTAAAGAATTGTGAGGAAGCAAAATAAGGCGCGGTCCATGAAGGTGCAAGCATGAACCGCGCCTATGTTGCTTACGACGCCCCTACTGCGGCTGCTGCGCGGGCGCTGCTTGCGGCAAGGGCTGCGCTACCGACGGCATATCCTTGCGCGGTGCGATATAAGGCACGCTCGGCAGACGGGTGACTTGACCTCTGGCTGCATCATCGACACTGATCCCGTCATGATCGAGCAGCGTGCCGGTGGCGCGATCGAGTTCGATCCGCGACTTTTCGTAGGCGACCGTGGCATTGACCAAGCCTGACTCTGCCGTAGCTAACTGGCTCTGGTACTGCAGAACCAGCGTTGTGGTCGAAGTGCCGAACTGATATTTTTTCTGCTCGGCATCCAGCGACTGCCGCGCCAGTTCCACGGCTGCCTCGGCAGAGTCCACGCTGGCCCGGTTTTGCTGGACGGCGTACTGCGCATTGCGGATTTCGATCCCCACCTGATTCTCGATCTGCTGCAACCGCATCTGAGCCTGGCGGTACTCGAGTTCGGATCGGATTTGTACCGCCTGCGCCGCGCGATTGCGGAGGGGGATGTTGAGCTGCAAGCCGACGCCTTTGTCAGGCGAGGTGGAATTAACGAGCTGGTTCAGCGTACTGCCAAGGCCCGTCGGGGAAGCTGTGAAGTCCAGCCCACTGGGGCCGCCTGTAGGACTGGCGCAACCGAGGGCATCCTGGATTGGAGTCGGATTGGGAACGGCGCAAAGGTCAGCTGGGTTTTGTGTGCCGCCCAGTCCGGCTCCACCGTAGTAGGCGAAAGCATTCAGCGTAGGCAGCAGGGCGCTGCGCACCGCCTTATTGCTCAGGTCCCGGCTGTTCAGGTCGATGCGCGACTCCACCAGCTCGGCACGATGCCGCAACGCGTCATTAATCAAGTCCTCGGTGGGCACAACTTCCTCTCGCGCCGGAATTTCCATGGTAGAAGTAGGAATGACTTCAGCGGTTGCCAGGGTCGGATCCTTAAGTGTGCGCGTGAGCGCGTTCTTCATCAGCAATTGTTCCAATTGCAGGTTAGTTTGCGCCAAGGTAACCAGTTGCTGGTCCTGCGCGACGGTGCTCTGTGCGCGCACCGTCTCAATCGGAGCCAGGCTGCCAATCTCGACCTGCTTCTTCGTATCGGAAAGAGTCTTCTGGGCAAAAGCCAGCGATTCATTCTGCACCCGAGCATTTTCGTAGGCGTAGACCAGGTCCCAGTAGATGTTTTCAATCTGATCTACCGAGTCGATGATCTGGAGCCGGAAAGCTACATCAGTCAGTTCGCGATTGTTTTTGGCGATGCGAATGAAACGCGTGTTGGCCGGAAATCCAAAACCTTGCAGCAGCGGCTGAGTGATCGTCATTTTAAAGGCCGAGTTGAGCTGAGGGCTTAAAGAAGAAAAAAAGCTGTTTGTGGTTTGCCGGGTATTGTTGAAGGACACGTTCAAATTCATGCCCCATTGAAACGCCTGGTTGTAGGCGAAATTAACCGTGCCGGTGTTCTGAATTAGGGCGCTGCCGGGAAGCACACCCTGAAAAATCGAACTCGCTTGCTGGCTGTAATGATCTTCCTGCAGCGTGCCGGTGACGACCGGATCAAAGCTCGTGATGTTCGGTCCAAGGCCAAGAGTAGAACTAACCAAGCCGTTAGTGCCGGCGCCAATGCCGCCTGCTCCCAGGCTGGTACCGCCAGTGGCAGCTCCCGCAGTCGCGCCGATTCCGCCGATACCGCCGCCCGGCGTGTTCTGCACCACTCCGGCATTAACGCCGAGGATGCTGGCTCCAGCTTTCGCGCGCAGCACGTCGGTGTCGGCAATATTCAGGTTGTAACGCGCGATGGCGATATCCAGATTATTCTCCAGCGCAAGAGCGATGGCGTCATTGAGCGAGAGATACAGCTTGCCATCGTGCATGAATTGGTCGATGCGCGCTGTGTTGGCCAGGCTCGGGTCGGCCAAATGCCGCGGTTCGTAGGGCGCAATCGGGTTCGGAAAATGGGATACCGCATGGGAATAATTCATCACCGGTAGCGGCCGCGTCTCCGGCGTATTTTGCGGAGTGGGCGCGGCCGGCGGTTCCTGGGCCCAGGCTGTGACAGCCCCACCTGTGAGCGCCAGCGTTCCCAATAAAACCTTAGCCATGGTCAGCCGGATATTTGAGGTTAAGCGTGCGAATGGCATCTACTCATCTCCGTTCGTTGGAACGAATTCGTTAAGACCAGTTCGTTAACACCTTGGAACATGGAAACTTGGTGGTACGTGAGACAGCCCGGATTCACGCAAAATGGCGGTTCTACTCAGTCGCGCTACGACTCAATACTTGATACGCAAGCAGTGGCGCCCTGGTTCCTAAAAATTACGATCCGAAAAATACGATCCTGAAAATACGATCCTGAAAATGCGATCCAAAAACTCCCCTGAAAAAGCTGAATAGACGCAAGCTTGATCAAAGGCACCAGTATATCTGACCCCGCCGCTCGTCTTTCGAGTTCTCCGGGCAGTTGAAACTGATAAAGTGCTGACAATGATCCAGCGACTCTCCGGAAAGTGAAATCACAGTTGCGCGGCAAACCTGTCCCACGAAATGACTTGGATGAACCGGCGCGGCCGGAGGACTCGGGGCTGCAAGACTTAGGTTGTAAGACTTAGGCTCCGAGACTTAGGCTCCAAGACTTAGGCTCCGAGACTTAGGCTCCAAGACTCAAAAGATCGCATGCGAAATCTCAAACTGATTCTCTCCTATGACGGCTCAGACTTCGCCGGTTGGCAGGTTCAGCCCCATGCGTCGACCCTACAAGGTACGCTGGCCTCAGCCATTGGACGAATTACCGGGGAAAAGGTATTGCCGCAGGGCTCAGGGCGAACCGACGCGGGAGTGCATGCGCTGGCCCAGGTGGCGACATTTGCCACGGAATCCCCCGTCCCCACCGCGAATTTTATGAAGGCGCTGAACGATGTTTTGCCAGCATCGGTGCGGGTTCTGGAAGTAAAAGAGGTCGCGGCTGACTTTCACGCGCGCAAGTCGGCGCGGGCGAAGACTTACCGGTACAGGATTTATCGCGCGGCGGTCTGTCCACCGTTTGTGGCCAGATATGTCTGGCATTATCCGTTTCCGTTGGACGAGCAGGCGATGGCGCGAGCCGCCGGGCTAGTCGAGGGCGAGCACGATTTTACTTCATTTGCCGCAGTGGATCCGGAACGTAGCGCCGGCGTCCCGCCGGCTCTCGCGGATGGCGAGAATGCCGAAGGACGCGATGCTGCACCGGCATCGAATGTGAGGCACATTTTCTCTTCGAGCTGGGAGCGGCAAGGAGATGAGTTCGTCTACACGGTGAAGGGATCCGGGTTCTTGCACCACATGGTGAGGAATCTCGTAGGAACGTTTATTCTGGTCGGCAAAGCGACTTTCCATGTGGAAGATGTCACGCGGATCATGGAGGCGCACAGCCGTTCCGCCGCGGGAGCTACGGCACCGGCCAGCGGGCTCTTCCTGGTGAATGTGGAATACTGAATCGGCTAATGGCGACTGACCTCCACATCGCGGCGCGCAAGCTTTCGTCGGTAAATCCAGCGACCGGCGAAGTTCTGCGCGAGTTCGAATGTGCAGGCGAGGATGAGGTTCAGGCCGCGGTAGCGCGAGCGCGAGCAGCGCAGACGGCTTGGAGTGATCTCGGCGTGCGGAAGCGGATCGCCGTGTTGCGTGAGTTTCAGCGTCGGCTGCACGAGAGGAAAATCGAGATCGCCGAGGCCATCACGCGCGAGGCGGGCAAGCCGGTGGCTGAGGCGCTCACCACTGAGGTTCTGGTGGTGCTCGATGCGGCGCGATTTCTGATCGACAACGCCTACCGCCTGCTGCGCGATGACCCGCTTCCCCATGGAAATCTTGCGACCAAGCTCAAGCGCGGACAGTTGCTGCGCGAACCCTATGGCGTGGTGGGAATTATTTCGCCATGGAATTATCCTTTTTCGATTCCCGCTACGGAGACGCTCGCGGCTCTGGTGGCGGGAAATACGGTGGTGCTGAAGCCCTCGGAGTTTACTTCTCTGGTCGCTCTGGAACTGCGATCGCTGCTGCACGCGTCGGGCGTGCCCCAGGACGTGTTTCAGGTTGTGATCGGCGACGGCGCAACCGGCGCCGCGCTGGTTCATTCGCAGATTAACGAAGCAAAGATCGATAAGTTGGTGTTTACCGGCAGCGTGGCGACGGGCAAGCGCATTGCGGCTGTGGCGGCCGAGCGCTTGCTCCCCGTAGTGCTGGAGTTGGGCGGCAAAGATCCCATGCTGGTGCTTGACGACGCCGATGTGGACGTGGCTTCGAGCGCCGCGGTCTGGGGAGCGTTCGTCAACGCCGGTCAGACCTGTTTGTCGGTGGAGCGCTGCTACGTGCATCGCAGTCTGTATGGAGACTTTCTTCGCGCCTGCGCGGAAAAGACGAAGAGGCTGCGCATAGGGCGCGGACTGGATGGCGAAACCGACGTCGGACCGATGATTCACCAACGGCAGTTGCGCATTCTCGAAGCGCACGTGGAAGATGCGGTTGCGCGCGGAGCCAGAGTTCTAACCGGAGGGTCCCGCTTGCAGGAACTGGGGGAGAATTTCTATAAGCCCACCGTGCTGGCCGATGTGACCCACGAGATGCGCATCATGCGCGAGGAAACGTTCGGCCCGGTGCTGCCGGTAATGGCATTCGACAGTGACGACGAAGCTGTGCGGCTGGCCAACGACTCGGAATATGGGCTGGCAGCAAGTGTGTGGACCCGCGACCGCGCCCGCGGCGAGCGCCTGGCGCGGCGCATCCAGGCGGGCACCGTAATGGTGAACGATGTGGTGTCATGCTTCGGCATCAGCGAGGCGCCGCATGGCGGAGTGAAGTCGAGCGGCATGGGCCGTGCTCATGGCCGCTTCGGCCTGGAAGAAATGGTACGTTTGAAGTATGTAGATGTGGACCTGATCCCCGGCATGAAGAAAGTCTGGTGGTATGGCTACGGCATGAACTTCTTGCAACAGATGGAAGGTTTCCTCGACATGCAGTTCGCACGCCACTTAGCGACGCGCCTGCGCGGAGCGCAAAAGGCGATCGGTGTGGTCGGACGGAAGCAGTTGTAAAACTCCGAGTGCGGGAACTGATGACTGAGAACTGAGAACTGAGAACCAGGAGGCACTTCATGAGTCATCCTTCAAATACAGATCCCAAACGCGAATTGCTGCGGCACACCCTGGCCACGCTGGCTTATCGCGGAGGCAAGGCCGTCCGCAACGCGCCCGAAGGCTTCGCCGTGTTTCACGTGGATGAGGGAGTGCGAGCGCCGGGGCAGATTCTGGCGCACGTGGGCGACCTGATGGATTGGGGGCTCTCGATGGCGAATGGAAAACGCGAATGGCATGACTCCAAGCCCCTGGCATGGGAGAAGGAAGTCGAGCGCTTTTTCGTGGCGCTGAAAAAGTTCGATGATTACCTGGCCTCGGAAGAACCCATTCAGGCGCCGGTGGAAAATCTCTTTCAAGGGCCGATTGCCGACGCACTGACTCACGTTGGCCAGATCGCCATACTGCGGCGACTCGCGGGAGAGCCGGTGAAAGCAGAGAACTACTACAAGGCTGAGATAGTGATTGGGCGCGTCGGCGCGGAGCAGACGCCGCCGAAGCGTGAGTTTTAGTTACGACATCGCCGGTTTTGGCCTCGCGTTTCGCCTTCGAGTACAATGACGTTCGTAAGGCCGAATCCAGCGGCGCAAGCGCCGCGCGAACGAGGGTAAGTCCTTTGGCGACGGGCGAAATGACCACTTCGGGCACGCAGACTCCTCCGCAGCTTCCCCATCATAAGGTCAAGATCAAGAAGAACGGGCAGCGCGCCTGCAACGAGAAAAACGAAAAAGGCAAATTCTGTGGCGGCCATTTGAAGCGCTGGTTCTACTCGCAAGATGTGGTCGAGCAGGCCTGCGGCGACGCGGAAAAAGCCTGGGGAGTGGATGCCGAGGTCTACCGCTGCGAGCACTGCCAAACGCTCTATTTGCCAAACCCCGCGGAATCCAAAGTGAATGTCGCAGGGCAGGGGATGATTTCGGTTTTCGGGTTGACCTTGCCGCCGAAAGAGAAGTAACTGCGAGTACCTAGTACCCAGTGCCCGGCCAGAGAAAGTTGCGGGTTCACTCGGTACTGGGTACTCGGTACTAGGTACTCGCCCGTGAATACCTCCGAACTCATCTACGACTGGAACAAGAATCATCCGCCCGGGCTTAAGCCGCTGGGGCCGGTGCTGCTTAATGATGAGAGCCTGCGCGATGGGCTGCAGTCGCCTTCCGTGCGCGACCCTTCGGTAGCCGAAAAGATTGAGATTCTTCATCTGATGGAGGCCCTCGGGATCAACTCTCTCGATCTCGGGTTGCCGGGTGCGGGAGCGCGCGCAGTCGAGCACGTGACCGCGTTGGCGCGTGAGATCGTCGCGCACAAGATGAAGATTCGCGCCAACTGTGCGGCGCGGACGCATGAGAATGATATTCGTCCCATTGCCGAGATCGTGCAGAAGACCGGCCTGCGCATCGAGGCCGCTACGTTTATCGGTTCCAGTCCCATTCGCCGTTTTACGGAAGGCTGGACCGATGACTTTCTCTTGCAGACCACTGAGAAGGCTGTGAAATATGCGGTTTCGCTCGGCCTCGATTCGATGTACGTCACCGAGGATACCTCGCGCTGTGATCCGGAGACGGTGAAGCGGCTGTATTTGACGGCGATCAATTGCGGGGCGCGCGCCATTGTGATCTGCGATACAGCTGGACACTCCACGCCCGTGGGCGCGTTCACGCTGGTGCAGTTTGTGATGGAGGAGGTGGTGAAACCCTCCGGCGAAAATATTCGCGTGGACTGGCACGGGCACAACGATCGCGGCCTGGCCATTGCCAACTCGATTGCGGCGCTGATGGCGGGGGCCAATTGCGTCCACGGCTGTGCCATCGGCCTGGGCGAGCGCGTGGGCAATACGCAGATCGATCAGATGCTGGTGAATCTGAAGCTGATGAGCATTGCGCCGTGGGACGAGCAGGACCTCACCAAGCTGAAGCAATATTGCCAGGCGGTTTCGCGGGCCACGGGCGTGCCCATTCCGGCGAACTATCCGGTGATGGGGGATGACGCTTTCCGCACAACTACGGGCGTGCATGCGGCGGCGATCATCAAGGCGTTTCGCAAGAACGACGTTGTGCTGGCGAATACGGTTTACTCGGGCGTGCCCTCGCACGTGTTTGGGTTGGAGCAGATCATCGACATCGGTCCGATGAGCGGAAAATCGAATGTGCTGTTCTGGCTGGAGCGGCGCGGCATTCCAGCGACCGACGATCTGGTCGAGCGCATTTATCAGCGCGCGAAGACGAGTGACCATACTCTGAACGATGTCGAGATTGCGGAGTGTTTGCCGGCCGCGGCAGTGAAGCATAACTGAAGTGGGAGGGTCGAAATGCCTGATCCAATGCGACATGCAATTCTGGGGGCTGGCGGTGTTGGCGGGCTGATCGGCGCTTGTCTCGGGCACGCGGGAGATTCCGTCACGCTCGTCGTGCGGCGCGAAGCGCTGGCGCAGTACCCCAAGCAACTTCATCTGGAAAGTCCTTTCGGCAATTTCACGGTGAATGTTTCCGTCGCGGCGGAAGTTCCTCCCGTCGACGTGCTCTGGATTACGGTGAAGGCAACGCAGTTGGAACCGGCGCTCGCAGCTCTCAAGAATCCTGAAGCGGTGCGAGCAATCGTTCCCTTGCTCAACGGCATTGACCATATCTCGCTGCTGCGCGCCCGGTACGGTTCTGGCCGTGTCATCCCGGCGACGATCGCGGTTGAAACTGAGCGCGTCAGCCCCGGACACATTGTTCATCGCTCGCCTTTTGCTCGGCTCAATTTGTTGTCAGCCGGACGTGCTCTGCTCGGGGGCACCATCGATCAATTGCAGCAAATCGGTTTCGAGTGCCGGTTTGTCGACGATGAGCCGACGCTGATGTGGAGCAAGCTGGTTTTCCTGGCGCCGTTTGCGCTGACCACAACCGCCTCGGACAAAACTACCGGCGAAATCCTCGCCGACACCACTTGGGGGCAGCTGGGATTGGCCTGTCTGCGGGAGGCTTGTGCTGTCGCCGTCGCCGAGGGTGCGAAAGTTGATGCGGATGCTGTGATCGCCGGAGTGATGAAGATGCCGGGAAACATGCGCAGCTCGATGCAGAAGGACGTGGAGCAACATAAGACGCCGGAGCTGGAGGCTATCGCGGGGCCGATCCTGCGGGGTGCGCGGCGGCATGGGATTGAGGTTCCGGCGACTAAGAGGCTGGTGGCGGCGGTCGAGCAGCGGGCCGGGTATGTGGAGAGCCGACTGGCTTAGATCTGGATCAAAAAAATCACAGATCGATGAGATAAAATATCTTGAATCAATCACTTAGAAATTCGATCTGGCGCGAGATCTGGCTAAAATATTGATTGCAAAGAATTTAGCTGTAAAATCTCTGGAATCAATGGGTTAGCGGTCGTGTTGCCTTCGTTGACTCGATCCGCGTTCAGTTGTCAAAGAAATTCCGCTCCGCTGTTTGGCAGCGACGGCGCTTCGTCCGCCTTACCATGATCTCGCGATCGGCGAGAGGAGACAAGGTTGGATGTCACAGCAGTCAGTTGTGGAAGAAGCTGGGGCTCGCGTTAGTTGCGATGGCTTTCGCGGCGCTGAAGCGACGCTCTTCCACGTCACTGCCTGCGTCCCCGACTTTTTCAGCGGCCACGACAGCCGCAGTTGTGGAGAGAACTCCGCGCTTAGCCGCGGGCGCTGAAAAGCTGCAAGGGATCCTTCGACTGCGCCGCTGCTTCGCGT
>JBAUYE010000188.1:0-1955 GCA_049584615.1 Candidatus Sulfotelmatobacter sp.
GACAATGCGAGTGCTAATCCGATCAGTGTGATGTGCTTCATAGGTTCACCCTTTACTTGCACGTTTGTTACCGCACGATCTTCATTGGCGATGTTCAACTGTTGGCTCCTGCGCCAGCACGGGCTGCGGTGGCTACGGCGGAGCGTCGTTCGGACAGAAATCCTCCGATGTGGCGATCGAGACGAGAGGCCTCGCTGGCAATATCAGCGGCCAGTTGCGGGGCCATCTCCGGATCGCGATTCCGCGCCAACTGCTGGGCGTAACCGGCGATCGTGGCTAGAGAGGTGCGCAGCTCCAACGCCATCTCCGCGGAAACCTCACCATGCAACTCCTGCTGGTGACGGATGCGCTCGAATTCGCTGCGGTCGCTGATCAGGCAAGCCGCTCCGAGCAAGCCGCCATCGACTGCGGGCACCGGCGAAACTGTGACCGCGATATGGAGTGTCCGGCCCGCGGGAGTGGTGTAATCTGCCTCGAATTGCCGGCATTTGCTTCCTTCGCGCAGGACGGCGTTGATTTCTTCCGTGAGGCGACCGGGCGTATCTTGCCTTCCATCGGCACAGAGGGCGGAAGAGTTTCTCGAACTGATCGCGGCGTCGCGAAAGATATCTTCCACGCTCATGCCGGAGGGAGAATGAAAACCAAGAATCTCTTTAGCGGCAGGATTGGCTTGTTTCACCAGTCCGTTGACGCCGACGACCAGCACGCCAGAGGAAAGATTAGAGAGTACGGCCTGACTGAAATTTTCAGTGGTGCGGGCGCGGCGTTGTTCGACCTGCGTCTGCACCTGTAATTCATGTTTCTGCTGCTTCAGTTGCTGAATGACGGTGTTATAGAGGTGGAGTGGAAGAGTCTCAATCGTGGGGGTGGCCGCGGAATCGAGATTAGCTTCCTCTGCAATGCTGCGGCGCAGGCCGCGAATCACCCAGATGCCGAACACGAATGCGCCACCGGCAATGGCCAGCACGAGCCCAGCGAGAAGGAGCGGGTTGGCAGCCATCATCCTTACCACCAGAACCTCCCGTACCAACTCAAGAACTGATTACCGACGAACAGGGCGAGCAGCGCCATGCTGCCCAGGAAAACCCCGAAGGGCATTTGATAATGGCGATAGACCATTTGCGCGGACTGCCAGCCGCGACGGCGCGCCACCCGCAGGTTCTCGAGGCGCCGGGTGAAACGATGGGTGCGCTTAATCCACACCACGAGTATGGTGGTCAGGCCAAACATCGACCCGACCAGCGAACCAGCGAAGATGGTGAGGATCGTGAGTTTCATGCCGAGAAATGCGCCCACCATCGCCATCAGCTTTACGTCGCCGAAGCCCATGCCTTCAGCTCCGCGCCAGCGCAAGTAGATCGCTCCGGCGCCGTAGATAAACGAAGCGCCCACTGCCGCGCCCAGCAGGGAATCGAGCAGGGAAAACAGGCGGCCGGCGAGATCTGCGCTGAAGGGCAGGTTCAGCATCCCCGGCAGAAACTGCGATGCCATGTCATGCACCGGAACCAGCAAACTGAATAGCAGGCCAAGAGCAAGGCCGGGCAGCGTCAGCTTGTCGGGCAGCAACTTGGTTTCGGCGTCGGTAAAGATAAGACCGAGCAGGAGAAATCCGAAGACGCAGTATTTTAGAGTTGCGACCGTCAGTCCGGCATAGGTGTAGCAGCCGAGAAAGAGAACTCCAGTCAGCATCTCGATGAGCAGATAGCGCGGCGAAATTCTGACTTTGCAGTGGCGGCAGCGCCCGCGAAGAGACAGCCAACTGAGGACGGGCAAGTTGTCATAAAAAGCTATGGGGCGCTTGCAACGAGGGCACGCCGAACGAGGCGTCACCACCGACAAGCCCAAGGGCAGGCGATAGATACACACGTTCAGGAAGCTGCCAAAGGCCAGCCCGAAGAGAAACATCGAAGATGCAAGAAACGGATCCACTAAGTCTCGCGAGCGTTCGTCGAAAG
>JBAUYE010000189.1:0-26868 GCA_049584615.1 Candidatus Sulfotelmatobacter sp.
GGACGAAATTCCAAACGACATCACGCGCAAGACGCCGGCTTGCTTTGAGCCCACGCTCGACTACGTGGTGGTGAAGATTCCGAAGTGGCAGTTTGAAAAGTTTCCCGGAGCCGACGAAAACCTTGGGGTGCAGATGAAGTCGGTCGGCGAAGTGATGGCGATCGGGCGCACCTTCAAAGAAGCGCTGATGAAGGGCGTGCGCTCGCTCGATACCGGAAAGCGCGTGGGCGGCGCGAAGATCGAGCCTAAGATCCTGACGCAAAGGCTAGTGACGCCGCACCCCGAGCGGCTTGCTTATGTGCAGTACGCTTTGCGGCAGGGACACACGGTGAAGCAGATTGCGAAGATGACGTCGATGGATCCGTGGTTTCTTTATCAGCTCAAAGAAATTAACGATATGCAGCTTGAGCTGGAAAAGCATCCCATCGAGTCGATTCCGACCGAGGTGCTGCGCGAAGCCAAGCGCATGGGGTTTTCCGACGGACGCCTGGCCAGTGTTTGGCGATTGGAGGGGCAAGAAAAGGTACGGCACCTGCGCAAGAAGCACGGTGTGATGCCCGTGTACAAGCGCGTGGATACTTGCGCGGCGGAATTCGAGAGCTTCACGCCGTATCTCTACTCGACGTACGAAGACGAAGATGAGGCTGCGCCTACCGAGAAGAAAAAGATCATCATTCTGGGCAGCGGGCCTAACCGCATAGGGCAGGGAATCGAGTTTGATTATTGCTGCTGTCACGCTTCGTTCGCGCTGCACGAAGACGGCTACGAGACGATCATGATCAATTGCAATCCTGAGACGGTCTCGACGGATTACGACACCAGTGACCGGCTTTATTTCGAGCCGCTGACGTTTGAAGATGTATGGGCGATTTACCAGCACGAAGCATCGAAGGGCGCGCCGGTGGGCGTGATTGTCCAGTTCGGCGGACAGACGCCTCTGAACCTTGCTCTGCCGTTGAAGGCGGCGGGCGTGAATGTCATCGGCACATCTCCGGAGTCAATTGACCTGGCCGAGGATCGCAAGCACTTCAACAAGCTGCTGCAAGAATTGAACATTCCGCAGGCTGCGGGAGTGATGGCGACCTCACTGGAAGAAGCCATTGAGGGAGCGAAGCAGGTTGGATATCCCGTGGTAGTGCGGCCTTCGTATGTGCTGGGCGGGCGCGCCATGGTGATCGCCTACGACGAAGAATCGGTGGTACGGTACATGAAAGAGGCGGTCGAGTACTCTCATGATCGTCCGGTGCTGATTGATCACTTTCTCGAAGATGCGGTTGAAGTGGACGTGGATGCGCTCTCGGATGGCGAAGACGTCGTGATTGGCGGAATCATGCAGCACATCGAGGAGGCCGGGATTCATTCCGGTGATTCTTCTTGCGTGTTGCCGGCGGTAGATATTCCGCAGGCGCAGATGGATTGCATGCGCGACTACACCTTCAAGTTAGCGCGGGCACTGAAAGTGATTGGGCTAATGAACATTCAATTCGCCATTCCACGCGGCGGCGGCTCGGGGAACGGCGCGGAGGGCGGAAAAGTATACGTTCTGGAAGTGAACCCGCGAGCCTCGCGCACGGTGCCGTATGTTTCGAAGGCCACGGGCGTGCCCCTGGCGAAGATTGCGGCGCGGCTGATGACGGGGCGCAAGCTGCGAGAATTCCTACCGGAGAATATCGACCGGCGCAGCGATCTGGACACGGGAAGCTGTTACTACGTGAAGTCGCCGGTATTCCCTTGGAGCAAGTTTCCGGGTGTGGACACGGTGCTGGGGCCTGAGATGAAATCGACCGGCGAAGTGATGGGCGTGGGCGACAGTTTCGGAGAGGCCTTCGCGAAGGCGCAGTTGGCGGCGGGCCAGAAGTTGCCGACGCAGGGGACTGTGTTCCTCAGCGTTACGGAGCATGACAAGCGCAACGTTGCCGACCTCGCTCGCAAGTTTGTTGATATGGGTTTCAAGCTGGTCGCTACTTCGGGCACCGCCGACGTGATCGAGGCCGCCGGGATGAAAGTGGAGCGTGTTTACAAGGTAAAAGAGGGCCGTCCGAACGTGGTGGATTTCATCAAAGGCCAGCGCATTCATCTCATCGTCAACACTCCTACGGGGCTGGAACCGTGGTTCGATGAGAAGGCAATCCGGCGCGCGGCCGTGATGGCGCGCATTCCCACCATTACCACTCTCTCTGCGGCGCGGGCCGCGGCGGAAGGAATTGCCGCCTTGCAGCGCGGCGAAGTGAATATCCGGGCGCTACAGCAGCTGCACTCGGAGCGGGCGGTAAAGAGCCGGTAGGGCCGATATCGCGGCTCACTCGCGTGTAATAATGGATGCGCGAGGTTTCCTGTGCTACTTCACGGTATTTTCCCTCCCATAACGACGCCGTTTTATCCCGACGGCAATGTGTATTTCAAGAAACTTGAAAGCAACGTTGAGCGCTATTCGCGCACGCCTTGCGCCGGCATTGTCGTGCTGGGCTCGACTGGTGAGGCGATTCTGCTCTCTGACCAGGAGCGGCGCGATGTGCTGAAAACCGCGCGCGAAGCCTCAGCGCCGAATAAGGTGCTGGTTGGAGGCACTGGAGTCGAGTCGGCGATCGAGACTTTGCGGCTCACTGAATATGCGGCTGAGTTGGGCTACGACATTGCAATGGTGCGCACGCCGCATTACTACAAGAAGCAGATGACGGCAGCCAGCATCCTGGCGTTTTACCGTACCGTGGCCGACCGCTCGCCGCTGCCGGTGATCATTTACAACTTTCCGCAGGCCACTGGCTACGACATTCCCGCTGAGCTGGTGATCGAACTGGCGGAGCATCCGAATCTGATTGGGATCAAGGAATCGAGCGGTGACGTGGAAAAAGTTCGCAAGATGGTGGAGGGGACGCGTCACATCCAACGCGGCGTCACGGTGACTGAGACGTTTGAAGCGGTAACGCCGCGGATGCTCGCCGCTGCAACCGGGGGTTCGAGTGGAGAAGGCGGAGAACTGGTGCAGGTCGGAGCGTTGGCGGGCGCGTCTTCGTCTTCGTCCTTGGCGAAGCCTTCGTCCGCGGCGGTTTCTATCGTGGGCAAGATGAAGACGCGGCAGAAGGAAGCGGGATTCCAGGTTCTGGTGGGGGCAGCGCATAAGCTGCATCCGTCGCTCGATGCGGGAGCGGTGGGCGCAATTCTGGCGTTCGCCTGTGTTACGCCGACGTCGTGCTATGAGATTTACGCGGCGTGGAAGGAGGGTGACGCCGACCTGGCGCGGTTGAAGCAGGAGCGCATCGCTGTGGCAGCGCAACGGGTAGTTGGTGACCTTGGCATTCCCGGCGTCAAGTATGGCATGGATTTCAACGGCTATTTTGGCGGCCCGGCGAGGCTGCCGCTGCTGCCGCTCACTGGCGAAGCTAAGGGCGAGATCGAGCAGCTGCTGGCGGATGTAAGGAACTGACGAAATGGGCATCCAGAGACTTGTGACGCTCGGGCGGGTTGCTGTATGATAAATCGAACGAACGTTCGAATTACTGTTCATTATGAGGAGCCCCTCGACAGCGGCCCGCGTTTCTGTGCGGCGGCATCGCTCCGCACCTGCTCCCGCCACGCGATTTGACCGGCGGCTGGCGCAAATCCTCAGCCACGCTACCGACGTCTTCTGCGAGAAAGGATACGAGGGCGCTTCGATGCGGGACCTTTCGCGCGCGAGCGGCATGTCGCTGGCTGGACTCTATTACTACTTTGAATCCAAGGAGCGGCTGCTCTTCCTGATCCAGAAACACACGTTTACGACCATCGTGCAGCGACTAAAATCGCGATTGGAGGGCGTGAGCGATCCGGAGCAGCAAGTCCGCATCTTCATTCTCAATCATCTGGAATATTTTCTGGCCCATTCAGCGAGCATGAAGGTACTGTCGCACGAGGCTGATGCACTGAAGAACGGGTTCGCCTCGGAAGTGGCCGCGATCAAGCGCGAGTACTACCGAATCTGTGTGGGATTGCTCGATGAATTGAAGCGCGTTCGCGGATTGCAGTTTTCGACGCGCATCGCGGTGCTGAGTTTGTTTGGCATGATGAACTGGATTTATACCTGGCACAACTCGCGGATCGACGCCGACGCCGACCAACTTGCAAGCGAGATGAGCGAGATCTTTCTGCGCGGTGTAACGAAAGGTGCTAAGGCGCGCAAGGATGGGCGCTGAGGCAGCATTGTGCTGCTTCCGGCAAACCAGGATTCTTCGCTTCGCTCGGGATGACAAAGGTATAGATAAACGACAAAGGGATAGATAATAGAGGGGCAAAGGTAAACTGAGATCTACAAGAAAATAAGGAGTTACATACATGGCCACGACAACGCAGCTTACCGCCGGCGAAACCACCAAACAGCTTGTTAACTACCGCACGGACGGCGGCGTTGCCGTCGTCGAAATGTGCGATCCGCCGGCCAACACCTACACTTACGAGATGAACCGGCAGCTCGATGAGGCGATCCTGCGCGCGCGCATGGAGAATGACGTCTACGTCATTTTGCTGACCGGGGCGGGCGACAAGTTTTTTTCTGCAGGCGCGAACATCAAGATGCTGTCAAGCGTCGACCCCACCTTTAAATATTACTTCTGTTTGCATGCCAACGAAATGCTGTTGCGGCTGGAGCACACGCCCAAGCTGGTGATTGCGGCGATCAATGGCCACTGCGTGGGCGGGGGACTTGAGATTGCGATGGCCGCCGACATCCGGATCGCGCGCAAAGATGCGGGCAAGATCGGTCTGCCGGAAGTGAATCTGGGCGTACTTCCTGGCACCGGTGGCACGCAGCGGCTCTCGCGGCTGGTCGGCAAGAGCAAGGCGATCGAGCTGATGGTTACGGGCAACACTTTCTCGTTTGAAGAGGCGCAGGAACTTGGCATCATCAATGACATCTACGAGCGCGATGGCTTCATGGACAACATGATGGAGTATGCCAAGCAGTTCTGTCCTCCGAACAAGGCCGCCAAGGCCGTGGGACGGATCAAGCGGGCGGTGCAGACCGGATGGGAAATTCCTATGGAGTCGGCGCTCGCGGTCGAGCGCGAGAATCAGCAAATACTCTTCCAGAGTGAAGACGCCAAGGAAGGTTTGGCGGCTTACGTGGGGAAGCGGCCCGCGGTTTTCAAAGCGAAGTAATCGAGCCGGGTTATCAGATCGAGGTTGCTATGCCAGGCAAAGTAGCGAAGATCGGAACCTTCAGTGATTGGGAGGGTATGTTTAACGATTGGCGCAAGGACATTGGCGTCAACACCGCGGACATTGAGGCCTTTCACTTCGACACGCTCTATGGCGCGATCGATACCGAAGAGATCGAATTCGGGTCGTACAAGGGGCGGCGCAAGTGGGAGAACCTGCGCCAGATGCCTACGCAGCAGATGCGCGACGCACTGATGAATATGATCGTCTATCAGGGCGACACTGAGTTCGCCAGCGTCGAGCAGCAGCGAAATCTTCTGGAGAATGCTCCGACTGACTGGGATCGCCGCGCCATCACGCGCGTCATGATTGAAGAGATGCGTCACGGCTGGCAGATGTGTGCACTGCTGGTGGATCATTTCGGATATTCAGGGAAGGTCGAAGCACAGAAAATGCTGGAGCGCCGCGCTTTCGAGAACAAGCGGTTGCTGGGCGCCTTCAACGTCGATGTCGACAATTGGATGGACTTCTTCACCTACACCGACTTCGTCGATCGCGACGGAAAATTTCAGTTGCAGATGCTGAAGTATTCGGCTTTCGCGCCCCTGGGAAGGTCGATGTCGTACATGCTGCGCGAAGAGGCGTTCCACATGGGCACGGGCAACGACGGCCTGCGGCGCATTGTGGAAGCGGGTGTGATTCCGGGCTGGCTGATCCAGAAGTATCTCAACAAGTGGATTTCAAGTTCTTACGATCTGTTTGGCACCGACCATTCCTCGTCGGCGCACTGGGCCTACGTGTGGGGCGTCAAGGGAAGATATGACGAGCCGAAGAACGAGCACGCCCCTGACCTTGACGATTTGAACGATTACAACCGCAATCTGTATCGCGATGAAGTGGCGGGCCTGATTGAGCGATTCAATGTCGCTTTGAAGCCGGGACAACCGAAACTGTATGCGCCGCACATAAAATTCAATCGCGAGATCGGACGCTGGTCGGGGCAGAAGTTCCACGCGCAGACCGGCGAAGAACTTGACGATCGCGCTTACGCAGAACATCTGAAGGATTACATGCCGTCCGCGGAAGACAAGAAGCTGCTGCTCGAGATCATCGGCACCGAGAAGAAATGGATTGCGGAGAAGGCTGGTGCGCGGGATCCGCTGGCCAGCATTGGCGAGGTCAGGAAGTCAGCCATCAATCTGTAGTTGGAAACCGGGACAGCGAAAAAAAGAGCGTGATCGAATGACCGCTACAACTGTTGCGACGACATTTGGACGGATTGCATATGAGCTGCACCCGCCGGTGGCGGGACTTGCGCTGAGTCATGCGCCGCTGAACGTCATTGACATTCCGATGATGGAGGAGTTGGCACGGGCGCTGGCAGAAATCGAAGCGCGATCTGATGTCTCGGTGGTCGTGCTAAGCGGAGAGAGCAGCGTCTTTTCAGCAGGCGTCGATGTGGCGGCGCACACTCTCGACAAAGTCGAGACGATGCTGCTCAAGTTTCATGCGGTGATTCGGTCTCTGGTCGCCAGCAGAAAAGTGACCATCGCTGCCGTGCGCGGGCACTGTCTGGGTGGGGGTGCGGAGATGGCGATGGTTTGTGACATGGTATACACAGCCGCTTCAGCGCAATGGGGATTTCCAGAGATCAAACTGGGTTGCTATCCGCCGGTAGCGTGCACCGCGCTGGCCGCGCTGGTTGGGCAGAAGCGGGCCTCCGAGTTGATTCTGACCGGGCAGACGATCAGCGGCAGCGAAGCGGCGGAGATTGGACTGGCGAATCGTGCCGTTCCTGATGAGGAGTTGGATTCTAGAGTCGATCTAACTGTGCAGGAACTGCTCAGGCTTAGCCCTGCGGCGTTGGCGGTCACCAAGAAAGCGATCTACGCGTGGGATTCGATACACTTCGACAAGGGCCTGGCGCGGGCTGAGAAGATTTATCTCGAGGAGTTGATGAAGACGGCGGACGCACAGGAGGGCATATGCGCCTTTGTGGAAAAGCGTGCGCCCAAGTGGACGGGGAAGTAGAGCCAGCGACGAGAGCATGGACTACGAGATCACTCCCGAAGAAGTGAAAATGAAGCTCGATCAGGGCGAGGAGTTTACCCTGCTCGATGTGCGCGAGCCCTGGGAGTTCGAAACGGTGCACATGGCTGGGGCGAAGCTGGTGCCGATGGGAGATGTTCCGTCCCGCGCGCATCAGGAGCTGGATCCCGAGGATCACATCGTGGTGGTTTGCCATCACGGTGTGCGCTCGATGAGCGTGACCGCGTGGCTGCGGCAGCAGGGATTCGAGAAGGCGCAGTCCATGCGCGGCGGCATCGATGCCTGGTCGCGGCGAGTGGACGGCACTGTACCGGTTTACTGAAGTGATGATTCGAGTGTTTGCGAATCGCAGGATGCTGGCTGCTGCGAGCAACTGAGAGGCACACGAGTGAATCCGATCGAATGATCACAGACTGCCACATTCATATCTCGCCGCTGGAGATGTTTAAACCCCAAGCGCTGGAGCTGATGAAAAAGAAGCGGCCGAACTTCGAGCAGATTGCCGAGTTCTGCCGCTCGCCCAAGGCATTCCTGAAATATCTCGACGTCTGCGGTATCGACCGCGCGGTGCTGATCAACTATGTTGCGCCGGAGGTGATCGGCTTCACCAACGGCGTGAATCAATTCATTGCGGATTACGTGAAGGAAGATCCCAAGCGGTTGCTCTCATGCGGCAGCCTGCATCCGCGGCATACTGCGAACGTTTTGGCCGACATGGAGCAGATGCTGCGGTTGGGAATCCGAATGATCAAGATTCATCCTCCGCACCAGCTTCTGTTTCCCAACGACTACTTGAACGGCGTGAAGGAACTGGAGATTATCTACCGCGCTGCCGAAGCCAACGGTGTGCCAGTTATGTTTCACACGGGAACATCAATCTTTCCCGGAGCGCGCAACAAGTATGGCGATCCGATTTATGTGGATGACGTCGCCGTCGATTTTCCCAAGCTCAAGATCCTGCTGGCGCACGGCGGCCGTCCGCTCTGGATGCAGACCGCATTCTTTTTGCTTCGCCGCCATCCCAATGTCTATCTCGACATCAGCGGCATCCCGCCTAAGACGTTGCTCCGATACTTCCCACGCCTCGAGGAAATCGCATACAAGACTTTGTTCGGCACGGACTGGCCGGGTCCGGGGGTACCGGACATAAAGAAGAATCTAGATGAATTTCGTGCCCTTCCCCTGGATCATGAACTTCAGCAGCAGATTCTGAGCAAGACGGCGTTAAGCATTTGGCCGGCGTGATTCGTGCCACGCAATTTCCTACTTAGCTGCCGCTGCATCTCTCTTAGCGCCCAGAAGTTCGTCAGCCAGTGCGCCTGCGCCATATATTTTCCGCAGCGCTTCTTGAATCCCGCGAGAGTCCACGGACACGCCTCGGCCCTGCACGTCGCTGTAAGCGAAGTTCCAAGGCAGCGATTCGATGTTGCCATCGAAGACGATGCCCACCACCTCGCCCTCTTTGTTGACCATGGGTGAACCGGAGTTGCCGCCGATGATGTCGGGAGTGGATACGAAGTTCAGCGGAGTCTTTAGATCCAGCTTGGACTTCATCTTGATCCAGCTCTCCGCAAGGTTGTAGGGCGGCTGGTTATTGTGCTCAGCCGCATGTTCGAATGCGCCGCCCATGGTCGTGAAATACGGAATGTCCTTTCCATTTTCTTTGTAGCCTTTCACCGCGCCATAGCTCAGGCGAAGGGTGAAGGTTGCATCCGGAGGCTGGGCAAAGCCGCTCTGGTCAAAGCGGGCCTTGGCGATGAGTGTGCCGTCGCGGCGAATGACCGAGTCAATCTTGTCGTCGAATTGCTTGCGTGCCGCGAGAGCATCGGGTTCGATCGCTCGCATGGCGACGATGAGCGGATCGGTGCTGGCGGCGATCGCAGCTTCACCGCCTTCGTACAATTGTTTGCGGACGGCTACGTCATCCAGTTTGGTGTCGGCGATCATGTCTTTCGCCGCTTCAGCCGGAGTCTTGCCATTCAGTACCTTTTGGACATCGGGGTTGTCCTTGCCCAGTTTCTCCTGCATTTCAGCCAGCGAGTCCGCCAGAATTACGGCTTCGAGGTTTTTGTATACCGGCTCCGTTGAGAACAACTGCTGTTCCAACGAAGGTAGCGCGGAATCGCGAAATTCGCGCAGGCGGTCCGCGTTGGGCTTCGGTTTCTCCTCGGCCGCCCGCACTAGCGTGCGTGCTGTCACCGGCAATCCGGAAGATCCTAATACAAACCCGCGCAGACGCTCCAAATAGGTGAGTTGGGGGTAGATATCGCGTTGCAGTTCCATGGCCTGTGCGATCTCATCCCAAGGATCGGACGCGCCTGCGTTCTTGGGGGCCGTCTTGTAGTATGCCCGCAGGTGTGCTTCATCGGCAGACTTGGCGCCCATGATGGCCTGATCGAGTAACCCGGACTGATATCCAGTAATAGCTTTCTCCGAGTTTTGCCACGAGAAGAGAACTTCCTGCGCGATGCGGGCGTTCTCCTCCGACTGTTTGCTGAAGTCCTGCAGCAGGGCGATGCGGCGTTTCAAACTGCCCAGAACCCAAGGATAGGCCACGTCGCGCGTGAATTCCCATTGAGCTAACGTCTGCTGGCGGCTGGTACTGCCAGGGTGGCCGGAAACGAAAATCAAATCGCCATCTTTCACGCCGGCGCGAGACCATCGTAAATAGTTGTCGAGGTGCGCAGGATGGCCGTCTTCGTAAACCCGGAAAAAAGTGATGTCGAGGTCGTAACGTGGATAAGTGAAGTTGTCCGGATCGCCACCGAAGAACGCGGCGTCGAACTCCGGTGCGAACACGAGGCGCACGTCCGTGTACTTCTTATATTTGTAAAGATTATAAACCTGGCCTGAGTAGAAGGTGACCACGTCGCAGCGCAACCCAGTCGAAGTCGCGCAGTCTTTTTCGATCTGCGACATGGCGGCGCGCTGGGCCTGCCCCGCGTCGGCGACTGACATTTCCGGTTTCACGCCGGCA
Source organism: Candidatus Sulfotelmatobacter sp. (assembly GCA_049584615.1). Classification (GTDB taxonomy): domain Bacteria; phylum Acidobacteriota; class Terriglobia; order Terriglobales; family Acidobacteriaceae; genus Sulfotelmatobacter. The sequence goes on from JBAUYE010000189.1 coordinate 10,157, forward strand.
TTCACTTTGTCGGTTACGTCCTCGATCCCCACCAGTTCGTTCAGTTCGAGATTCGGGCACTTGGCTTCTTCGGCCTGAGTTTTGGCGTAGAAGCCGATCTTCAGGTAGTCGCGATCGGCAGTAGAAAGTTGCTGCACGCAGGCAGCGCCGACGTGGTGATTGGTGAAGGTCAAGCCGTCAGCGGAAACGAACGAGCCCGACCCGCCATTGTTAAACCGCACCGACGACAGCCGCACATGATCGAGCCACTGCTGCGTCAACTCAAAGCCATACTTGGCCTTGATCTGATCTTTCGGGGCCTTGTTGTAGAGCCACATGCCCTCGTCGGCCGAAGCTGCGGTTGAAAAAAGAAGGGACAGGGCGAGGCAAATTGAAAAAAAGCGCTTCATGTAGGGTTCCTCCCGGAGGGGTTATGAGGAGCGATTGCGGGTTCCTCGGCAAGCCATAAGCAGACCTTTTACTATACGCTGCGCCCGGAGGTGGCGGCAAAAACGCATGCGCATCCCGCTGAAGGATGAGCATCGTGCTTGTGTTTGACGATGCCATTCCGCAGAGTCGCGGCAGCGTGTGGAATCGGAGCCCTGCTTTGGCGTATAACAGAAAGTTGCATGCCCCGCGCACCCCTGGCGCGGTTCGGCAACGGTAATCAATCCAAATTAAGCGAGAGAATATGTCCAGCGTGATCAGCGCTCATGCCCCGAAAGGCCTGGAAGGCATTGTCGCCACCAATTCCAGCATTTGCTACATCGATGGCGACCGCGGTGTTCTTGCCTATCGCGGCATTGACATTCACGAATTGGCCGACCACTCCACGTTTGAAGAAACCTGCTACTTGCTTTGGTTTGGACATTTGCCAAATCGTAGCGAGCTAAAGGTTTTGCAGGAGCGTCTTGCGGAAGAGCGCCACCTGGACCCGGCGATCATCCAGTTTCTGCGCACCGCACCCAAGTCGGCTCTGCCCATGGACGTGCTGCGCACCGCGGTTTCGGCGCTGGCTTTTTACGACGCTGATGAGAAGAAAAACGATCACGATGCGAATGTGCGCAAGGCCATCCGGTTGACTTCGCAGATCGCGATGATTGTTGCCGCCTACGACCGGATTCGCAAGGGCAAGACTTACGTCGAAGCCGATCGTTCGCTGTCGCATGCTGCCAATTTCCTGCTGCAGTTGAATGGAACCAAGCCCTCTGCCACGGCAGAGCGGGCGCTTGATATTGCCCTGATCCTGCATGCCGACCACGAACTGAATGCCTCGACGTTCGCAGCTCGTATTACGGCGGCGACCTTGTCGGATATGCACTCGGCGATCACTTCGGCGATTGGCACGCTGAAGGGCCCACTGCACGGCGGAGCCAATGAAGCGGTCTTTCGCATCCTGGAAACGATCGATAGCAAGAAAACCGATCCGGTCGATTATGTCCGCAACATGCTGGCCGAAAAGAAAAAGGTTCCTGGCTTCGGCCATCGTGTGTATCACACCGAAGATCCGCGAGCCACGCACTTGCGTGCGATGTCCCGGGATCTCGGCCGTTCCAGCGGGCAGCCCGAGTGGTATGAGATGTCAGAAAAAATCGAGAAGTTCGTGAAGGTGGAGAAGAAACTGAACGCCAACGTTGACTTCTATTCCGCTTCTACCTACCACGTCTTGGGGATCGATGAAGATATGTTCACTCCGGTATTCGCTGTTTCCCGCATCAGTGGCTGGGCTGCGCACGTCATCGAACAACTCGACGACAATCGCCTGATTCGACCGCGTGCTGAGTATCTTGGACCGGACTATCCCAACCATTACGTGGCGATGGAAAAGCGATAGCAGCCGTCCAAGGTGCCCAACCGCGCGCTCCTCAGCTAGAATGGAAGAGTGAGCGCGATGCCCCGGATCTACCTCGACAATAACGCCACCACGCCGGTTCTGCCCGAAGTGTTCGAAGCCATGCGTCCGTATTTTGGCGAGCATTTCGGCAATGCGTCGTCGATCCACCGCTATGGTCAGGAGACGCGCGCTGCGGTCGAGCGGGCGCGGGATTCCGTCGCGGCACTCCTTGGCTGCCGGGCGTCGGAGGTTGTCTTCACCAGCGGCGGCACTGAAGGCGACAATCTGGCGATTGCCGGACTGACGGGCCCGGGCGACCACATTGTTACTTCCGGCATCGAGCACCATGCCGTACTCCATGCCTGCAAGCATCTGGAGGAAACCGGTTGCGAAGTCACCTATGTGCGGGTGGATGGCCGTGGCCTAGTCGATCCGGATGATGTGAGACGTGCGTTGCGGCCTGATACCAAGCTGATTTCGATCATGATGGCGAACAACGAGACTGGGGTTCTACAGCCGGTCGCGGAGATTGGAAAGATCGCCGCGGAGGCCGATGTCTATTTTCATACGGATGCGGTGCAGGCCGCGGGCAAGGTTCCAATTGATGTGAAGGGGATCGGCTGTGATGCGCTGTCGATTTCCGGTCACAAGATGTACGCACCGCAAGGCGTGGGCGCGCTCTACGTACGCAAAGGGACGCGTCTTCAGCCGCTATTTTTCGGCGGGCGGCATGAACGCTCACGGCGCGCCGGAACGGAGAATGTTCCTGGAATCGTTGCGCTAGGCAAAGCTGCGGAGTTGGCGATGCAAGGCTTTGAGCGCGGTGACGATAAGAAGACGTCCGCGTTGCGCGACCGCCTGCAGCAGGGAATTCTCGCTCAGGTGGAAGAGGCTGGGGTGAACGGCAACGGCGGTGCTCGCGTTCCGAACACGACGAACATTTATTTCGATCATCTCGAGGGCGAGGCGATGGTCATTTCCCTTGACCTCAAAGGTCTAGCCGTTTCTACAGGCGCTGCATGCTCCTCCGGAGCGATCGAGCCATCCCACGTGCTGATGGCGATGGGGCTGCGAGCCGATCAAGCGCGGGCCAGCATCCGTTTCAGCTTGGGCAAGCAGAACACGGCGGAGGACATCGACATTGCATTGGCGCTGGTGCCGGAAACAGTTGCGCGGTTGCGCGAGCTGTCGCCGGCATATCGGAAGCAGGCTGTTCACTATTAGCATGACGAATCCGAAGACCATTGCCGTAGCCATGTCGGGCGGAGTCGACTCCTCTGCAGTCGCAGCCATGCTGCGCGCCGAGGGACACAACGTCATCGGGTTGACCATGCAACTCTGGAACCAGCGGCGGCTCGCCGGACACGAGGGCATGCCTGAGCAGGTAACCGGACGCTGCTGCTCGCTCGACGATGTTTACGACGCCCGCCGCGTGGCTGAGCACATCGGCATTCCCTATTACGTAGTGAATCACGAAGAGCGTTTCGAGCGGGATGTCGTGCGTCCGTTCGTCGCCGAATATCTTTCGGGACGCACGCCCATCCCCTGCAGCCTGTGCAACAATCACCTGAAGTTCGATCAACTGCTCGTCGTCGCGCAGCAGATTGGCGCCGACTGCGTGGCCACCGGACATTACGCATGTGTGGAGTACGACGATGCAAGGGGACGATGGCTGCTCAAGCGTCCCGCCGACCGCAGCAAAGACCAGACTTACTTCCTCTTCGGTCTCACTCAGGAACAGCTCAGCCGCACGCTCTTTCCACTGGGCGGCATGAGCAAGCCCGAAGTTCGAGAACTGGCGCGCAGGCAAGGGCTGGCTCTGGCCGAGAAGCCGGACTCACAGGAAATCTGTTTTGTGCCCGGCGGCGATTACAAGCGTTTCATCGACGCCTATCTCGCCGAGAGTGGCGAAGCTCTGCCCGACACCGCGGGTGAGTTGGTGACCGCGAGCGGGGAAGTGATCGGCGAGCACAGCGGCATTCACAACTTCACCGTCGGCCAGCGCAAGGGTTTGGGGGTGGCGACCGGATCGGCGCTCTATGTGATCCAGATTAACGGGGCCGAGAAGCAGGTGATCGTGGGCGGCGACGAGCATCTCTATTCGCGGACGCTGCGAGCGCGACGCGTGAACCTTATCTCAGTCGATGATCTGCGCGAGCCCATGCAAGTGTCGGTGAAGATTCGGCATCGCCACGAGGCTGCTCCCGCCTTGCTCGAGAAACTCGGCGACGACGAGGTTCTCGTCACCTTCGATCAGCCGCAGCGAGCCATCACTCCCGGCCAGGCGGCGGTGTTCTACGACGGCGAGATCGTCGTCGGCGGCGGGTGGATTTCCTAAAATAATCACGCGCGACTGGGCCATACCTCAGCCAGGGCGAGCGCCACCGCGATGCCCAACGACACCTCCACAAAGCGGTGCCAAGAGACGATCCACGCCGGACGCTGGTGTGCGATTAGAAGAATAATGCTTAAAGTAATCGCCGCAAAACGGTAAGCGCCGCGGAATCGGAGAAGAGCGCAGAGCAGTCCACACAAGAAAATTGCGACGGCGTAAACCAGCGCGTTCGCGGGAAACAATGTGGCGATCACCGCTCCTAGCGCTGCGCCTAAGGCGGTCCCTGCAAACCGCTGCCATGACACGGTTTTCGGATCGATGGTCGACTCGATAATGACGATAGCGGAGATCGGTGCCCAGTAATAGTCGGGAAGCTTTAGCGCGCGAGCCAGCAGCATAGACACGACTGCCGCTACTGTAGTTCGCAGCGCGTCCAGAAGCGTGTCTCGCGTCAGCTTGTAAGTGCCTGTCATGGTCGAAGTGATTACCCGAGTTTAGAATGGACCCGAACCCCGCGCCACCACACTTTCATAAGTGCTCCGGTCAAGACCTGACTGACGGTCGTTTAACTGGACATCGAATGTCCACGGGAGGAGAATTGTGGATATGCCGAGAGTGGGCATTCGCGAACTGAATGGACTTCGGCTGTCGGCGCGCGGTCGTCGTAAGTTTGGAGACGGCTACACTCGCGCGTCCCCGGTTGCCTGCCTGGCTCGAATCATGCTGCTGGCAGTCGGAGCATATTTGTCTTCGGGTGTCGCAATTAGGGCGCAAACGTCTGATTCTCAAGCAGACGTCGCGAGCGGGTCCTGGACGAGCACAGCTGATTTGCAAAGTGAGAGCGCGAATCCGACGCGCACTGTCGAAACCCACACCCAGAGCGGAAATCGTACGGCAGACAGTGAATCAATCCAACGCCGTGGCGCTGATGGAGATTTCGAACCGTACCAGGATATCGAGAAAACTACTGTACAGGTGGATTCGACTACGGTACGAACCACGACGCGCACCTTCGGTCGCGATGCCCATGGCGCAAAAACGCTGGTGCAGGTAACGGAAGAAGAAAGGCACACGCGACCCGGTGGTGACGCTTCCGTCGTCCGTTCGACCTCGAATCCCGATGCTGACGGCAACCTTCAAGTGGTTCAGCGCGAGGTCGAGGAGACGAAAAAGACTGGCAAAGATGTGGAGGAGACAAAGACCACGGTGATGCTGCCGGGCCCCGACGGTGCTTTGGCTCCGGCGATGATGGTAGAGGAACGCCGTCAGGAGGGAGCGAATGACACGGTTGCATCGCAAAAGACCACGCTGCTACCCGATCTCAACGGCAACTGGCAAGTCAGCGAAGTCAAGCAAGCTACCACGAGGCAAGACGGAAAGAACCGGAGCACCGAGGACCGCGTCTCGCGTCCGGATGCCGATGGCAAGCTGAGCGAAGTCTCTCGCACCGTGAGCAAGGAATCCGAGGGTTCAGGGGAAAAGAGCGGTACAGTGGAAAGATATTCCGTTGATGTTCCAGGGGCGGGCCGGGACGGAAGCTTGCATCTGGTTGAACGCTCAACCACCACCCAAAGAACCAGCGCAACCGGTCAGCAAGATACCGGACGCCAAGTGGAACAGCCTGACCCCGGCGATCCGGGCGGGGGGCTGCGAGTGACTATACTCACAACCGACTCCGTGCGAGCTTCTGCCTCCGGAGCGCAGGCCACGCAAACCATTCAGATGCGCGACGCGAATGGCAGTCTTGAAGTAGTGTCGGTCGACACCTCAAAATCTGACAATGTTCACGCAGTACAGGTTCAGATAGCGCCTTCGGAGAAGCCAAAATAAAGCGGAGGGGGACGTTGCCGAGTCACTCATTACCGCAGAGTATTTCCTCGATGCTCTTTGATCTATGATCTATCAGACACCTTGTCTTTTCTTTACGCACAGTGAGCTGCGAAAAGGCACGCCCGAGGCCTTCAACTTCTGCTCCAACCGTGCTGTGCAATCGCAGTCGCCGCAGGCCCATGGTTCGCTGCCGTTTTCGTCGCGGCACTTGCGCCGGTCGTGGGCATCTTGCACTCGCGCCAGGTCGAAGTATTTCTCCCAATAAGGCCGTTCTTCCTGCAGAGGCGTAGGGCAGTAGCAGACTTCCACCCAGCGCACGGTCTGGTCGACGCAGACGCCTGCTTCGCTCATATTGCGCAGATATTCACCTTCGGCCACCGAGCCTTGCCCGAGGGTCTTGTTCTCGATGGCTTGCAGCAGATCACCTTCGCGGCCGGGTTTAACGCGTGCTCGAACCAAATATCGCATGGGGGCATTTTTTGATTGTTGATTTGTTGATTGCTGACTTAAACCGGCAATTGCGGATAGTTAGGCGTGTCGAAATCAGCAATTAAAAATCAGCAAACAATCTCAGATGAACATCTCGTCCTGCGGCACGGGCCGCCGAGCTTCGCGGCCGCTTCCGTTCTTGCGGCGACGATTGCCGAGCAGGAACTCAATGCCCGCCGTCACGCCTTGAATCAAGCCGGCGAATTGCCGTACAGGCGAGACCACGGTGTTGTGTACCATGTCAGAAGTCTCTTCCACGCGGTCAAGGGTGCGGCTGAGAAGTTCATCGGCGCGGATGATTTGCAGACGCGCTCGATCCACAACGTCATTCACCGTCGCATCCATGCGTTCCACCTGCGACCGCACTGAGTGCGTGGTCTCGGTAAGATTGTCGGCGATTAACGTCAACTGCGGGCGGAGTTCCGTCAGCATGGCTTGCGCGGTCTCGAGCGTAGGCAAGGCCTTGGTCTTGACCTCAATTGCCAGAGCTTCCATGCGGGCGCTGCTCTTCCGCATGGTTACATACATGGCCACGAGAACGCCCGCCTGCAGAGCCACTGCGGCTCCGGTCAGGGCGACGAATACAGTAAGGTTTTCCATAATGCGCTCTCCCGAGCCGGACCGCCGGCGCCAAGAGACTTACAGGCTCTTCGGTGCCCCGGTCTCGGTCGTTGCTTCCTGATAGGCCTGTCTTCCGGCCTCGTAGGCGGCGCGGAACTGTTCCTTTTGCTGATTCACGGCGTCGCGGCCACGATCGACCCATTCCGAAGCCTGGCTGCGGGCGTCGCGCGCCCGGCTGCGCATGTAATCGCGCCCCTCTTCGGCTCGAGAACGGAGCACGTCCCTGGTCTCGCTGCCTGGCCGCGGCGCGTATAGAACTCCCACCAATGCGCCTAAACCCAGCCCGGCCAGGAACCACACAAAACTGTTGCTTTCGCGATCCGACATAGCATACCTCCCGGCTTATAAGTGCCGATAATCGGATGGTAGCACCCGCATGAGGGAAATACAATTACAGCAAAACCCGCACGGCGCCGCCGGGGATACCTCAACCTCGATCATCGATTTCTCGGAATTCAGCTTACTTCTGCGGAGGGGCACTTGCGGGCGTTGGCGCACGAGTGGCCGGCTGCGTCTTGACCGGCGCGGATTTTACCCCCTGCAACACGGATTTGGGTCCGCCCTGCTTGATGGCATTGATGGAGAGCGTGACCGAGGTCAACATGAAAATAACCGCCGAAATGGTCGTTGCTTTTGAGAGCGCCGTGGCTGCGCCCCGCGGTCCGAAGGCGGCCTGACTGCCCTGTCCGCCGAAAGCTGCCGAAATGTCTCCCGCCTTGCCGCTCTGCAGAAGAACAACCACAATTAGAAACAGACAAACGATCACGTGGATGACGGTGATAAGAATGATCATGGAATCAAGAGATCCTAAATGGGGTAAAATGAGTGCATTGCTGCGGAACGGGACACCTACCGCGGAAAAGAATCGTGCACCTAAATCCTCATTCTCTTCCGATAACAGTTTGACATCCGCCCCTCCCATCGGTCAAGCGACCCTTGGAAGAATGCTGAGGCGGTCATGTTTCGAAGCCCGTCTCCGGGTCTCCCGAGCTACTGCCCTCGGTTCACCGTCGCTTGATACATCGCGTCCAGCAAGTCTTGGGAGTGGCCGTCGTAGTCGGCATCGAGCGACCACATGAAAGTGCCGCCCAGGTTAAGCATCCAATCGCAGTAAGAGACCCGGAGATAGGTCGAAACCGGATCGTCATAAGTAATGTAGCCGGGCTTCCCATCAGTTCTCAACATGTAGGGAACCAGTGCGATCGGGTCGTAGAACGTCTCCCACCCGTCCTGGTTGACGCGATTCTTGATAAAGGGCGCGTAATTCTCCGTCAAGACGGAGTTATCGCAGTTTCCGTCCGACGTATGCAGTGAGTTCGGACACACTCCGAATAGCGCGCTGACGTTCCTGTAGAAATAGCCATAAAACGGCGTTCCCATGTTCAGTTGCTTGGGAGGGACATTCGCGAGAAATATTTCGGCGGCATCGTGGTCGCTGCCTCCCGGTTGGCACTCCCAGGGCTGGGGATCGTTCGGATCCCAAAAAATCGGCGCATTGAGCTGGCCGTCATCGGTCCACGGGCCAGCGCAGTCGTACATCATGATATTGAAATAGTTGATCCAATGTTTCAATTGACCGAGATCGTAACCGTATCCGCCCCAGGGAGCCGCGTCGATGGAAAGAACGTAATCGGAGTTCGTCTCGCGCAGTCCCACCATGAGTTCTACAAGAAAGTCCCGATCTTGTGTGGTTGCGGGATATTCCCAGTCGATGTCGAAGCCGTCGTAGTCATGTTTCGCAGCGAAGTCGGTAAGTTTCTCGATCAGGGTTAGCAGCGTGCCGTTGGCCTCAACCCCGGGGAAGTCGCCCCCGATGAGAAGAAGAACCTTAACGCCTTTCGAATGCGCCTTCGTGAGCAGCTCGGGCTCGAGGAAGCCATCGGGAACCGACAATGAACCGTCTGCGTTAAAAGATACGCCGTCATGGTTTATGTGGGTCAATTTCTCAAATGGAATCTGCGCCGAGCTGTAAGGTGGGGTCTGCGTTCTGCTCCAATAACCGTAGTCTCCGACTACTCGTTTGGGGAGTGGTTGCGCGGCAGTGGAATCCTGCGCATAGGTCGCTTGAGAGAGAATCATGCCGGCCAGAACAGACAACAACAGCAGGAAAACCCGGGACCGCGAAAGGAGTCTCATTGACCTATCCTCTGGGAGAAAGTCTCTTGGGGCATGGCCGGAGTGACCCGGACCTGGCGCACCAACCTGGCGAACCCGAGCATTCTACTACCGATCCAGCGACTCGTGTCCTAAATTTATCGGCCATCCAAGACCCGAGGTCACACAAAAGCCTTGCCAGACGCCTGCTTTGGCGGGGGTGAGAATCGGTTTAATCCTTCAAAACGACGACGGAGACCGAGAAGGGCAACAGTCGGACCTTCACATCTGCAACATTTTGCGTCTTTGTGTCTGGTGAGGTTCCTCCGATGGTCTGGATTGTGGCTCCTAAACATTCTTTCGGCAGTTCCACCGTGACTTCACGATTGCGCTGGTTAATCAGCAGCAACTTTCGGTGGCTGTCTCGCGTAAAAGCCTGGGCCTCGATGGCGTCGGACTCGGCCAGCGAACCGTTGCTTCGAACTTCGGTGTCAGAAAGGTCGTCTCCGGGGCCGAAATTATTTTTCAGCAGCTCCAGAACGGTGAAGCGTGCGTTGGGTTTGCCATTCGTCCAATCGACCATGCTGACGCTCGGAAACTGCGAAGGATAGCCGACCAGCTGCGATTCACCGACAACGTCGACCCCGAGTTTTGCGAGCTCCGCGTACAGGTAGGCGTAAAGCGCACCGCTGAGATTCCAGTAGGCCGCGGGAATTGGCTTCTCTACGTGATTCGGCTCGCCTTGAGTCATGTCGCCGTTAAGGATTGAGCCCGCTTCATTGACCATGACTTTGGTCGACGGTGACAGCCGATCTCGAATCTGGAGGATGTAGTGCGTCACCGAGATAAACTCGCTCGCCTGATCAAAGAACGTGTATTGCCAACTTTCTAAAGTCTGATCTGCAGATGGCGTGGCATAGACATGGAAGGAAATGTAGTCCAACGGTATGCCCGGTTTGTGGTTCTTTGGGTCCAGGAAATAGGCGAAGGTTCGCGGGGCGTCCGATGGGGCTGACAAAGCAAGAGCAACAAATTTCATTTTCGGCGCGACCTTCAGCACTGCCTGAGTTATGGCATCGTAGCGTTCAACGTATTGCTGGGGCGTAGTGTCGTGTTCCCCGTCGACTTCGTTGAAGACTTCCCAGTAGCGGATGTCGTAATGATGGCCCGAGGCGTGGAATTTTCCCAACTCGTCCGTGAAGCCACCCTGTGTGTACCAGCTCGCGAGTCGGGCATAGTAGTCGGCCATCGCCCCGACGTCATTGAGGTCGGTGCCTTGCGAGTAGTCCCAGAAAACCTGATTCGGATCGTCCGGGTAAACGACCGGCTTGGGCGTCACGAACATCCACTCGGGGATTGTGCTGAAGCTGAAGACCGGATTGTGACCCCCCGATGCATGCAGGAAATCTTCGACGAGAGGATCCATGTATTGGAAGTCCCAGAAGGTCTGGTTGGCATCAGGCGGGCGCAACTCCGCAACTGCCAGCTTCGGATACGGATACCAGAAGGCATAACGAACATAATCAGGCCCCAGTTTGTGGAGGGCCTCGAGGGAGGCATCGTGAATGGGCGATCCACGGCGCAGCATCGGATTAACCACTGCTTGTAAGGTGGGAACTGTGCGGTTGGGTGTTTTCTTTTCCCAGTGCACAATCACCGTGGGTGCGGCCTGGGCAAATAGGACACCGCTCGCGATCACCACGAACAGCGCGTGTATCAAAACAATTCTGTAGTTTTCTGTTTTCTTATGCATTGGGCTTAGGCTACGCGTTAATGAGCATTAGCATTCACACAAGACTTAGGTCCAGCTTGGTGACGGACGCGGGCGCGATTTGGACAGTGAGCACGCTTCCCGTCGATTGCAGGTCTTTTACCTGCGGAGTCACTACATTTTTCTGATCGAAAGTGTTGTGGGCGTGAAAATCGGAATTCGTTAGCACGGTTGTCGTCCCGGACTTTATCGATGCGTTGCGAACTGTGATCTCCGTTTCTCGGATTTCGCTCACACTCGGGTTCACCATGGTGAGTATCAAATTCTTGCCGTGCAGAGATGCTGAACCCTGCAATCCCCAGAATGGCGTCGGCTTGCCGTCGCGCCCGTACTCGACGTTTGGGGCCGAAATGATGGTGCGCAGTGCCTGACCTCCCTGGTGGGCGGCATACGTTCCGAAAACATGGCCCACCGGCGTTACGCAGAACTTATCTTCATGAGCGAGGTAAAGGCTGTTCAGACAATTAATCAGCTGCGCGGGACTTGCGAGTGTAACTTTTTCCGGATGCCGGTTAAAGATATCAAGGGTCATCGCGCTGAACACGGCGTCTCTGAGCGTGGGGATTTGCTCGAGGAAGTTATCCACCGTGAGTTGACTGCCGGGACGATACCACGGACCCCATTCGTCAACCACGAGCTTCACCTGATGTGTGAGATCGAACTCGCCCATCGTTTGCCAGTGACCCTCGATGAGAGATTCCAGCCGGCCGCCTTCGTGCAATACTTCGTACCAGTCCTGGACATCAAACTTAACCGCCTCGCCCTTGCCCGCGTCCCAGTCCTTTGTGCGTCCCCGGCTCAGGTTCCAGGAATAATAATGGAGAGCCCAGCCGAACATTGAGCCGAACAGCTCTTTGTCTTTTCGAGCAATCTGCTCAAAGAATCCCCGCGTCCATTGCCAGTTATCGTCATTCGGGCCAGACGCAATCAGTGCCAGAGGCTGCCCGTACACCGGCAACCAGCTGGTATACCTGCGAAACTCGGCGGAATATTCCTCCGCGGTAAAATTGCCGCCGCATCCCCACGATTCATTTCCCACGCCCCAGTAGCGGACATTATAAGGTTCGGCGGAGCCGGAAGCGGCCCGTTGATCCGCCAACGTGGTGCTACCCGCGGGGGAATTACAGTATTCCACCCAGCGATAGAATGCTTCGGCCGGCAAGCTGCGAACATTGGCCGCAAGATAAGGTTGGCAGCCAATCAGTTTGCAGAAACGCATGAACTCATCAGTGCCGAACCGGTTCGATTCATAGCGGTGATTCGCGGGCTCCGAGTTGGGCTCGGCTTCAATCCAAAAATTCGTTCTTCTGGGACGTTTATCCGCTGGGCCAACTCCGTCGCGCCAGTCGTAGCTGTCGGCAAAGCAGCCGCCCGGATAGCGAACCACCGGAGCTTTGATCTTGCGCATTTCGTCGATCAGATCTTTGCGAATGCCGCCGATATTTCGGACCTTCGAATTCTCCCCCACCCAAACGCCGTCATAGATGACACCACCGATGTGCTCAATGAAGTGTCCGTAAATATTCGGAGAGATTGTGCCGAGAACCTCGTCCGGCAAAACCTCAATGCGCGAGTCGGATGCGCTCGATACGATCGCGCTCGCCAACTTCGCGGATCTGCCAAGCACAGGTTTGGCCAGCAACAGCGCCGCTGCGCTTAATGTGCTGTTGCGGATGAAGTCCCGGCGCCGGATCATGCCGCGACCCGGCTCCAGCGAGATGAGTGCCTCTGGTAGGAAAAAGTCCGCATCGCAAGCTCTGGCGCCCGAAACTTTTGAAAACCGGGAAGAGTATATACTGCCTTCGTCCCGCGAACGTCCTTTTAACTCATGCGCCGCTCCCCAAGCCCTTCTCGGCCAAACCGGCTATCCCTGGCAGGACTCGTTCTGGGTTGCAGCGTGCTCCTCCTCTGCTCCGTTGCCTTGGCTGAGCAATCCGGGCAAACGCTGGAACTTTCAAGACCTGTTCGATCATGGGAGTTTGTTTCAGCCGTGGGTACGCGCGCCGGAATATTCGGGAACGAACAGGGAACCCTGGAAGCGTGGGTCTACCCGCTGAAAATCGTTCGCAATTTCCATCTGCTCTTCCACATCGCTGGCGCCACGCTGCCCGCCGAAGCTCTTGCCCGAACTCTCATCGTTCATCCCGAGTCGAGTACCATCGTCTACACCGGCGACGTTTTTTCCGTCCGCGAAACTTTGTTCGTACCGGTGCATGAACCCGGCGCCATTATCACTTTTGAAGTTGAAACTGCCGAGCCTCTGGAGATCGAGGCTGTTTTCGAACCTGATTTTCAGCTGGAGTGGCCCGCAGCTCTCGCTGGAGTTGGTGGAGATTGGGATCCGACCCAGCACGGCTTCCGTTTCGCAGAAGAGTCCGGAAAGCTGCAAGCCCTGGTCGGTTCTCCCACAGCGGCCAAAGGCTCTGAAGAATATTCCAGCAACTATTTTTCCTCTCAGCAAGATTCGATTCTTCTGGGTGCGACGAAAAAAGGGAGCGACACCAAACTTATTGTCATTGCGGCAGGGTTCGAGGGACCGGTGGGGCTGGCAAAGGCCTACGATCATCTTACAAAGGATTATCCGGAATTGCTGCTGAGTTCCGCAGCGTACTACCGAGACTATCTGGAACGCACGGTTAGCCTGAAGCTTCCCGACGCACAACTCGAAACAGCCTACGACTGGGCGCGAGTGAGCATGCTCCAGGGCGTCGTCCAAAACCCTTTTCTGGGAGAAGGTCTGGTTGCCGGCTTCAACACGTCGGGCAACGACCATCGCCCTGGTTTCGCCTGGTTTTTCGGTCGCGACGCGGAGTGGACTTCCTTGGCGCTGGATGCGGAGGGCGACTTCCCAACTGCACGCAACGCCTTGGAGTTTCTAAGCAAATATCAGCGGGCGGACGGCAAGATCCCTCATGAAATCGCTCAGAGTGCCAGTTTTACGGATTGGTTCAAGAGCACACCGTACGCGTTTGCCTCTGCGGACGCTACACCCCTGTTCATCATTGCCGTGGACGATTATGTGACGCACAGCGGGGACGTTGGATTCGCCCAGCAGAAATGGGACAACCTCTCGAAAGCTTACGAATTTATCCGGTCGACGAATGATGCGCAGGGGCTGGCACAAAACGTCGGCGTGGGCACCGGCTGGATCGAGGGCGGCCCGCTCTATCCGGTGCGGACTGAGCTTTACCAGGCATCGCTGGGCCTCGAAGCCGCACGCGCGCTTTCTCACCTCGCTCATCTCCTGGGCAAAGAAGATCTCAGCAAAGAGCTGGAGCAAACTTTTGAACGTCAAAAACCGCTCCTGGACAAGGCGTTCTGGTCCGCGGAAAAGAAAATCTACGCTTACGCCCTCGATACCAAGGGCAACCGCGCTGATGTTGCCAGCGTGCTGGCCACGGTTGCATTGTGGTTTAAGCAGTTAAGTGACGATCAGGCTGGGAGCATGATTGAGGAACTCGCCGGCCCCGATCATCAAGCCGATTGGGGCATGCGGATTCTTTCTTCGCAGGACCCGAAATACAATCCGGGCGGATATCATTATGGAACTGTATGGCCGCTATTCACCGGATGGGCATCGATCGGGGAGTACCGCTACCATCGCCCGCTTCCCGCCTACTCGAACTTGCGAGCCAACGCTTTACTTGCCTTGAATGGGTCGCTAGGCCATGTGGCCGAGGTTCTTTCTGGCGATTACTTTCAGACGCTGGCGACAGGAACGCCTCATCAGATTTGGTCGGCGGCTATGGTGGTTAATCCTTTGCTGAGCGGATTGCTCGGCTTGCAAGTGGACGCTGGCGATTGTCAGTTGAATTTCGCTCCGCACGTTCCAGCGGACTGGAGTTCGTTCTTCGTCAACAATGTGCACCTTGGCGCAATGGTTTTGAATTTAAATTATCAGCGCACACCCGATAGTATTCGATTAGAAGTGCAACCTACGAGTACGGGACACTGTTCTCTGCGGTTCTCGCCAGCCGTGAGTTTGCGCGCCAGGATTACGGGGGCTCGACTCAATGGACGCCCGCTGCCGTTTCACATTGAAGCGAATTCGTCGGATCAGCATGTAACCGTAAATATTCCGATTATGAGTGGCCAAAACACCGTTGAAATCGAGATGATGAACAACTTCGAGCTTGGCGAAACCTCGACTCTTCCAGAACTGGGCGGCGCCAGCCATGGTTTGCGAGTGCTTTCCGAGTCCTGGTCGCCGAAGCGGGACACATTAACCCTGCTACTCTCCGGTCTGGCAGGACAGAGTTATGAACTCTCGGCATGGAACCCAGATCAGATTTCATCCGTCGTAGGTGCTGATCTTGATAAGAAAACCGGGACGGAAGCAAAAGTCCGCGTACAACTTCCGACGAGCGCGCCGGGTAGCGATGTGCGGGCCACCGTCATCTTCCATTTTGCCGCGAGGTGAGGGGCGCAGTGCTTCAAGTTGCAGGTGTTCAAATTATGGAGAACGATGCGAAAATGTCCCAAAATGTCAGATGCCTAGCGTTACTACTCGCATGTGTGTGCCTTGCACTTTCTTTCTCCCAAGCGCAGGCGCGTCCGGTTGATGCCGAAGGCCACGCTTGGTGGCAGCATGCTGTTTTCTACGAAGTCTATCCGCGCAGTTTTGCCGACAGCAACGGCGATGGCATCGGAGATCTCAAGGGGATCGAGTCGAAGCTAGATTATTTGCAGCAACTGGGCGTGGACGCTATCTGGATCACCCCTTGCTATCCCTCACCGCAAGTCGACTTCGGCTATGACGTTTCCGATTACGAGAACATCGATCCGATGTATGGAACCTTGGCCGATTTCGACCATCTGGCGGAGGCTGCCAAGAAAAAGCACATCCGCATCATCATGGATTTCGTCATCAACCACACTTCGGAGCAGCACCCGTGGTTCCTGGATTCAAAGTCATCGCGCACGTCCGCTCATCGCGACTGGTACATCTGGCGCGACGGCAAAGCCGACGGCCAACCGCCCAGCAATTGGATCTCAGGTTTTGGAGGTTCAGCATGGAAGTTTGATCCCACAACTGGTCAGTATTACTACCACTACTTTGCCACCGCGCAGCCTGACCTGAACTGGCGCAACCCAGCCGTGGAAAAGGCCACGTTCGATGCCACCCGCTTCTGGTACAAGCACGGCGTCTCCGGGTTTCGTCTGGATGCGGTTGACCTTTTGTTCGAGGATCCCAATCTGCACGACAATCCAATTCTGCCGGGAAAGAACGAACTGGGCGACCCGAAAATGGAGGACAAGTATAACGACAAGCTCCCGGAGAATCATGAGGTGCTTCGCCGCCTCAGGACTGTCGCCGACCAGAGCGATGCGGTTCTAGTGGGTGAGACCTACACCGACAGCGCTGCCGAGCTGAAAGAATATTACGGGGCTCACAACGATGAGATCCAGTTGCCCATGGATTTCATGTTCTGCACCATCGACAAGCTTTCCGCCTCCGAATTCCGCAAGCAAATTGCACTCGCCGAATCAACCGGCGGCTGGCCAACCTATGTCATCGGCAATCACGACATGCCGCGATCCTTCGTGCGCTACGGTGACGGCAAGCACAATGACCAGATCGCCAAGCTGATGGCAGCGCTGTATCTGACGCTGCGAGGGACGCCGATCATGTATTACGGCGAAGAGATCGGTATGGAAAACAACGATCCCACGCGGAAGGAAGATGTAAAGGATCCGATGGGAATCACGGGGTGGCCGGGATACAAAGGCCGCGACGGGGAGCGCACTCCCATGCAGTG
>JBAUYE010000190.1:0-1879 GCA_049584615.1 Candidatus Sulfotelmatobacter sp.
ACGGCGAAGAAGATCGGCGCGCAGGTGATTGCAGGTGTGCGCGGGAAAGACCTGGACGACGCCCGCTCCCTCGGTGTCTCTGACGTGCTCGCGATTGATGACGATAAAGCGATTGAGAAATTCCGCCTAGTGGATGCAATTTCGGACACCGTTGGCGGTGACGTTGCAGCGAAGCTGATCGCGAAGGTAAGGCAGAGCGGCTCCTTTGGGTACACCGCTGTCTTGCCGGAAAGCGCGGCGGCCCAAAATCCGACAGTGAAGATTACGCGTGTGCGTGCGCAGCCTGATCCATCCAAGGTGCGCGAGTTTGCCGATGACGTGCGCGATGGCAAGTTCATTCTGCCCATTGGTCGCCGGATGCCGTTGCGTGATGCAGCTGAAGCACATGTGCTAGGCGAGAAAGGCGGCATTGGGAAGATCCTCCTGCTAGCGCCGGATTCACAATAGTGATTTCTTCACGGCGACCTCAGTGGACGCATTACGGGCTGCCCTTCCGACTTCCCCGTAACCTGCTCAATCAGACTCGACAGGGCGGCAGCCGTCGTTGAAACTATCCGTCCAAGTCGCGAAGAACGGAATCGGGCCTCTCAGGATTCCGGAGATAAGCATCAAGAAAGCGAAGCAGGAACGGTGTTTGACTGCCGATGCCGGCAAACATTAGGACTGGAACGTCCGGTTTGATCCGCTTCATCTCCGCCCGCACAGCACTGCTGGTAGCATCGGGCAGGTCATATTCCAGGAGAACGCCGTCTACATGCATAGTTGTCAAGAGGCGCAAAGCCTGATCCCCATTGGTCGCGGGCGTGACCTCGTAGCCAGCTCTTTCCAGCATGTATTTCAGCGCGCCCATGTACTCAGGGTGATTCTCAACGCAAAGGACCATCATTTCGTTCATTCGTGTCGGCTCCTTGGTGTCGGAACAATGCGCTCGTGTCGTTGCTCTCCAGACAGTTGTTAACATCGGATTTCACTGGGGACTTCTCGTTCTCATGACTTCCCTGAAATCACGACGGACCTGCTCCTCGCTTTTCAGGGCCTGGTTGAGTTCTTGAAGGATCTTCAGCAGCTCATCGGGATCTTTTGCTCCCAGCGCGGCCTTGCACAACTCTCTCCAGCTCTTGCGCTCTCCTCGGGCCATAGTGATTTGCTCCTTCTCGTACTCACCGTAGCGCTCCAAGGGGCATGTGAGATGCCGAAGTTTCGGTTCGTTTTCCGCCCGGTCAAGTGCTTGAGCGAACGAAGGTTGCGCAGCAGGAGCTGGAGACTCAGCACGGGATTGTCGAGCACCTCGACATACGATTCGACAGGTGGCGAACATTACGACATTTTGTTCGAAGCGATAACCTATCTCACCTCGGCTCGTGCTCATTCTCTGAGTTGCGGCTTCTAGACGTACCCCCGCTTTACAAATCGTCGACAAGTGTCGAAATTGCCTGGACATTTCTCGACACCATCCTCCGCATGATCTTCTCCTCCTTATTAAAGTCAGCGATTTACGACGTTCCCTTAGCGCATCGCCTTGGTCGGTCGGCTGCCTTGACTTAGCTTGCAGCCGATGTAGCAGACAGAAGAAAGAAGGTGCGCTTGCGGACTTACGTACGCTGGGTTGACTGGAAAGGGGCACCTTATGTCGGCTCTTGAAACGTTCATTGAAAGTGAGCGAGCGGTTTCGAATGGGTCTCTTTGCCGAGCATGCACTCTTATGAATGCTATCGTCCAGCTTCTTGTGAAGCGTGGTTACTCGGTGCTGTTCGCTTCAGTGTTCGCGCGCCAAATGTGTTTGCCAGTACCGGCAATTCTGTTTCTGATCGCTGCTGGGGCACTCGCGGGCGCCGGACGAATGACCTTGGCCGTGGCCCTCGGGCTCGCCATCATTGCC
>JBAUYE010000191.1:0-2957 GCA_049584615.1 Candidatus Sulfotelmatobacter sp.
CTCGCGCCAGACGGGTCAGTAACGCTGCCGTTCAGCAGGCTGGTTGATTGCGCGGGCGCTAACGAGGTCAAGAATGCCAACCCTACGAAGACACAAATCGCACGCCTTACTATCTGCGCGCATCGAATGTCAAACCAGTGCGATCGCTCACGCTGCACTCCGCCTGCTTGCTGATAGATTCGCGTCATCGACGTAGCCTCCTGAGGAAGAAGAAACCGCCGGGCGAAACGTGTGACAACAAATCGCACGACGGATGTTCCTGCCCGCCTCTCCGCTTCCTGTGCTTGTTCTGGGTTCGGATCCAGCGCGTCCCGTCCAAGTGCCGCGAATTATACTCGAAGACCGCACTTCTGGAGCATTCATAAAAATGTGATCGCAGAACGCTTTTTTGAACCGGGGCGCGGTAAACAAGAAAGCCGCCCTCGCGGGGCGGCTTCTTCAACATTGACCGCTGAATCCTACGCGGCGGTTTCGTCTGACACGGGAGGCCGGAACGGCTCGTCGTAGCTGCCCCCGTAGATCGACGGCACTTTCGATCCCATGGGCCGAAGGTAGGTTGCGAGTTCGCCGCGATGGTGAATGCTGTGGTTATTGAGGAAGCCCAGATACAGAACCGCGGGAAGATTGAACACTCCAGCGAAGCTGACGGGGGTCATCAGTTGCTCGGGCGTCATCTTCGCCACGCGTGCTACGCCGCGCTTCATATTCTCGTCGTACCAGGCCACTACCTCGGCTGAGGTTTGGGGCTTGTGTTCGGGGTTTGCCATGGTGAACTTCAGGTCGGCAATTCCATCCAGAAACTGAACGTCGGTGTTGGCCAGATGCCACGACAGTTCCTTCGCGGTACGACCGTTGGGGTCATGCTTGTAACTCGAAGCCGCATCGGGCACGGCTGCAATGACTTTCTTGGTGATCTCCGCTTCCCGCAGGATGCCGTCGAGCGTCATCGCGCAGTAGCCTTGGGCAAATTCCGGTGTCAAACCTTGCTCGGACATTGTGTCCTCCTTGTGAGGGTGTTATGTATTCCGTGATCTAGCAAGCCGAAAGGGGCGCTGGATGCGCCCCTCCGGTTAAGCCGCTGCGAGCGGAATTATACTCCGACCGGCTGCTTGCTGCGCACCGGGACCGGCGTCAGCCAGCCGTGGCGGTCGGTCTTCTCTCCGCGCACGATGGCGTAGAACTCTTTCTGGATCGCCTTGGTGATAGGACCGACTGCGCCTTTGCCCACTTTGATCTTATCGACCGTGCGGATCGGTGTGACCTCGGCAGCGGTTCCGGTGAAGAAGGCCTCATCGGCGATGTAGAGCATCTCGCGCGGGATCATCTGCTCGACGATCGTGATACCGAGGTCGCGGGCGATCTGCAGCACTGAATCGCGAGTGATTCCCGGCAGCACCGAGTTACCCAGCGGTGCCGTGATCAGCTTCTCGCGATGCACGATGAATACGTTCTCCCCCGAGCCTTCGCTCACGTAGCCGTTGATGTCGAGCGCAATGCCCTCGGCAAAGCCGTTGACGACGGCTTCCATCTTGATGAGCTGCGAGTTCATGTAATTCGCGCCCGACTTGGCCATGGCTGGCAGCGTGTTCGGCGCAATCCGCGTCCATGACGAAACGCAGACGTCGCAACCTTCGCTCTCGCCGCCCAGATATTTCCCCCACGGATAATTGATGATGTAAACCTCGGTGGGCGAGTTGAAGGGATTCACTCCCGCCTCGCCATAGCCGCGGAGAATGATCGGTCGCACGTAGCAGGGCCACGCGCCGTTGCGGCCAACCGTCTCGAGCATCGCCTTCACCAGCTGTTCGCGGGTGTAATCGACATCGATGCGGTAGACTTTGGCGGAATCGAGCAGGCGCTGAATGTGCTCGTTCGCGCGGAAGATCGCGGGGCCCGAAGGCGGCGCGTAGCAACGGATCCCCTCGAACACAGAGGAGCCGTAGTGGACCACGTGCGACATCACGTGCAGCGTGGCGTCATCCCAAGGGATTAGTTTGCCGTTGTGCCAGATAAATTCCGATTTCTCGATCGCCATGCGAACTCCTTCGGCTGGAAACTGGTGAAGTGTGTAACGAGGGCTGAATCTTCCTCTGGCACTCGCAGGGGAACGAGGCGTGAACCCAACCAGCGTTACAGAACATTATAGCTGAGGCTTACCACACAGTCTCCACAACCTTGGATCGCTGGATGCGCGCATCGGCGGTCACCAGAGGCATGCCCTCGACTATCGCGGTTGCGGCGATCAAGCGATCCGCAGGATCTTTGGGGAATTCATCTGGCAAGCGCACCGCTAACGCCGCGATCTCGGGCGTGACTGGTCTGAGAATGACCCGCGCTACCAGTTCACGAACAAACGACTCCACGCTCACAGCGACCGCGATTCGACCGTTCTCGGCTAGCCAGGCCAGTTCCCATACTGTGATGGTTGCAACGGCAATACCTGCGCTGTGCCGTTCCTGTCTGGCCTCGCGGATGGCCTCGCGTGCGCGCCTCGACAGCCGCTTCGAATCGTTCGCCATCCAGTAAAGGACGTGAGTGTCCAGCAGGATCACTGGTTCACCCTCATCGGTTCACCATCATTTGTTCTCCCAATCCTCGGCCGGAGTGATGGGTCCGACGATGTCACCAACTACCTTCGCCTTTCCGGCCATGTAGTCAAAGATGTCGTCAACCCTACTTTCGGCGGGAACGAGCTTCACGACGGGTTTGCCGTGCTTGGTGACTACGACGGGCTCTCCACTCCGCAAGACCTGATCCATAATCGCCAGGCACTGCGCCTTGAACTCGCCAGCGGGAATCTGTTTCATAATGTGGTCATAATATTATGACTATGGGAAGAATGCAAGAGGGTTTTCTCATCCCGAGCGGCGGCGTGGGAGGTTGCGGGCTGTGGATGCGGGCTTGACGCGTGCGGGCGGTTTGGGGTGAGCGGGCTCGGGTTCGGCGGCGACTATGGG
>JBAUYE010000192.1:0-22454 GCA_049584615.1 Candidatus Sulfotelmatobacter sp.
GCATCCTTGCCCTGCGCGGTTTTTGACTGTTCCTTCTGCTGGCGTTGCTGGCGCGCGAGGTCGCCGAGGGACGGCGAATCCTGGCTGCTGGCGTTGCCGGCAAACAGCCAAGCCGCCGCCATTAGAACCAGAATGAGCTTGCACTTTATCCCCATGGGAAGGCCCTCTCACGCGACCCATCAATCAGACGGGCCGCTTCAGTAAATGCTATTCGCAATGAGAGAGCGACCAGCATTACGAACGGGCCGTGTACGAGCGGTAGAAGAACGGTAATAAGCGAGATTACTGCGTCGGCGATTCAGTCACCTCTGATCTGAGGGTGGCGAACCAGACGCAGCTTCCTGGCTCGCCTGCCAACGCATCAGCGGCAGATTTTCCGCCTTCCAGCGCATCGCGGCGTAAATGCGGTTGCGGCCGCTGGGGTGATCAAAAAAGATCCATTCCTCCACCGGTCCCGGGTTCATCTTGCGATATTCTCCCAGATGAATCGCAGCCTGAGCGAAACCGTCCGGCTGGCGGCTGGCGTTCAAGCCGTACATATCGGCCTCGCCCTCGGTGGTGCGTATATGAGTGTTGATGATGGGAGTCGCGAAAAAGCCAAAGATGGACACCAGCAAAAGCACGAGAGGCAGCACGGCGATATCGCCGACGCCGCGGACCTTCCATCGCTCTCCCCAACGCTGCAGCGACCACCGCAGCGACCACTGCAGCAACGCGAAGGCGATTACGATAACAACGCCGAAGAAGAGAATGTCCTTGTAAATATGATGCAGGACGTAGTGACCCATCTCGTGGCCCATGACCGCCTGAATCTCTTCGGGCGAACCGCGGCGCAGCAGATTGTCATTGAGCGTGATTCGCATCGTGCTCCCGAACCCGCTCACGTTGGCGCTCATGCGCGTGGTCTGACGCGAGGCGTCGATTTCGAAAACGTCGTGCGCCGGAATTCCGTTGGCGCGAGCCATCCTCAAGATCGGCTGCGTAACCTTAGGATCGTCCAGTCGCGTGACCTTGTTAAAGATGGGAACTATATAGACCGGCGCAATGAGAACAATGACGATCATGAAACATATAGTCACGACAGAGCCCCAAATCCACCAGGTACGCTGCACGCGGCGGACGATGCCGAAGAGCAAAGCAACCAGTATTCCGCCAAGCACCAGGTTCACCCCTAGACCTTTTATCTGGTCTCCCATCCAAGGTCCAAAGGTCTGCGTGGCCAGCCCGTATTTATGTTCGCGGAAATACTCTTCGTAAACTGTGAGGGGGAAACCCAAGAGCGACGTAGCCAGAAGAAACTGCACCCAGTAAACAATGGTCTGGATAGGCTTGAAGCGCGTGACCCGCTCCGCAAAATCGCGCATGGCCGCGGACCAACCCAGGTTCAGCAGCAGAAGAAGTATGGCGGCTCCATAGAGAAAATCCCAGAGGATCATCCAATATCCGCCTTCGAAATAGGCGTCCGATCGCGCCCTGGCGTCGGCGGGAATCTGCGCCATGTAAGCGTTCGTAGCCGCTTCAGCGCTGAAATTGGGGGAGGGCTGGGCTTCTGGCGGAACTTGAATGACCGACGGCATCGCGGTC
Source organism: Candidatus Sulfotelmatobacter sp. (assembly GCA_049584615.1). Classification (GTDB taxonomy): domain Bacteria; phylum Acidobacteriota; class Terriglobia; order Terriglobales; family Acidobacteriaceae; genus Sulfotelmatobacter. The sequence goes on from JBAUYE010000192.1 coordinate 1,585, forward strand.
AGGGGCTGCGTACCGGGGGCCTGTTGGCCAACCACACTGCCTGTTAAAACGTATATGCAAACCACAACCAAGCCGCGGCACCACTTCGCGCGTGAACCCATAAGTTGCCTCGCAATCGATTGACCAAGACGAACGCGAGTATATACGCACCCAAAGATAACTATGTTCCAAGGAACGGGAGTGGACTCGCTACGAGGCTACGGCATTTGCAGAGACGCCCATGTCGGACAACCTGCTGCCGGTGATCGCCGGTACAATCTGGATCTGCACGAGTTTAGCCACCGCGCCCGGACCAGAGGCATTCTGCTTCTTCGCCAGCAGATTAGCCGAGGGGACGCCGGTCCGGGCAAAAGATTTTTCGCAATCCGCAGTCGAGGGGCCGCGCATGTTCCCTTCCAAGAATGCCAAGCCGGGGCAGCGAGTACAGCTTGAGCCGTGCGCGCACTGCGAGCAACTCGACAGATCGCGCAGCCGAATCGAGCGGACTTCTTTCAACTGCTCAGAGTCGCGCCAAATGTCAATAAAGCGCTGCTGCCGCACGTTGCCGCAGGACAGGGGAAACTGCACACAGGGATAAAACTCGCCGTAGGGAGAAACGTAGCAGGCGGTGTGACCGGCGCTGCACGGCAAAGATTCCATGCTCTCTTCATCGAGTGCAGTCGGCGGCGCGCAGAACTCATCGGCGTTGCCGACTAGCCCTTTGTCACGAAACAGATTACGCAGAGCCGATTCGCCAGCGCCTAAATCCAGAATGGAGCGGTCGCCATCCATCTTCGGCGTGATGGTTGGATCAAGCGTGCATTCCGTGCCCAGCTCACTCGCAAGTTCCTGAACCCCGCGATAGTCGTGCATGTTTTCGGTCATCAGCACATTGGCGATAATGACCCTGAGGCCTTGCGACTTGAGAAAACGGATGGCGCGGATCGACCGGCGCAGCGAGCCTCGCACCTTGGTGATGGCATCGTGCGCTTCCGACCGGTGCGAATAGATGCTGATCTGAATCGACTCCACGCCCAGATCGCGAAGGCGCGCCGCCTGCGCTTCGCGGATCAGCACGGCATTGGTCTTGAGCTTGATGCAGAAAGTAAGCGCGCGCGCGTATTCCAGGATTTCGAAGAAATCCTTGCGCAGAAAAATCTCGCCGCCGCTCAAAGTCAATATAAAAACACCGGCGTCGGCCATCTCCTTGAGCAGGTGTTTGATTTCGGCAGTGGTCATTTCCCCGTGGTCGTCGTGATCGAGGTAGCAATGAACGCACTGCTCATTGCAGCGGTAGGTGAGATCGAGTTGCACGCTGAAAGGAACGCCCAGCCGCCGCGCCCGATCGCCCATTTCCTGCATTAAGGAGCTCATCGTCGCGCTTGCTCCTGCGCTGGGAAGTCCGCCGTCGCCGCCGGTTGCTGCGAGATCGGTTGCTGTGAGATCGGTTGCTCCGAGATGACCAGGATGCCATGTTTGGCCAAATCCTCGGCCAGTGCCTCGGCGTCGCGCATCGCCTCCTCGGGCTTCACTTCGAACTCGGCGCAAATCCGGCGCTCAACAATTTCATCGAGGGGCGTGGCGCCGTCCGCGGCTTGCCAGAGAACGGTTGCGGTCGGGTTCAACGTAAACAGCGTCGACCCCTGAGCCGACATCACCAGCATTTCTTCACCCAGCTTGCGAGCCGCGATTCGCGGACTGCGCGCGACATAGAGTTTCTTGCTCATTTTCTTATTCTTACCAAGCCGGTCGTCTAGCCAATCGTCTACCCGATCATCTCCCAAACCCGCTCATCGGGCACAAAAGTCAGCCGGTGAACCGGCACGCGATGGACGAAGTCGCACGCCACCTGAAACGCCCGATGAACCATTTCCTGATCCTCGGCGAAGAAAAGTATGTTGGCCAGCAGTTCGCGCCCTGCATCCGGTGCAGCCACCGCCTCAATTTTATTCTCCGGGCCTTGCGCCAGCAGATAAACTGCCGCCAGCGGCGCCGACGTATTCTCACCGAGCTTGGCCAACTCCCCGGTGAAGGGCGTGCCGAACGCGAAGTAATCCTCGCCCCGTTTGCGAACGTAGGAGATCTCATCCGTGAGCAGAGTAGCGTCCGCCGGAGCGAGACGTGAAATCGTCGTCTTCCCCGCTCCCGACACGCCCGCGAACAGAAAGGCTTTTCCGTTGCGGATGGCGCTGGCGGAGTGCAACAGAAATCCGCCCTGCCTGGCGAGCACCAGGGTATGCACGATGCGCAGGACGGCGTCGATCGAGTAAGGGTTCGCACTCTGGCGGATCCAGCCCTTGCCCGTGGCCGGCTCCCACTCGGCACGAAAATCGCCGCGCTCCATGAACCACCGTCCCGAACGATACGAGACGTTCACATCCGCGTCCCGATTCGCTAATCCCGGTGGAGTCAGATCCACGTCGAAATCGAATTCAGCATCCGCTTCCTCGCTCACGAACCCGGCGTAGCGGTTCTCCAGCATCTCGAGAAAATCCGGGTCGGTAGTGTTCACCCGGACAGGAACACCGCCGATGGCAATCACCACGTTGTAACGCTCGACCTGTATCGCTAGCCCTGGCACGGAAGCGATTCCTTTGGAGTTTCAACTACGCGGTGGAGATAGACGAGAGCGCGCGCCGCAGTCTTAGAGCGCCGGACGATCTTTGCCATCAACCGGTCGACCACGCTCAACTCCGCACGCACCGCGATCAGTTTTCCACTCCTGATCAGGCATGGAACCCGGCCCAATAACTCGTCCCTGCTCACCGGCTGATCCGGCGCTAAGTTGGAATCGCCCTGAGTGATCCAACGCGGACTCCGGCAACCCTCGTCCACCGAGACAACCCGGTGAGCGCACAGCCTGCCGTCCCGTCCCACCAACATGACGTCGCCGACACGCACTTGATCCGGACTGACGCGCTCGACCACCAGCGTGTCTCCCGGCCAGACCGAAGGGAGCATGCTCCAACCTGTAGCCTTAAAGCGAAGGCCGCCGAAGGAACGCAGAACTTCGCTGGCAAGCTCACATTTCAGGGCGTGAGCCTGGCCCACAGATGCATCGGCGCACAAACTCATGACGCCGCCGAAGACCTCATGCAGGCGCCCTGCGTACCGTTGACCATCTTGCCGCAGGAAAGCGCCGTGGTTACGAACGCCTGCTCGTAGCGAAAGCCCGGTTTCTCGTAAGGCTTCTTCTCAATTGCCGTCGCACGCGGCTCGTTGCTGGATGAATCGTTTGTCGCCATAAAATAAATTCCCTCCTGCTCAGAGTCGAGAAGTATAGCTGAAAAACTTCAGGATAGTGGTCCCGTGGAACTGCGGCCAGTGAGCACGATCATACACCCGCGCGCTCAGGCGAAAGCCCGAAAAGGCGACAGTTTCAGCCAGATTTCCACAGAGATTTCCACTCCGAAGCCCGCCGAGGGGTCAGGCCGGAAGCGGAGACGTGGGAATCTGCTGCGCCCGGTTACGAAGCTCCTCGAAGAGAACGGTGCTCAAGTACCGCTCTCCGAACGACGGCAGGACCACCACGATCAGCTTCCCCGCATTCTCCTTGCGCCGAGCCACCTGCAGCGCAGCCACCACGGCGGCCCCCGAAGAAATCCCTACAAACAGACCTTCTTCCAGCGGAAGTCGCCGCGCCAGGCGAATCGCGTCATCGTTAGTGACTGTAATCACCTCGTCGATGTAATCCCGGCGCAGGATGCTCGGGACAAACCCGGCGCCAATCCCCTGAATTTTGTGCGGCGAAGGTTTTCCGCCAGAGAGCACCGGACTATCAGCCGGCTCCACGGCAATGGCCTTGAACGATGGCTTCCTGGGCTTGATGTACTCCGAAACGCCGGTGATGGTGCCGCCAGTGCCCACTCCGGAGACCAGAAAGTCCACGCGCCCGTCAGTGTCATTCCATATCTCGGGTCCGGTGGTCTCGAAATGAATCTTGGGATTCGCGGCGTTGTCGAACTGCTGCAACATGTAACTGTTGGGAGTGTTCGCCAGCAACTCTTGCGCCTTGGCGATCGCGCCCTTCATCCCGTTCGGCCCCGGGGTAAGAACGATCTCCGCTCCGAAGGCCAGCAGCAGCACGCGCCGCTCCAGGCTCATGGTCTCCGGCATCGTCAGGATCAGCCTGTACCCTTTCACGGCAGCGACAAAAGCCAGCCCGATTCCGGTATTGCCGCTCGTGGGCTCGATCAGCACCGTTTTCCCCGGCTGAATCTTCCCCGCGCGCTCCGCTTCGTTGATCATGCTGACGCCGATGCGGTCCTTCACGCTGCCTACGGGATTCTGGCTCTCCAGCTTCGCGACCACCTCGGCTACGCAGCCTCCCGTGACTTTGTTCAGCCGCACCAGCGGCGTGTGGCCGATCAACTCGGTAACGTCGTTTGCAATTTTCATGGCAGAGTACCTGTCAACATTACTGGAAATCAGTCCCGGAAACGAGTCTCGCTTACTTTGTCATTGGCGCCTTCGCGGCATAGTCGGAATCGAGTGGCAGTGGCATGGAAAGCGTTTGCTGAACTGACTTCGGAAGCTTGTCCGCATTGGCCACTAACAGGCTCAGCTGCCACATCTGCGTTTCAGACAACGCAGAATGGAAGCCCGGCATGCCGGTCAGGCGAATGCCATTCGCCACCTTCCAGTAGCTTTCTCCGGGCTCGTCGTCGGTCACGCCTTTTCCCTCCATCAGCTTCGGAGGACGGGGATACATGCCCCTTGCGATCGACGTTTCTTTTTGCCCGGGCAACCCGTGGCACACCGCGCAATTCTGGCGGTACAGCGTGGCGCCAGCCGCGAGGTTGGCCTCGTCTGGTTGAAGCGGAACCGTTCTCGGCATCTCATGGTCGATCCACGCATGCAGCGCTTTATGCGCGAGCATCTTTTCAAACGGCATCGCCGGCGCCGACGTCGCCACCGGAGCCTGCCCCGTAGCGAAGTAGAAATAGACTCCCAGCATAAGGGCGGCAGCCCCTAAGATCATTCCGAACACTAGCGCGCCTAACGTTCGCATCTAAATGTTCTCCCTAATGGCACTCTCCTTAAGGTGAGCACAGGCGTCGCGCGAATCAAAAACAAATGGCGGAAGCGAGTGGGGGTCGAACCCACCGGCGACAGGGAAACCTGCCGCCCGCCGGTTTTGAAGACCGGGACGATCACCGGACCGCATGCGCTTCCAGACGAGCCGCTCTGCAATTGCGCGAACAACAAGGAGCGTAACACTGCGCGAGAATTCGCGTTCGTGCATCGCGTTCGCGCAATCATGGCTGATTTTACTCAGCCGCGAACGGCCCGTCTGCCCCCGCTACTTCGGCTGTGGCACGATGCGCAGATAGGGTTTGGGTGACTTCCATCCCCCGGGGTACTTTTGTTGCGCTTCGTCGTTTGACACTGAAGGCAGGATGATGACTTCGTCGCCCTGCTTCCAGTTCACCGGTGTGGCCACTTTGTGCTTCGCCGTGAGCTGCATCGAATCGAGGACTCGCAACACTTCGTCGAAGTTGCGGCCTGTGCTCATCGGGTAGCTCAACTGTAGCTTGATTTTCTTATCGGGACCGACGACGAATACTGTGCGCACGGTGGCATTGTCCGCTGCCGTACGGCCTTCGGAAGTGTTGCCGCTCTCCGCCGGCAGCATGCCATAAAGCTTGGCAATCCTGAGTTCAGGATCGCCGATCATCGGGTAATTCACTTTGTGCCCCTGCGTCTCTTCAATATCGGCGGCCCACTTGCCGTGGCTGCTCACCGGGTCGACGCTCAGGCCGATAATCTTGGTGTTGCGTTTGGCGAACTCCGGCTGCAGGCCGGCCATATAGCCAAGTTCGGTCGTGCACACCGGAGTGAAGTCTTTGGGATGGGAGAACAGAATCGCCCAGCCGTCGCCAATCCACTCGTGAAAGTTGATCGTCCCCTGGGTGGTTTCAGCCGTGAAGTCGGGAGCAGTGTCGTTGATGCGGGGGATTCTAGGGGTTTCGGTTATGGTTGCTGTACTCATCGTTTCCTCCTTGTGCCTAAAAGTCTATCAGATTACTAGAGTTTAATGCTTTCGCTGGCCTCAGTGTTTCCAGACTGAAAGGGTTTCCGATAAAAACGAAACCCACCCGTTTCGCCGGGTGGGTTGGAAGAAATCTTGGTCGCTCCCTACCCACACGGCGGCGAACAAGTACAACAACACATGCCGCCGGCGTTGCAGGGACAGAACATGCCACAAGAATAGAAGCCCGCCTTCACCCTGTCAACCGCAACACCGCCAGCAGAGCCACTGTTCGCCGAGTTTTCCTGCATCGCGAAAGCAGCCGCGAGCATCTGTAAATTTTCACTGCCGCGCAATAAATTTTCGTTCTGGAAAGAACTCATGAGCCCTCCGCGACGTCTGGCGATGGTGCAATGGGACGTTTTTTCTTCGCGTCCGCTCGAAGGCAATTCGCTGGCTGTATTTCTCGACGGCCGCGGATTGACCGACCCCGAGATGCAGGCGCTCGCCAAGGAAATGAATCTCTCTGAGACCACGTTTATCCTGCCTCGCGATTCAGCGACCGAGCGCGAGCGGGGCGTCCGCGTGCGCATCTTTACAGTGCGGGAAGAACTGCCATTCGCCGGTCATCCCACGCTGGGAACGGCTTTCGCCCTGCGCGGCCACGGCGGCACAGCACAGGTCGTGCTTGAATTGAATGTCGGCAAAGTCCCGGTAAACTTCGAAGACGGCGCCGGCCAGCCTGCTTTCGGCGAAATGACGCAGATCAATCCAACCTTTGGGGCAACGCACGAACGCGAAGCAATCGCGCGGGCCACGGGACTACGCGCGCAAGACTTCGATGATTCTCTTCCCATTGAAACGGTTTCGACGGGACTTCCCTACACCGTGACCCCGCTGAAGTCGCTCGCGGTAATCCGAAATCTTGAGATCGACTTGAAGCGCGGCAGCGAGTACCTGGCGCAAACCGGGGGCAGGTTTTTTTATTTTGTCACTCGCGAGACCGTGGATTGCGACGCCCGCCTCCACGCCCGCATGCTTTTCTACAACGCCGAGGACCCAGCCACCGGCTCAGCCGCCGGCTGCACCGCGGCCTGGATGGTGGCGCACGGCGTGGCCAAGCCCGACGAACGAGTGCTCATTGAACAAGGTGTCGAAATGAAACGGCCCAGCCGGATTTTTGTGCGGGCCTCGCGCAGCGATAACCGGGTAGTTAACGTGCGCGTTGGCGGGAACGCGGTTGAAATTTTGCGTGGCGAAGTTTTCCTCTAGTCAACGGCCCGCAAGCGGCGCAGAATCGCGCCTTTCGCGAGGCCGCAAAATGTCAATGGCCAGAATTTGCCATTTGCTTCGATGGCACTTTACAGTGGCGTCCCTTATCGTTAGCATCGGTTCTCTTCACATTCTTCACGAACAGAGAAAACTTCCGCCTGACTTCCGGTCACAGCCGGCATCAAGCGGATATGGACGGTGAATGAAACCCAAGCGCACGATTCTTTGTGTTGACGACAACGAACAGTCCCTTTCCTACAGAAAAATCATGCTCGAGACCCGCGGCTACCGCGTGGCCAGCTACTCCCGCGGTGAAGAAGCCCTGGAGCGCTTTAAGCAGGGCGGCGTCGATCTGGTGGTCACCGACATGGCCATGCCCGGACTCGACGGTCCGCAACTGATCGCCGCCATCAAGAATCTGTCGCCTCACACTCCGGCCATCCTCATCTCAAGCAAGGTCCGCGTGTACGATCATGAATCGCAAGCCGATGTTTTCCTGGCCCGCGGGATGTATGCCCCAGCCGATCTGCTGGAACGAATCCGTCTGCTCCTAGTCCGCAAGCGCGGTCCCAAGCGAATGCAGGAGCGGCCGCCGCAATTCGCCCACCGCCAGGGAGCAGCCTGATTGTCATCCTGAACAAGCGTTCTTTGCGCAGTGAAGAGCCTGTCCCGAGTTTGCCGAGGGAATCTGGGCGAGCCGCGCGAAGCGTCGCGGTGTTTGCGACGCAATAATCGCGCGTTTGGCTCGCATCCTCATTGGACTTTGCCGGCACCCGCTAACGCGCTCGCCACTTGATCGCCCTTTCCATCGTGTAAGATCGACCGTGTAAGATCGACTCAGGCATGGGCGCATTCATCGAAGCCATTGACTTGCACAAAACTTATCGCGTCGGCAAGATCGACGTCCCCGCCCTCCGCGGCATCTCCTTCAACGTGCAAAAAGGAGAGTTCGTCACCGTGGTCGGCCCCTCCGGCAGCGGCAAGTCCACTCTGTTTTATCTTCTCGGCGGCCTCACCCGCGCCGATTCCGGCAAAGTAATCCTCGACGGCGACGATTTCGCCGCGCTCTCCGATGCCGAGCGCACGCGCATGCGCAAGCGCAAAATCGGATTCGTATTTCAGAAGTTCAACCTGCTGCCCACGCTCGACGCCCGTTCCAACATCGCCATCGCGCAGGAGATCGCTGGCAACGGCGCCCGCGATCCCGCCTTCTTCCTCCGCATTTGCGATTTATTGGGACTAAGTAAGCGCCTGAATCATCGCCCCTCCGAACTTTCCGGGGGCGAGCAACAGCGTGTCGCCCTGGCTCGCGCCCTCATCAACAAACCAGCAGTCGTCTTGGCCGACGAACCCACCGGCAATCTCGACACCGAGAACTCAAATATCGTTCTGCGCATGTTGCGCCAGTCCAACCAGGAACTCGGTCAGACCGTGCTCATGATCACGCATAACCCCGAAGCCGCCAAGTACGGAGATCGCATCATTCACATGCGCGACGGCCAGGTCGTCAAGCCTGAGGAAGATCCGCAATGGTCCGTGCACTAAGCGTCAGCGCACTAAAGACGCGGCCCGGTAGGTCTGCGGCATCTACATTGCCGCCGCGCAAGCCCTCATTTATAATCACCTTCGCAGGGCGGGAGTAGCTCAGTGGTAGAGCGCAACCTTGCCAAGGTTGAAGTCGCGAGTTCGACCCTCGTCTCCCGCTCCATTTTTCTTCCTCAAAGCTTCTCCTTCGCGGATAGACTTTTTCCGCTCGGAACGCTAACGTATTGAGCAGGGGCGCGGTACCCAAGTGGTAAGGGAGAGGTCTGCAAAACCTTTATGCGTCGGTTCGATTCCGACCCGCGCCTCCATTCCTTTCAACATTCACCCATGACAACACGTGCGGCTGTGATTGCGCTGTTCGCCTTATCGTTCATCGCTCCGTCGATTTCCCGTGCGCAAGCGGCGCCTATAATTTCCGTTGACGTCTCAAACAACGTCTCAAACTATGTGCGCAGCGAGATGCAACGCCAGCACATTCCGGGTATCGCGCTTCTGGTCTCACGCGGCGGCCAGATCGTGCAGGCCGAGGGATTCGGCCTCGCCAACGTTGAGCTGCAAGTCCCGGTCAAACCGGAAACTGTCTTCCAGTCAGGCTCAGTCGGCAAGCAATTCACCGCAACCGCGGTGATGATGCTGGTCGAAGAGGGCAAGGTAGGCCTCAACGATCCGCTAACGAAATATTTCCCAAGCGCCCCACCCGCCTGGAAAGAAGTGACGGTGCGCGAACTGCTAAGCCACACCGCCGGCTTCGGAGACTATCCCGACACCTTCAATTTTCGCAAGGACTGGACGGAACCCGAACTGCTGAAGCTGGTAGAAAGCATTCCGCTCGCGTACCCTCCCGGCACTAAGTGGGAATACAGCAATCTGGGCTACCTGACGCTCGGCATCCTGATCCACCGCGTAACCGGAGAATTCTACGGCGACTTTCTGCAGCAAAGAATCTTTCAGCCGCTCGACATGCAGACCACGCGAATCATCAGCGAGGCCGACATTATTCCGAATCGCGCCGCCGGCTATCGTCTGGTCAAAGGCGAACTCAAGAACCAGGAATGGGTCGCCCCAATGGTCAACACCACGGCGGATGGCAGCCTCTACTTCTCCATCCTGGATCTCGCGAAGTGGGATGCCGCACTCTACACCGAGAAGCTGCTGAAACGCGCAAGCCTCGACCAGATGTGGATTCCGGCGAAGCTAAAAAACCGCGAACCGAATAAGGCCGGCTACGGTTTCGGCTGGGAGATCGAAGACCGCCACGGGCACCACGTAGTCAGCCACACCGGCTCCTGGCAAGGATTCAAGACCGCAATCGCGCGTTATGTAAACGATCAACTGACGGTGGTCTTGCTGGCTAATCTAGCCGAGGCCAAGCCAGGAACAATCGCCGAACACGTCGCCGATATGTATCTCGCGGACTCGAAAAACGCAGCGGGGAAGAACTAACTTTTGCGCGGCTCAACCAGCATCCGCATTCCATATTTCGGGCGCAGCGTGATCAGCGGCTGCGGCTCAACCCGCTGCCCTGGAACCAATCGTAGCTTCCATTTCTGCGCCAGCGCGGCCAGGATCAGCACTCCTTCCATCCAGGCAAATGACTCCCCAATGCACTGCCGCACGCCCGCGCCAAACGGAAAGTAGGTAAACTTCATTCGCCGGGCTTTGCCTTCCGCGGAAAATCGATCCGGATCAAACCTAAGCGGATCGGGAAAATACCGGGGATCACGGTGCGTAACGAACTGGCTGATCAGCACCGTGGTTCGCGCGGGCAAAAAGAAATCTCCCAGAGCAAAATCGTTGCGCGCATAACGTCCCATCGCCCAGGCCGGCGGATACAGCCGCAGAGACTCCGCCATCACCTTCTCCGTGTAGCACAGCCGGGGGACGTCCTCGATCGCCGGAAGCCGGCCCTGAAGCACCCTTCCCACCTCCTGGTGAAACCGAAGTTCGCAGTCAGGATTCTGTGAAAGCAAATACCACGTCCACGACAACGCGTTGGCAACGGTCTCGTAACCCGCGAGAAAAATCGTGATCACCTGATCCCGCAACGACTCGCGAGACTCTTCATCGTTGGCGCGCGAAGCCGCCAGCATAAGATCCAGCAGGCTACCGCGATCGATGCCGCCTCTGCGGTGCGCGTCGATCATGCGGTAGACTACGGCATCGATCCGGTTCCGCGCCCGCACGAACGCAGCCAGACCCGGCGGCCGCAAATGCACCAGCCATTCCGCAGCCGGCAGCATCACCAGAAAATTGTAAAGGCCCATGATTCGGTTGATAGCGGCTGCCAGCTCGAAAACTTCCTGGCGCAAATCCGTCGCGAACAGGGTGCGGGCCACCACGTTGAGCGTGAGGTGCATCATGTCGGTGGCAATGTCGCGCTCCTCACCTGCGCGCCACGAATCGCGCTTGCGGCACGCCTCTTCCACCATGACGCTTCCATATTCAACAATGCGTTGCCGGTGGAAGGCAGGCTGCGCCGTCTGCCGCTGAGCCCGGTGTTCCACCCCTTCGGCGGTGATCATGCCTTCGCCGAGCAGCATCTTCGTACGCTGCACCGTGCGTTCCTTGACGAAGTTATCGTTCTGCACCACCAGCACTTCGCGAATGTACTCAGGATGGTTCAGAAAAACAATGTGGTGATGGCCAATCTTGTAGTGCGCAATATCGCCGTAGGTCTCAGCCAGGTGCTGGAACAAAACGATGGGGTTAACCGGGCGAAACTTGCGCAGCGCAAACCAGATCAGATTGCGCTGAAACCCGGGCGGAAAGCGGTAAACCCGCGGTCCCCGGAAAGGTTCCCGCACTTCGGATTGCCGTATCGCAGTCCCCATCCCGGCTAGTTTACGCCGAACATGGCCAACCGCTTCTGACGGCGAATAAATACGTTGTCATCCTGAGGCCCGCGCTCTTTGCGGGCCGAAGGACCTCTGTACTTGCCGGCAGCGGCAACAGCGCCAGCACCCTAGGGCTTCGCCAGCGTCGCATCGATCGTGGAGCTTCCCCCGGCGGTGACGGTCATTGTACGCTGCCAAGGTGTTAGGTTCTCTTTCTCGATTGAGACCAGGTGGTCTCCGGGGGCCAACTGAATTGTGGAAGGAGTGCTGCCCATAAACTTTCCGTCAACGTTTATGTCACAGCCCGGAGGCGTCGATTTCACGACGATACTCGCAGGCGGCATTGCAGGGTCTGCCTGGGAGTTGTCCGCCGCGACTGGTGCGGGCTCCGGCTGTGTCATCGCTGGCTCTGAAGCCCTGGCACTCAGAATTTCCTTCCCCGATCTACTCTCAACAAAGTCCTTCAGGTGCTTGGCAATCGCTTCGGCCATTGACTGCTCGTTCTTGCTGCCGCCCTTCTGCTTGTTGACGGAGTAGGCCCACAGCATCTTGCTCGAACTCGTGTCGATAAATTGAACAGACACGCTCCCCTTGTCCTCAATTCCGATACAGGAAGCGAATAAGCACCGAGCAACCTTCCCGCCAGTGGATTCTGACTTGATTTCGACAGGGGCGGCTTTAAGGGCGTAGTCAGCCTTCGTTTGATCCGCTACCACATCGACCGGCACGTTCTTCTTAGAAATCGCTGCGGCTATGTAGGTTTCAAAACCCTGTTGAGGCTCAATGTAAATGGTGGTTCGCGCCTGTTGACCAAAGCACGAGACTGACGCAGCGAACACGAGCAGTAGCCCGAACTTCTTCATGGCAAAAGTACCTCCGGCGAGCGTTTCTGCCAGTATCGGGTGAGGGTCACTTTGGGGCAAGGTTACCTTGGGGGTTGGCCTACGAAGCCGGGTGCTTCATTTCTCGCGTTCTATGCGAGAAGTGGGTCTCTTCGGGGGCAGGCTTCCACTTGCGGCGCCCAGCCCAGTGATAAAACCTTCAAACCACCTGGGACAACTGCGCACCCGTCACCACAATTCTCGCCGCCCTCTTCGATCGTGGTTTCCTTCTGATTACGATCTCGACGTCGCGATCAAGCGCATTGAGAAAATGCATCAACCGCTCAACAGAAAACCCCTCCAGTCGGTAATTCACAAAAGCGGAAATCTTCGGCTGGTTGACGCCGAGCAGGCGCGCCGCTGCAGTCTGCGACAACTGCCGCGCCTGAATGATCTGGTTAATGGCAACCGCCAGGCGCACTCGTGTTTGCTTCTCGCCGGCATCGCGTAAACCAAGATCCGCGAACACATTGCCCGAACTTCGAACGACGGCATCGCTAGTTCTTCGGTTTGGCATATCGCGCCTGGCAACCGTTTATCGCGCTATCCAAATATCCCAGTTCTCGGATACTTCGTCAAACGACCCGAGACCAGTCGGACCGCTGCGTCACTGCGACCGAGGCTGGATCGTCCCGCCGCGATTTCTTGCGGCTACCTCGTAAGTCTATGTAATTAGCACTCACCACCACCAAGCGCCAGCCTCGAGGCCCGATTTTCTCCGCTTTCTCTTCGCCCCACGTTTTTCGTGCCGATATATCGGCACCCCGGCAAATCCAACTCCCTCATCGACTTGCCGCTTGCTCACTATAGCTTTAAGGTGGTTTTCCGAGATTTCCGAATTTTCCACAGCGTTCCGGTAAAAACGCTTCAATGTTCCAGTTGGAACATTCAGCACAATGTTCCGGAACATCTACTGCTTCTGCAGTTGGTCGAGTGCAGCCAGCACGTCTCCGCTGTGCCGCGCCGGATCAACGCTGCCGTATGCCCTGGCAACCTTCCCGCTAGGATCGATGAGGAACGTATGCCGCGCGGCGAACTTCACCACTCCAAGATTCGTAAGCGACCCGTAGGCGCCGCTCACCTTGCCGTCGCGGTCAGCCAGCAGTTTGAAGTTCAGACCCTCTTTAGCGCAAAACTTTCTATGCGAGTCCACGCTGTCCACACTCACCCCCAGAACCACCGCGTGCCGTTCGGCGTACTTGGCCTCATCCGCCTGAAAGTTGTGTGCTTCCCGCGTGCACCCCGGAGTCTGATCCTTGGGATAAAAATAAAGCACGACCCAACTCCCACGGTAATCCTTCAAGCTGACTGAAGCGCTGTCTTGCGAGGGCAAGGTGAAATCGGGAGCGAGGCTCCCCAAGGCAGGAGCAGCGCCGCGCGAGCGCGAGAGCATGCGTGGCACCAGAAATATCAGCACCACAACGACCACCAGAAGCAGCGTGACTCGAAACATTTTGCGCCTCCCGACCGGTCATCTCCGCCGACCTTCGCATTGTAGAACGTCGGGCCATCGACCCTCGTTCAGGAGACGCCCAGCAAAATTCCGCATAATTGAATATCATGGATGATTCGGCCTTAAAAGGTTCGGCCTTATCCGACGGAGAGATCAGACGTGGCTCAGACGGAAACTGACGGTCAAGAGGTATTGGAAACGCGGGAGTGGGTCGACTCGCTCGACTATGTGCTGTCCAAGGGCGGCCCGACTCGCGCGGGGAGACTTCTGCAACAGTTAGCCTTGCATGCCCGGCGCGCCGCGGGAGTGAACCTTCCTTTCACCGCGACCACCCCTTACCAGAACACGATCGCGACTCCACAGCAGGCGCCATTCCCCGGAAGCCAGGAGATGGAACGCCGCATCAAGAGCTTGGTACGCTGGAACGCGCTGGCCATGGTTGTACGCGCCAACAAGATTCAGGAAGGCATCGGCGGCCACATCTCGACCTTTGCTTCCGCAGCCACGTTGTACGAAGTGGCTTTCAATCATTTCTTTCAGGCGCAAACCGAAAGCGGCGACCGCGACATCGTTTACTTCCAGGGCCACGCCGCGCCCGGAATTTATGCTCGCGCCTATCTCGAGGGCCGCATCCCAAAAGAAAAGCTGGAAAACTTCCGCCGCGAACTCAAGCCCGGCGGAGGCCTCAGCTCCTATCCTCACCCGTGGCTGATGCCAAACTTCTGGGAGTTTCCCACGGTCTCGATGGGACTCGGGCCGATCCAGGCGATTTATCATGCGCGCTTCATTCGCTATCTGGAAAACCGTGGACTGAAGCAGTCGACCGGCGGCAAGGTGTGGGCGTTCATGGGCGATGGCGAAATGGACGAGCCCGAATCTCTGGGGTCGATCACACTGGCGTCGCGCGAGAATCTGGACAACCTGATCTTCGTAGTGAACTGCAACCTACAGCGCCTCGATGGCCCGGTGCGCGGCAATGGGAAGATCATTCAGGAACTCGAAGCCATCTTCCGCGGCGCGGGATGGAATGTGATCAAGGTGATCTGGGGTTCGGACTGGGACAGCCTGATTCGCAGCGACCGTGACGGGCTGCTGGTGAGGCGTCTGGGAGAAGTCAGCGATGGGCAGTATCAGAAATATTTTGTCGAGAGCGGAGCGTACTTCCGCCAGAATCTTTTCGGCACCGATCCGCGCCTGCTGAAAATGGTTGAGCATCTTTCTGATGAGCAACTGGCGCGCATGCGCCTCGGCGGACATGATCCCATCAAGGTGCATGCCGCATACCGTGCCGCGGTCGATCACACTGGATCGCCGACGATCATCCTGGCGAAGACCATCAAGGGCTACGGCCTGGGCGAAGCGGGTGAAGGCAAGAACATCACGCACCAGCAGAAAAAGCTGAATGAAGATGAGCTGGAACTTTTCCGCTCACGTTTCGGCATTCCGATTCCCGATGACGAACTCCACAACGCGCCCTTCTACCGACCCACCGACGACAGCGCGGAGATCAAGTACATGCAGGCGCGGCGGCAACAACTCGGCGGATACATGCCGCAACGTAAGGTGCGCGCCACGCCGCTGAAGCCGGTGCCGGAATCGTACTTTGAAGAGTTCTACAAAGGCACCGAGGGACGCGACGCTTCGACGACGATGGTTTTCGTGCGGCTGCTGGCGAAGCTGTTGCGTGATCCGGAACTGGGCAAGCTGATCGTCCCCATCATTCCCGACGAGGCTCGCACTTTCGGGATGGAAGCGCTGTTCCGCCAGGTTGGCATCTACTCGAGCGTGGGACAACTTTACGAGCCGGTCGACATGGACACGCTTCTTTACTACAAGGAAGCGAAGAACGGTCAGATTCTGGAGGAAGGAATTACCGAAGCCGGGTCGGTGTGCTCGTTCATCGCGGCGGGCACGGCCTATGCGAATCATGGCATCAACACCATCCCGTTCTTCATTTATTACTCGATGTTCGGCTTCCAGCGCATTGGGGATCTGATCTGGGCTGCGGCAGACATGCGGTGCCGCGGATTCCTCATCGGCGGCACGGCGGGACGAACCACGCTGGCGGGCGAAGGCCTGCAGCATCAGGACGGCCACAGCCACGTGCTCGCGCTGCCGGTTCCCAACTTGCTGGCCTACGATCCGGCGTTCGCTTATGAGATTGCCATCATCATTCAGGATGGCATCAAGCGCATGTACGTGGACCAGGAATCGATTTTCTATTACCTCACGGTGACCAACGAGCCGCTTCCCATGCCGGAGATGCCCAAGGGTGAGCACGTGCGCGAGGGCATTCTGCGCGGGCTCTATCGATTCAACACATCGGACGCGACGGACGCGAAGCTGCGGGTGCAACTGCTGGGCAGCGGGACCATCATGTACGAAGTGTTGAAGGCGCAGACCATCCTGAAAGAAAAGTATGGCGTGGCGGCGGATGTGTGGAGCGTGACCAGCTACAAAGAACTCTATCGCAACGCCAACGACTGCGAACGCTGGAACATGCTGCACCCTGGCGAGGCGCCGAGAGTCCCGTATGTGACGCAGACGCTGAAGGATGCGACTGGGCCGTTCATCGCGGCATCGGATTACATGAAGGTGCTGCCGGAATCGCTGGCGAAGTGGGTGCCGGGACAACTGGTCTCGCTGGGGACAGACGGGTTTGGCCGCAGTGAGAACCGGGTGGCGTTGCGCGACTTCTTCGAAGTGGATGCCAAGCACATTGTGCTGGCGACGCTGGGGGCTCTGGCACGGGAAAAGAAAATCGGCCTCGATGTGGTGAAGCAGGCAGTGCATGACCTGGGGATCGATGCGGAAAAGCTGAACCCGGCAACGAGCTAAGCGCAAGACCAGTCAATAGCTTTGAGCAATAAGGACAACGAATCAGTGATTCAAGAATCCGTGATCGAATTCAAACTTCCTGCACTCGGTGAAAACATTGAACAGGGCGACCTGGTGCGCCTGATGATCGCACCCGGCGCAACCGTCAGCGAGGGCCAGGCGGTCATGGAACTCGAAACCGACAAAGCGGTGGTGGAAGTGCCTTCGTCCGTGAGCGGAAAAGTGAAAGAGATTCTGGTTAAGGAAGGCGAGAAGATCAAGGTTGGCCAGGTGATCTTCACCGTGGACAATCATGCCGGCGCAGCGGTGGCTGCGGCCGCGCCTCGTGGTTCTGCACCTCAAGGTTCTTCATCTCAGGCTTCCGGGCCTCAGGCTTCCGGGCCTCAGGCTTCTTCACCTCAAAGTTCTGTCGTGCCGCCGCCACAACGTCCATCGGGCGAACCGACGGCGGCGGATAAGCTGCCGCCGGCTCCCACGCCGCCGCCGCAATCCCAGGCTGCGCCGCCGCGAAACCGGTCGACGGATGCTCCGGCGCCCCGGGAATTCCGGTTGCAGGAACTGGGAGAAAATATTTCGGAGGGTGATCTGGTGCGCCTGATGATCGCACCGGGCGCCAAAGTTTCGGAAGGCCAGCCGGTGATGGAACTCGAAACCGACAAGGCGGTGGTGGAGGTTCCTTCGTCGGTGAGCGGCGTGGTGAAGGACGTGAAGGTTAAAGAAGGCGAGAAGATTAAAGTTGGGCAGGTGATTTTCACGCTGCAAGGTGGGGCAACATCGCAAGCCGAAACGGTGCGTCCGGCCAGCCGTCCCGTGGAACATGTTTCGGGCCAGCATGGCGCCCGCCTGGCCTTCCAGGCTGCAATTCGGGCGGAGGGCAAAACCGAGGAACAGGCGTTGCCTCCCGACCAGCCGCAGCCGCGGCCTCCGGCGTTCTCGATGCCGGTGCAATTGGGGAAGGTCGCGGGAACCGAACACCGCGAACCAGTTCCGGCAGCTCCGTCGACGCGACGCTTGGCTCGCGAAATCGGCGTCGATATTTATGCAGTCAAGGGTACGGGGCCGGGCGGGCGAATTAGTGAAGATGACGTCAAGGCCCACGCCAAAGCCCTGGTCGCCAGCGTAGCTGCAGCGGCGCAGGCTCCGCCGCGCGCCGGACACTTCATTGAACCGAAGCTGCCGGATTTCGCCAAGTGGGGCAAGATCGAACGCGTTTCCATGCGCGGAGTTCGCCGCAAAACAGCAGAACATCTGGCGGAATCATGGAACACGATTCCGCACGTTACCCAGCACGACCGCGCTGACATCACCGAACTGGAACACTTGCGCGCGCGTTTTGCGCCCAAGGCCGAACAGGCTGGCGGCAAGATGACGGTGACCGCGATTGCGCTGAAAGTTTGCGCTGCGGCTTTGAAAGTGTTTCCGCAATTCAACGCCAGCATTGATATGGAG
The DNA here is from genome assembly GCA_049584615.1 of Candidatus Sulfotelmatobacter sp. Taxonomy (GTDB): domain Bacteria; phylum Acidobacteriota; class Terriglobia; order Terriglobales; family Acidobacteriaceae; genus Sulfotelmatobacter. The sequence goes on from JBAUYE010000192.1 coordinate 19,807, forward strand.
AAAGAAGAAATTGTTTACAAGCAGTACATCAACATCGGGGTCGCGGCGGATACGGATCGCGGGTTGCTGGTTCCGGTGATCCGCGATGTGGACAAGAAAAATATTGTGGAGCTGGCGGTCGAATTATCACAACTGTCACAGAAGGCGCGGGACAAGAAAATTACGCTAGCCGACATGGAGGGCGGCACTTTCACCATCACGAACCTCGGCGGCATCGGCGGGACGGCGTTTACTCCGATCGTGAATCATCCCGAGGTTGCGATTCTTGGGCTTTCGCGTTCGCGCATGGAACCGGAATGGATTGGCGGGAAGTTTGAGCCGCGGCTGATCCTGCCGCTCTCGCTGTCTTACGATCATCGCCTGATTGACGGCGCGGATGCTGCGCGTTTTCTGCGCTGGGTGGCGGAGGCGTTTGAGCAGCCATTCCTGTTATCGGTTCAGGGATAAAACAATCAATCTTCCACATGCAAAAGCTGCCATACGCCGAAACATTGCGAAATAAAAAGCTTCAGGAAGATGTCGCATACGTAAAAGAAAAAACTCACGAAATCGAAAATCGCATCGTGGCTGCGACTGAAGACCTTTTTCAATCAGCAAAGGAACGAGAGCTGTTACACATTTCGATTCGCGTCAGTTGCGATTTCCACAAGTTTCTGCTGGATTTTGGCGACGCTCCCCCCACAGATGAGGCCGAGTTCGTTGCGGATACGATTCGCTCTGGGATCGATTGGTTCTATTCTCTAGCGCATCACTGCTACCTGATCAGAGAGGATCCTGCGAAGTGGGCCTTTGACCGGAAAGCGACATCGAGCTTTCGCGACTTGCGGGCAGCATGTCTTAATCGGTTTGAAATCTTATGTCAGCCGTCGGCGAATGCTGGCGAGATGCTGGCGGCTCTTTTGAGTTTTATTCACCTCGAACTCGTCTTCATGGCACAGACTTTCCCTTCCGTGGTGGATTCGAATTTGAAAGCAGACCAATGGAGAACTTAAAAATCGCCGTAGTGGGCGGCGGACCGGGCGGTTACGCTGCCGCTTTTCTTGCCGCTGACCTGGGCATGCAGGTCACGCTGATCGACCCTGAGGTGAATCCTGGCGGCGTGTGTTTGTACCGCGGTTGCATTCCTTCGAAGGCGCTGCTGCACGTCGCCAAGCTGATTGAGGAATCACAGCAGGCTAAGAATTGGGGAATTGAATTTCCTCCGGCAAAGATTGACCTAGCGCGGCTACGCGGTTGGAAAGAAGGGGTGGTCAAGAAGCTTACTGGAGGCCTGGGACTACTCTCGAAGCAGCGGCATGTGGAATACATTCAGGGCCGCGCGGCGTTTCAGAATTCGACCACGTTGCGGATCAGCAAGGCAGATGCGACCGAAGCGGTTCTCAGCTTTGACCGGATTGTTCTCGCGACTGGTTCGCGGCCTGCCATTATTCCCGCGCTTAAGCTGGATTCGCCGCGCCTGATGGATTCGACGGGTGCGCTCGATCTTCAAGACATTCCCGGCAGTTTGCTGGTGGTGGGTGGCGGATACATTGGCCTGGAGCTAGGCTCGGTGTATGCGGCGCTGGGAACGCGCGTGACTGTGGTCGAGATGCTGCCCGGCCTGCTTCCCGGTGCGGATCGCGATCTGGTGCTTCCGCTGCACAAACGGCTGGAGAAGATGTTTGAGGCGATTCTTTTGAACACTACCGTCGCTTCTCTCAAAGAAGATGGCGCGGGAATCCGGGCGACTTTCGCAGGGGCGTCCGTGCAGGAGAACGACCGGGAGAAAGCTTTTGATCGCGTGCTAGTGTCGGTTGGACGCAAGCCTAATTCGGAAATCCCAGGGCTTGAGAACACGCAAGTGCGAGTCAACCCGCGAGGATTCATCGAGGTGAACAAGCAGTTGCAGACGGCTGATCCGTCGATTTATGCCATTGGCGATGTGGTGGGTGAGCCCATGCTGGCGCACAAGGCTATGCACGAAGGACGAACGGCGGTCGAGGCGATCGCCGGGCACAAGGTTGCTTTTGAACCGGCTGCGATTCCGGCCGTGGTGTTCACTGATCCTGAAGTGGCGTGGTGCGGGTTGACTGAAACTCAGGCGGAGAAAGAAAATCGCGAGATCAAGGTTGCGAAATTTCCCTGGGGCGCGTCGGGACGCGCGGTTACTCTGGACCGTCCGGAGGGAATGACCAAGCTGTTGATTGACCCGCAGACGGAGCGCGTGCTGGGCGTGGGGATTGTGGGCGTAGGCGCCGGCGAACTGATTGCCGAGGGAGTGCTGGCGGTTGAAATGGCCGCACTGGCCCGCGATGTGGCCATGACGATCCATCCGCATCCGACGCTTTCAGAAACCGTGATGGAAGCGGCGGAAGTTTTCTTTGGCACCAGCACAGACGTATATCGCCCCAAGCGCAACTAACCTGGGGAAGAACCCATGCGTACTTTTTCCAAAGGGATTGCACTTCTTGTTCTCAGTCTTGCGTCCTGCCTTCCGCTGGCTGCACAGAGCCCGCTAAGCCAGATTCTGCAACCTGCGGCAGCCGCGAGCACCGTGGCCAACACTCCGACGGATGCGCTGGGGCGTGGTACGCCTTATGGAACTGTCTTCGGATTTCTGCAGGCGGCGCAAGCGGGTAACTACAGCATCGCGGCGCAATATTTGCAGA
>JBAUYE010000193.1:0-5095 GCA_049584615.1 Candidatus Sulfotelmatobacter sp.
TTTCAAAAACCCGTTTCCGGTCAAAATCCCGCCGCGAACGGGCACGGTCATAGTGCTCATTTTTTTCTCCGGCCGCTCCTGAGGAGCGAGCCAACTCGAGCCAGGACGTCCATCGCGTTTCCCGGCCCCCGCGAGCATATACCCCGACCTCACGCCAAGCCATCTTTTTCGGATTCGAGGGTGAACCTTCTTGGCCCGTGTGGAGCGGACACTCCTGTCCCCTGCCTTTGACTTTGATTTTCATCCGCGGCGGTGGCCGCTGCCCTATCCCTTCTTAATAAAAACGTGAGTAGCATTCTCTCCGCGAACAGTCCGGAAAGGTGCGTATCCAAGCTGCGCGAGATTGATTCCAGAAAATAAATGTTCACCTTCGCCCAGCAGCACCGGCGCCACGGCTAAATGCATTTCGTCGATCAGGCCGGCGGCCAAATACTGCCGAAGGACCGACACGCCGCCAACCCGGACGTCCTTGTCTTGGGCCGCCTCTTTCGCTTGCTTGAGAGCAGAGTCCAATCCGTCAGTAACGAAGTAAAACGTGGTGCCGCCGTCCATCGTCAGCGGAGACCGCGCGTGATGCGTAAGCACAAAAACCGGCCCGTGAAACGGCGGATCATCGCCCCACCATCCCTTCCACGAATCGTCTTTCCACGCACCTCGAACCGGACCAAACGTGTTGCGCCCCATGATCCACGCGCCTACATTCTCAAACGTCAGCGCAGCCATGTCGTTGTCGATCCCGGTCGTTCCGCGGCTCTGTCCTTGTATCTGCTCGAAAATTTCAGGCCCTATCTTCTTGAAAACCTCAGGCCCTTGCGTCTTCTTGAAGACTTCAGTATGAAAAAACCAGTCGTGAACCTCCGTCCCGCGCACCCCCAGAGGATTCCGCGCATCTTGCCGGGGCCCAGCGCCAAATCCGTCAATGGAAATTGAAAACGCAGCAACTTTGACTTTGCTCATTGCGACCTCCGTGGATATTAAATCGTATTACCCATCCCACCGGGAAGACTTGTCATTCCGACGCGCGAGCGAAGCGAGACAGGAGGAATCTGCCGTTCGCCAGCAGCACATCAGCCGCGGGTGCCCCATCCTTGCCGCCTTCAACACGGCAAGAAATATCCTGCGAGCCCGAGCGGCAAGGGTGGGGATTTTGACTTCCTTTCACCGCGACAGAAAACCGGCAGTCCCGCCCGTTCCAGCCTCGCGAAGCAAGAAGTTGAACCTATCTCGGTCCCCGCCGCACCGCCCGCCGCAAAACCTCCCAAGCCTCTCTCCACTTCTCAAACCGCGACCGCCTCCCCCGGCTCTCCGGATAAAGCATCAACGACTTCAACTCCTCCACCACCCGCACCGGCATAACATACCACGCATTCATCGGACGCGCATAAGCCACAAGCGCATCAATATTCTCCGAACTATAGGACCGCATCTGATGATCATGCGCCCGAAAGCTGCACCCACCATCCGCCCCAATCGTATGCGCCGACTTCACCTGCACCCGCCAAAAAATAAAACTCTTCTTCGGATTCACAATAAAATCATAAGGCTCGCTATCCCCCCAAGGACGAGCCACCACAAACCCCAACCCCACAGCCTTAGCAATAAACTCCGCCTCAGCAATCTCCCCCAACTGCTTAGGAGTAAGCCTCCCCGGCCGCTCCTCCGCCATACCCCAAATCGTGATCCCACCCATGTCGATTGATCCCCCATACAGCTTTGTCATCCTGAAGCGACAGCTTCATCGTCGCTGAAGGACCTCCATCTCCACCGCCCTCGCCCTCCGTTACTTCCCCCAAACGCAAAAACCCCTTCCAACCATCCGGTCGGAAGGGGCTAAATCAGCCACGTCGGCTATATCAAAATGATTTCACCTGAACCCGTCGAAGTCAAGAAAATACGGCCATTACGCTAGAATAGGCCAAGCGAGGTCAACATGGCACAGATGACACCGGAAGTTTCCAAACTGCTGGAGCGCGCACTGTCGCTGTCGGTTGAGGAACAGGAAGCGCTGGCCGACTCCCTGATCTCGAACCTAGGCGGCAAGGTGGACGAAGGTGTACAGGCGGCCTGGGAAGACGAGATCGGAAAGCGCATCGCAGAGTTGGATTCGGGCAAGGCCAAGACCACGCCATGGGGAGAAGTGCGCAGACGCAATTTAGCGAAGTTGCCCCGTGCGCACTGATGCTGCAGAGTTTCATCACGAAGCTACCGCAGAATATGATGCCGCATTCGACTGGTACCTTGAGCGTAGTCCTGACGCCGCTCTAAGATTCGATGCTGAGGTAGATCGCGCGCTAGCGCAGATCATCACCGCGCCTCAACGTTGGGCCGCCGGCTCACACTCTACTCGCAGGTTCTTGCTTCGGCAGTTTCCATTTACTCTGATTTACCGGGAACGAGCTTCGACGATTCAGATCGTGGCGGTTGCCCACACCAGCCGGAGGCCGGGATACTGGAAGGCGCGGCTGTAAACGTGCGGACTCGTTACTTGTGGCAGCCCGCATGAGCCAGCGTCGCCGCCAGTGAGGAGTTCATGAGATGAAAAAGGTCGGCTGGATTACTTGCGTCCTGTTGATTTGCGTAACGACGGCCGCATTGGGAGCGGACCATGAGCTGCATCTCAAGTCCGCTTCGATGCCATTTTACCCGCCCATCGCTCGCCAGGCCCGTGTCGGAGGAACGGTGTCGCTGCATTTCATCGTCAACGAGCGGGGAGAAACATCCGACATTGAGGCAACATCAAACGATAAACTGCCGGGCAATAAGCTCCTGCGCGATGCGGCGATCGAGAACCTCCAAAGCTGGAAGTTTTCGCCACCAGAATGCTCCTGTCGCGTAGGGAAACAAGCAGTTCTCGTTTATGTTCTGCGTGGCGAGCCTGCCTCGGCAAAAGCGCCTACGGTCGCGGTCAAGTGGTTCTTGAAGGCGCCGGTGATTCGAGTAGAGATCGAAGCTGCCCCGGATCTAACGCAGTGGCAGCCCTGACCCGTCATCTGAAAGTGGCCAGAGGGAAAAGGCCAATCTGATTTCTCAGACTGGCCTTGATTTATGCCGGCAACGACCGGAGTTTATCCTGAACTCGTCGAAGCCCTTTGGACGGGGCGCTTATATTCGCATCTTGCTCCCCTGGCGGCGGGCAGGATGGTTGGGGTCGGTGAATTCGAGCAGTTCGATGGGCGCACCGTTTTCGACTATGAACGCTACGCGGACGCCGTCGGATGGGCTGTTGGGAGGAATCAGGATCTCGCGGCCAGCCAGCTCGGAGGCGAGATCAGCCACTTCAAACGCAACGTGCGGAACTTGCCGGACGAGATCAGGGACCGCCGCATCCGCTTCGAAACGCATCCACTCCACGCCAAATTCGCTTTTCTCGTGGCTGACCACAAAGACTTTCAGGTGTTTCAAGTGGGTCTCGCCAGGCTTCGCTTCAGTAGTGGGAATTCCGATGTGATGGTACCGGCGCATCGTCTTTCGCTCCCCGCGGAAAAGAAAATACTACTCCCCAATTGGATGAACAGTAGTGGTGTGGGAATCATTCGGCGACGAGAAAGTCAAAAGCCTCGGGGCGAAGGTAGCGGGGATCCCACCTCTTGCAAGGAACGCCAAAGATTGGCACCCAGCGTGGCTGGTGGGGCCTAAAGTCGCCACCTGCCGTGATGTACAATTGCCGCCCAAAGGTATTCCGATTCGCGGGGGTAGAGCGATGGAAGAAAGAGAGCCCGCCAGGGTTTCCAGGGAAATCCGGCTTGACGGATACATTTTCGACGAGGCAACTCTCCGCGACATCGATGAGATTGCCGCGAAGTGCGTCACTCCGTCCGGCGCCAACGAGGCAATAGCCAGCCGATATTCAATAACGAACGATGATAGAGAGCTGCTCCCGTTCGATTCTATTGAGTTGTTGATAGATCACTTGAATCGAGCTCCCGACAAGGTACGAAGGCTAGCCCTCAGACACACATTCCAAAGGCAGGCCGGCATCGATGTCGTCTTCTCGAAAGAAGCGGAGATCAGAATTTCCGGGTTCAGCGGTGGCCCGGACTTTCAGTTCAACGTGGAGCAGATAAATGAGGCGATTTTGTCGCTACGAGAGGACTATAGTTGGGCGGTGAAGGTTCTTGTATTTCCGACCGGCTCTGCGAAGGTGGGGCAGCGAAATTTTTTTCTTGCTTTCAGCGTGCCTTCTCGCGTGTCTTGGTTATTACGGATATGCAACAAGAGTCGGGGTCAACATCGATCCACATCTGATTCCCAGCGGGAATGAGTATTACCAGAAGATAGCCGACGCGGTTAAGTCTACGGATGTTAACGAGAAGCTGAACGCCCTACTTCTAGCACAGTTGAATGACTTCACGAATGTGCGCGATGTCTTGGCTCATCTTCGATTTGCGATAGTGTCCCTTCTCGCTGCCATCACGGTTGCCCTGGTGCTGCTCGTGAGCAGAAAGATTGGAGAGCGTCTTTATCCTCGATCGTTCTACCTTTTCGGACGCAACCACCGTGTTTACTCGTCCCTCCAAAGTAAGAGGCAACTGTGGGGCATCGCCATCGCGGTGGGTTTCCTGGTTAACGTGGCGGCCGGCGTGGCTGTAGCGGTCATGATGCGATAGGGGCGGTTAGCTCCTTCGCTTCGAGCGTACAAAAGGAAAAGGCCAATCTGATTTCTCAGACTGGCCTTTATTTATGCCGGCAACGACCTACGCTCCCACACACTTGGCGCGTGCAGTACCATCGGCCCTGCGGGGCTTAACTTGAGGCGCTTAGAAGGCGTGAGCGCGCGTTCTTTGCGCGCGGGAGCCTTCTGCCGAAATCCTGAGCGTTCTTTGCGAAGGATCTGATTAAGCCTGCACCGCTGCATATCTCCGCCTCACCTCGGATAGCCGATAGATGCTTCGGACACCGCGCTTGCGACGAAGTAGGTGCTGCCGATACGCCCGCATTGCTTTCCCTCGCTCGCGCCTTTCTTCGTGAATGCGCGCAATGCGGTAGTAACAATCAGCGATTAGTGATCGTGCAAAGCGTATACCTTCTCCGCACTCGCCATGCGGTATTCTGTCTTCGCCCCAACTAATCAGCCATTGAGTGGACAGTACGGTGC
>JBAUYE010000194.1:0-14157 GCA_049584615.1 Candidatus Sulfotelmatobacter sp.
TCCGCAGCGCCCCTGCGGCGCCTTTCAATCAACAACTAGCAATCAGCAATCAGAAATTGCCGTTCAACACATGACGCGTCCAACTAAATCCCGTGCCGTCGTTCTCCTCAGCGGAGGCATGGATTCCTGCGTCTGCGCCGCGCTCGCGGCCCGCGACCATGCCGCCGCCGCGTTGCACGTGAGCTATGGCCAGCGCACCGAAGACCGCGAGCGCCAATCTTTCCAGGCAATTTGCCAGCGGCTCAACATCCAGGACACACTGCTCGTGCGCATAGAGGCTCTGCGCGCCATCGGAGGTTCGGCGCTCACCGACGAACGCATCGCCGTTCCCACCAGCGGCCCGGTTGCTCGCACGCCTGGCCATGACATCCCGGTCACCTACGTCCCCTTTCGCAACGCCCATTTCCTGGCCGTAGCGGTAAGCTGGGCTGAAGTGCTGGGAGCGGAAAAGATCTACATCGGCGCCGTAGAACAAGACAGTTCCGGCTACCCCGATTGCCGTCCGGCGTATTATGAAGCGTTCAACCAGGTGATCAAGGCGGGGACGAAAGCAGGAACCATCGAGATCGTCACCCCGCTCATCCGCCTGCGCAAAGCTGAAATTGTGCGCCTGGGCCTTGAATTGGGCGCGCCGTTCGATTTAACTTGGTCATGCTACAGCCGCCAGGATCAGGCGTGCGGCGTCTGCGACAGCTGCGTGTTGCGGCTGCGGGCGTTTGCGGCTGCGGGAGCCGCCGATCCTATTCCGTATGCTGAGATCGCAGATCGAGGAAGAGATCGTTGAATAGAGATCGTTGAATTTTGTGATTGTTAGTCAGTGACTAAAATAAAAACAGACCCGCTCATGCCGATTTTCAATCAACTATCAGAAATCGATCAATCGAGAATGTTTTGCGCCGGGAGGCCACGATGAAGAAACATTTTGCCGTGTTTGCTTTTGTTCTCTTAATGCTGGGACTCTGTGCTTCCCCGGTCTTCGCTCAGTCTGGAACGGTCAAGGGCGTTTGTAAGGACGTTGACGGCAAGCCCATCGCGGATGCCGTCGTGGTCTACACCAACCTGGACAACGGCCAGAAATACACTCTCAAGACCAACAAGAAGGGCGAGTATTTTTCTCTGGGCATTGCCGCCGGCAAGTACGACGTTATCTTGTACAGGAACGCCGATGACCTCAAGGCGAACAAAGCGCTGTTTCCAGTCAAGGGATTTCCCGTCACGCTGGACGAAAACACTCTCGACTTCGACCTCCAGAAGGAGCAACAGAAGGCCGCCCAGGGCGTAGGACTGACTCCGGAACAACTCAAGCAGAGGCAAGAGGCCCTGGAGAAAGCCGCCAAGGAAAACACCACGATTAAGACCCTGAACGACAAGATCGTTGCCGCCAACACCTCGATAAAATCCGGAGACTTCGACGCCGCCATTGCCACCTTAACCGAGGCCACGCAGGTCGATGCCACGCGCGATGTAATCTGGGCGCAACTCGCCGATGCCTATCGCGGCTCTGCAACTAAACAGACCGATCCCGCGGAGAAGACAAAGCGCCTGCAGGAGGCCGTCGCGGACTACCAGAAGGCGATCGACCTCAAGCAGAAAGCCATGGAAACGAAGAAGGATGCCGACGATAACAAGAAGCTGGCAGCGTACTACAACAACATGGCCGATGCTGCCGCCAGGTCAGGCAAGGTCGACGACGCCGTGAAGGCCTATACCCAGGCGGCCCAGCTTAATCCTGAGAGTGCCGCAGCCTATTACTTCAATATCGGCGCGGTGCTCACCAACGCCGGCAAGGTCGATGACGCCATCGCCGCCTTTGACAAATGTATCGCCGCCGACCCCAACAAAGCAGATGCCTATTACCAGAAGGGCGTGAACATGATCGGCAAGGCCACGCTGCAAGGCGACAAGATGGTTGCGCCGCCGGGCACAGCTGAGGCTTTCAATAAATACCTTCAGCTCGCCCCCACCGGCCCCTACGCCGACGTAGCCAAGCAGATGCTCGCCAGCATCGGCGCTCCCGTAGAAACGGGGTTCAAGGAAAAAAAGAAGGGCGCCAAAAACTAAGCTGTATGGATTCAGATCGATAGGGCGGCCCGGCGGCCGCCCTTTTTTCTGTCGGCCAACTCCCCGGCCGTAGGCCGCAAGGCTTTACTGAGAACTGAGAACTGAGAACTGAGAACTGGTACTGGTTACTAAGGGCGTTGTCCTAACCGTCCTTACGTTTCCCCCGCCCGCGCGATAAAGTATAGGTATTAGGTCAACTTCGGTTGACCCGGACTCCCGTCTGTGGTGTGTGCAATTCCCTAAGAATAAGCACAGATTTGTGCGAGGGGTGGAATTGGCAACACCTGGCATCGCGGCAATCGCAGTTTCATTGGAAGGTTATTCCGGCAGCGGCAAAGTGGCTACGCCCGCCTTGCTGGGCGCGATGCTGCGCGCCGCCGAAAAGATCAGCGACCTGATCTTTTCTCCCGGACGGCCTCCGCAGGTGCAGGTCTACGGCCAGCTTATCCCCGTACAGGTTCCGGGACTCACCACGCTGACGCCCGATGACACCCGCCATCTCGCCGCCGATCTGATTGGCGACAATAAGCAGGCGGTCACCACTCTGCGCGAACACGGATCCTGCGACATTTCCTACGGCTTGCCCGGCGTGGCCCGGTTTCGCGTCAACATCTTCATTCAGCGCGGCAGTTGCGCCGTCGTGATGCGCGTAATCCCCACCGCCATCCCGGACTTCGCTTCACTTCGTCTGCCGGCGCATCTCTCGGATGTGGCCAAGCTGCGCGATGGCATCGTGCTCGTCACCGGACCGGCCGGATCGGGCAAGTCTTCCACCCTCGCCGTGCTGCTCGACTGCATCAACCGCGAGAAGAACTATCACATCATCACCATTGAAGATCCTATCGAGTTCCTGCACAACCACAAGAGTTCGACCATTCATCAGCGTGAACTGCATAGCGACACGCCCAGCTTCGCTCACGCCCTCCGGTCAGCGCTGCGCCAGGCGCCTAAGGTAATTCTGGTGGGCGAGATGCGCGACCGTGAAACCATCGAGAGCGTCCTCGAAGCCGCCGAGACCGGCCACCTCGTGCTTTCGAGCCTCAACACCATGGACGCACCCAAAACTGTGGAGCGCATCGTAAGTTCGTTCTCGCCCGACGAACAGAAAAGCGCGCGCGAACGCTTCGCCAAAAGCTTCCGTTACATCATCTGCCAGCGGCTCTTGCCCAAGGCCGACCGCAGCGGCCGCGTCCCGGTAGCCGAAATTCTGAAAGTCAATGCCCGCACCCGCGAGTGCATCGAAAAAGGTGACCGCGACGGCAAGACGCTACTCGATGCCATGAAGGCAGGCGCAACCGAAGGCATGCAACACTTCGACGGCGAAATCGCCGAACTGGTCCGCGACCGCGTAGTCGACCTCGAAGTCGGCCTCTCCTACGCCAGCAACCCCACCGTCCTAGGCCAGGAACTCGCCCGATAGTTGTCTCAAGGTGCTGCAAAGTCTGTCATCCTGAGCGGAGCGAAGGATCCCATACCCGCCAGCGCCAGCCAGCCTCGCAGGGAGTTCCCACCTAAATCGCCGCCAGCTCATGAGGTCTCGGGAAGCGAAGGCTCGGGAAGGGCACGGCTTCAGCCGTGCTGCAAAAGCCGGCATCTACGCGGCTTCAGCCGCTGAGGGATGCCCCTCCCATCGTCTCGAATGAAAATCATCCAGCATCCGCTATCATCTCCCCATGGCAGCACCGCCAACTCAATCCCTCGTCCTAACCTTCGAAGAAGCTCGCCATGTAGTCGAAGACCACGCCTCGCGTCTAATCTCAGGAACCAATGAAACGGTGGCTCTTCTCCAAGCCGCCGGACGAGTCCTCGCCGAGCCCATCACCGCCGACCGTGACATCCCTCCCTTCCCACGCTCCACGCGCGATGGCTACGCCGTACGCGCGGCCGATCTGGCAACGCTTCCAGCCAAGCTGAAAGTGATGGGAGAAATCAAAGCGGGTCCCAGTCAAGTTCCATCCGCACTGAATCGAGGCGAAGCCTTCTCGATCATGACTGGCGCTCCGGTGCCGCCAGGCGCAGACGCCGTAGTAATGATCGAATACACATCGCAAAAAGGCGACCTCGTCGAAATCGCAAGAGGCGTAGCCCCAAGCGAAAACATTGTTGCGCAGGGAGCCGAAGCCAAACGCAGCAGCCTCCTGCTCGATCGCGGTACCCGGCTCAACGAAGCCGCCATCGCCCTCGCGGCGTCGGTGGGCAGATCGAGACTGGAAGTATTCGTTCGCCCACGCGTGGCGGTACTGACAACAGGCGACGAGATTGTGGCAGTCGATACCGAACCCGGCCCCACGCAAATCCGTAACTCCAACAGCTATTCGCTGGCGGTGCAGATCCAGCAAGCCGGCGGTGAGCCCGTGCTCTTGCCAATCGCTCCCGATGAACCGCGCCCCCTGCGCCATTTGATCGAAGAAGGCCTGCAGTCCGACCTGTTGATCATGACCGGCGGCGTCTCCATGGGACGCTACGATCTGGTCGAACAGGTCCTCTCAGAAATGCAAGCCGAGTTCTTCTTCACCGGAGCGAAAATCCAGCCGGGCAAACCGGTTGTATTCGGCCGGGTCCCAACGCACCAAAAATACTTCTTCGGCCTGCCCGGTAACCCAGTCTCGACCATGGTCACATTCGAACTGTTTGCCAAGCCCATACTCGAGGCGCTCACAGGAATGCCCCCACGCCCGCTCACCTTCCTGCACGCTCGCCTGAAATCCGAAATCCGAGTCAATCCAGGACTGAAGCGCTTCCTCCCCGCGATTTTCTCCGGCCAGTATGAAAATGCAGTGGTCGAAGTCGTGCCCTGGCAGGGATCAGGCGACATCGCCGCCCAATCCCGCTCCAATTGCTACATAGTCATCCCGCCCGATCGCGAGCAATTCGAAGCAGGCGACTGGATCGCAATCATGCCGCGGTAGAGACGACGTTCGCTACGTCTTGCGCACAACTCAACCGACCGCCCCGCCCTCCCATCCCTCCTCCACGATGTAAGATAGAACTTTCGCATGCCGAAGAAGCTCTCTCACTACGACGCCGCTGGCCGCGCCCTCATGGTAAATGTCTCGCGCAAAATACCCACCCGGCGTGTGGCCGAGGCCAGTGCCTTCGTGCAGATCAAACCGGCCGTTCTGAAGGCGCTGCCGAACAATCCGAAAGGTGATCCTCTCGAAGTAGCCCGCGTCGCCGGAATCATGGCCGCCAAGCGCACGGCAGAGCTAATCCCGATGTGCCACCCGCTCCCGCTCGCGCACGTTGCCGTCGACATACGCCTGTGCGAAAATGGCGTCGCCATCACCACCAAAGTAGCGACCACCGCTGAAACCGGCGTGGAAATGGAAGCCCTCGTAGCAGCAAGTATTTCGGCGCTAACGATTTATGACATGCTGAAAGGGATGGATAAGTCAATCCAGATTCGCGAGATTGTCTTACAGCGCAAGACCGGAGGCAAGAGCGGAGATTACCAGCGCGCCAAGAAGTAAAAAGAAATAAGAAGTAGCACGCCCTCACAACCGATTCCATGGCAAACGACGTAAAACTACTCCTAGTCGACGACAACCCAATGGTGTTGGGGATGTTGCAGCAGGCGCTTACTTCGTTTGCGAGCGTTGTTGCTGCCGGCGACGCGGCTGATGCTTTGCTTAAGGCGGTCGATGATCCTCCTGACCTGGTGGTGTGCGATTACCGCATGCCGGGCATGGATGGCCGGCAGCTGGTTGAGCGGCTGAAGAGCCGGCCGGCTACGGCGAATTTTTCCGCGATCCTGATGGCGAGCCGGGTTGATATTGATGAACGGCTTTCGCCGCAGGATGCCGCTGACGACTACCTGGCCAAGCCCTTCTTCCTGAAAGAAGCCACGCGCCGCATCAAGCGCACCGTGGACCGCATCGCTCTCGAGAAGATGGCGAAGACTGCGCCCTCCGACGGCGTGGTTCGCGGCAACCTCTCGCAGATGAATGTGATTGACCTGATGCAGTCGCTCGAAATGGGACGCAAGAGTTGCCAGCTCAAGCTCAACAATGAAGGCGACAAGTGCGAGGTCTTCTTTGTCGAAGGCCAGGTGAAGCACGCAACTTACGGAGCTTTATCAGGAGATGAAGCCGTCTTCAAAGTTCTGCGCTGGACCGGCGGCAACTTCGAACTCAACTTCGAAGGCAAGACCGATCAGGAAACCACGAAGCTCAACACCCAGGGCCTGCTGATGGAGGGCTTGCGCCTGCTCGACGAATCGCAGCGCGATGGCGGCGAGCCTGCCAGCTCTGAAGACACCGGCGCCACAGCGAGCGCTGCGGCCAGCAGCAGCGGATCTGGTTCGAGCGGCAGCGGCGGCCGGCGGGAAGAGGAAGAAGATGTCCTCCTCGACAATTGAGGCTTCGTCGCAGGGAAACCCCGGTCCGGTTGTTCTCACCGCCGCCGTGGTTACGGTCAGTGATTCCTGCGCCCGTGGGGAACGCGCGGATGTTTCGGGGCCGGCCGTCGCCGAGGTCTTAAAGAAGCTCGGCTTTCGCGTGGTCGCCACGCAGATCGTGCAAGACGATTCCATGCAGATTCAAAATGCGCTGGTTCACCTCGCACTCGAAGTTCGCTTCATCGTAACCACCGGCGGCACAGGGATTGCGCTGCGCGACGTCACGCCGGAAGCTACCGAAGCGATTTGCGATCGTCTGATCAATGGCGTAGGCGAGCGCATGCGTCTCGAAGGGGCAAAGAAAACTCCGTTCGCCGCGTTGAGCCGAGGAGTGTGCGGAGTGCGGGAGAAGACTTTGATCCTGAATCTGCCCGGCAGTCCCGGCGGCGCGGTGGAATCCCTGGAAGCGGTCATGGACTTGATTCCCCACGCGCTCGAATTGCTCGAGGGACACACCGACCACAAGTAAGTGAGGACGGAGGATCTTATGGCGAATACTTTTGGCACAGATATTTTGATTCAGGCCAAAGACCCAATGAAGGCCGCCAACTTTTACGTCAAGGAACTCGGCTTTGAGATTACGGATAAGAACCCGAAAATGGTGGGCCTCCACGGGCCACACATCAATTTGTTCATTGAGCCCGGCCCGGCTCTGGGCCCGGTTTTGGAAGTTACTGTGAAGGGCGTGAAGGAAGCGAAAGCGAGGCTCAAGAAAAAGGGCTGCAGGGTCGTGAAGGATGAGCCTGATTTTCCACGATGCTACATCAAGGACCCGTACGGGCTGATTTATAACCTGACGGAGTGATCGGGACTCTGAGAATCGATCTCTTTGGTGCCCAGTATGAAATGGATGATTCTCACCGTTATTGGCACAGCCTTGGTGGTAGGCGGGCAGGAAGCCAAGCCCCGAGACAGTGCTCACAAAGGAGGCTCCGCCGCTGAAGGTAAGGATGCGGCCAATCCGTCTGGTCAAACGGTCGTAGTAAATCAGCATGCCCCCCAAGGGTACGAAAATAATCATCCCAGTAATCCGCCAGGCTATCTCCACGAATTGCTCTTGCCGCAGAACGTCCCCAACCTCGCGTTGGTCGTCGTCGGTATTGCGGGCATCGTAACTGCCGTCGTTACCCTCAGAAGAATAGGGCGTCAGGCCGTGGAAATGAGACTTCAACGTATCGAGATGACCCGCCAGCGGCACGAGACGCTCCGACAGCGCCGCATTATGGGGGAACAGTTGGAGGCGATGAGGGGTCAAATTGGTCAAATGGAAAGCGCGGGGAAGCAAACGGAGCGCATTATCGACAATGCTTCGAAGCAGTTAGACGTTATGTCTACGTCCGCCACGCACACGCAGGAATTGGCACAGCAGGCTGTCAGGCAAACCGAACTCACCCAATCCCAACTTGAATTGTCCAATCGCCCGTGGATTTCCATAGACGGGATTGTCCCAGCCTCGAATTTGATCTTCGATCAGAGGGGCGGCGTCATAATGCTGGCCACTCAACTCAGAAATGTCGGAAGCTCCGTTGCCAAGCATGTGAGCATTTTTATTGATGTCATAATAGGCGGCGTACACAATATGCTCGAAGTAAAGGAAAGAGTTGCGGCCAATCTCAAGAAACCTATCGACAGCTCGTTTGATCATGGGAAACTGATCTTCCCAAATCAAATCGTCGCAGACCAGTACCCAATAATTATCCGGCCTGAGATTCTGAAAAGAGCTCTTGATGAGGGTCACTTCAAAGACAGCAAAGAAATTGCCTTCGAACTCTTTGTTTGCGCTGACTACCAGTCTACTTTTGACCCCGCGCGCCACCACCAAACACAAAACATTTACTACGTCGGGAGAATCGACAAGCAGCGTGGAATCGTTATGGGAACTTTCTCCCCGGCGCAAGTTTCGTATGACATGAAGGACATTGTTATCAACTACAAGGGGTTCGGAGCTTACGCTGATTAGCGGCCGCCATGCCGACCCGATTGTGACAAGCAGGTACCCCAGAAGGACGTATTCGTGCACTACCCAACAAACACACTTGTGGATTTGCGGTAAGAAACGGAGTATTGTTATGCGTTCTTTGCCGCGTTACGGTCGTAACGTGCAACAGTTCGGGCGGTCCTGCATCTTATGAGTGTGTCACATAAAAAACCGTCTGCCAGCGTTAGGAGAGACGACGTGCACTGGAACATTGAAACCGAGCGCGAAGATGATGGCCGCTGGATCGCGGAAATTGCTGCTGTCCCCGGCGTGATCGTGTACGGAGCCACCGAAGACGAAGCCAAGAGAAAAGCGTACGCGTTAGCTTTACGGGTCATCGCAGACGACGTGGAGAATTCCAAGAACGTCCCACGCTCGATTACACTCGACTGCGCTTCCGCTTGAGCCACTGGCCCAGCGTAAAGGCCAAGCAGGCCTTGAAGGCCCTCCTGAAAATCGGCTGGGTGGTTGTTTCCCAAACCGGTTCCCATAAAAAACTCAAGCATCAGGAGTCGGCGTATCCGATGTACGTCTGGTCGTACGGCGATGGCGACGAACTTGGGTCCAAAATCCTGTCCCGGATCGCGAAGCATACCGGCCTAAGGCCTGAGGACCTATGACGAAGTCGCTTGGGTGAAAGGCCTATGGAAAACCGTAGCCAAACATTGTCAATAGGCAGGAATTACACGATTGGGGCTATGTGCGTGCAGCGGAAGGGAATATAAATTTCAGCTTGCACAGAATAGTGTGCAGATTCCACTATAGCAATATGATATAATAGAATTATAGAGTCGAAAATTCGAAAAGAAGGCGTAGCCCACGGGCTGCGCCTTTTGTGTTTTTGGGGCTGGTGCGTGATGCAGCAGGGACGGCGGGCGTCTCGCTGTGCTCGACTGGACGGCCGAAGGCGGCCGTCCCCACATGAGCTGGGCGCGCGCAACGATGGAACTACTTGGGAGAATTTATGGGGCGGTGGGGCGGGAAGCTTTTTGCGAATTACAAGCAGCGGGGCGAGTGGGTGGAGCTGCTGTTTATGACGGTGGCTTCGGGGCTGGGTTTTACGGTGGCGAAGCCGTGGGGGGATTCGGCGCGATACGACGTGATTGTGGAGAACGAGGGGCGGTTCCTGAGGATACAGGTGAAATCGACCGAGCGGTGGTTGGGGACCGGCTACGTGTGCCAGCTGCATATGTGCGGCCGACTGTACACGGCGAAGGACATCGACTACTTTGCCATCTACGTTTTGCCTTTGGATTTGTGGTACATCTTTCCGGCAAGGACGCTGGCGGGGTTGGGGGCGGTGGTGCTGACGCCGCACTGCAAAGGACACAAGTATGAACGCTACATGGAAAACTGGTGGCTGCTGACGCGGCACCACTTCCGGCGAGGAACGAGGACCGTGGTGCCTCCGGAGGATGGGCGGCCGGGGTCGGTGGACCGGTTGAGTGCGCGGATCGTGGAGAGGATTCGGGGGATGGGCAAGGGGGATTGAGTCGGCGGCATGGTTTGGAAGCGTGGGCTGACTTATATCATAATATTTGCATGGCGTTCCCTATCCGAGTCTGCGCTGTCTGCTCAGAAGAGTTTGTGCTGAGGCCTGACAAGCCCGGCTTCGCCAACCGTTGTCCAGCCTGCAGCGCACCGGAAAACGCCGACCCCGCCGCGAAGCGGAGCACGGACGTCGACGAGCGCAAGACTTTGAAAGAAGCGAACGAAGCCCGCAGGCAAGCCATGCGCGACCTGCTCTACCGCAAAGACAGCTAACGGCTCCGCAGCCGCCCAGCGCTACGGCATCTCGTAGCAGCCGATGTCAATTTTCTTCTGCCGCACCCGTGGATGACCGTCGAGATCCTGATCGCCGACTATTGACGCTCCCAAATCCTCGCCGGCATTCCGCGCGGGAGAGTCCGGCCGCAGATGAAAGTCGTGCGCATCGGCATCTACAAATTGCGGATCCGCAAACTGCGATTTCTGATCATTGCCCGTACCTGCAACGTACTCCTCGAAGCTCGAATAATTTTTCGTGTCGAAAGACCAGTTCACCGCCTTCGAACCTGACGGAAAGTAATAGATGTTGTGATCCATCGTCACTGTTGGGGCACCGCCATCCATGCGGCCAGACTTGCTGGTCATGGCTAGTCCGTGGTCGCCGACGTAGACGATGTTGTTCTTGAAGACATTGTTGCGCATGTAGAACTGCATGAGGAACTCGCCTTGGCCTGTTTTCCAGGTGTCATTCTTGTAGAGCGTGTTGTTCACAATGACCACGTCCTCGGTGGTTCCGCGCTTTTCGTCGTAGCCTCCGATGGCGAATCCAGGAGCGTGGCAGGAGTAAATCAGATTGTTGCGCGCGATGATGTGGCTGGTGCTGCCCACGCGGTGCTCGCTGGCCAGCTCAATGCCGAAGTCCGCATCGTGGATGACGTTGCGCTCAATCAGAATTATAGTTCCGCCATCTACGTAAATGCCGTCTGAATCCGGGGTCTCGCCGTACGCCGGATTTCCTCTCGCGGTGATGCTGTATACCAAGTTCTCGCTCACCACGCCGTCGCGCGCGCGGTCGACGGCCGGGTCGGGCGCAGTGTGTTCAAAGCCGATCACATCGATTCCAATATTGTTGTTGTCGTGCACCGTGTTCTTCGTGATGCGGAATCCCGCGACATTGCCGTTCACCACCAGAGACTCGCTCGATCCCGTCTTGAGATGGTGCACATCATTGCCGTCAATGACCAGGTCGCTGATCGGAGTGGTGGCGGAGGTGCCGTAAACAGAAATGCCAAAGCCGTTGGCTCCGCTGCCCGGCCGCAAGCGCCGCGGCGAGTTCTGCTCAACGTGATGCACATCGTTATGCAGGATTTCGATATGCGACCCGCCTCCGAATACGCGGATTCCGCCCGGCACGCTGTCATAGTCGCTGGTCCGATAGTTGCGTATCTCAAGTCCCTCGATGCGCACAAAGCTCACATTGGTCAGCAGCACCATGCTGCTCTGGCCTGCCGGAGGCGTGAGGCAACTGCCGTCGAGCACCGCGTGCTCTCCGGGCTGGCTGCGAAACGTGATGAAACCTTGCTGAGCGTTGCCTGAGACCTTCACCGCGAGCTGCTGGCAGTAACTGCCCTCCCGCACATTGATGGTGTCCCCCGGCTTGGCCACGTCGGCTGCATGCTGAATGGTTCGTAGCGGTTTCTCGATCGTGCCGGGATTCGAATCGTCGCCGTTGGTGGAAACATAAAGATCCGAGCGAGCGCCGGCGGCGATGCCAGCCCTCGAGAGCGCAAGAACCAGAAAAGCATGAAGCATGAATCGACGGATAGAGCGCAAGTGATTCCTCCGCGATAAGACCACCTTGGTATTGTGGCACTCTCTAGTCACGAGTTTTGGTCGCCGCGAATCGCAGCCGTACGTAGTCGGCTACCCAGGTTCCGTTGGCATCGCGAAGTTGTGGTTCCAAGGCCATCCGAACCTCCTGCAGATACTCCCTGCGAGCTTCGTCGGAGAAGCCTTGGAAGAAATTGAGAGCAAAAGTTTCCAACCAGTCAACGATGTCGCCCGGCAAGGGAGTTGGACGCGGGATCAGCGCAATGCTATCGACGCGAAACCCTGCGCGTTCGAGCCTGGTGGCGTAGTCGCCCGGTGTGGGGAAATACCACGGGACGCGAGCCTCGCCGTCAAGTCCGCGGCGGTCTAATGCTTCAACCAGAGCAGTCCGGATCTTGTGAACGCAACCGTGGCCTCCGCATTCGGCAACGAATCGTCCGCCTGGTTTCAAAGACCGGTACACTCCAGCGATCATCGGGTCTGCTCGCTTGATCCAGTGCAGTACGGCATTACTGAACACGGCGTCGAATTCTTCTTTGTATGGCAGGTCTTCGCCGCTGATCACGTGTGCGTTTAAGCCGAGCTTCCTCGCGGCTTCGATCTGCGGAACGCTCGAATCGACCGCAACCACTTCACAACCCAGATCCACCAGCTTTTTCGTTAGTACGCCGTCGCCGCAACCAAGGTCGAGGATCCTTTCGCGGGGTTTGGGTGCAAGCAACTCCAGGACGGGCGATCCTAAGTCGGATACGAATCTCGCGTTACGCGCATAGGTCGCCGGATCCCAGGTTTGTGCCGTGGACATGGCCGCAATGATAGCAGGCTCGCGGGATCGATTGGATTGCTGAGGCCGAACTCTGAACAAGCTCCGAACAAGCTCTGTCATTCCGACCGGAGCGGAGCGATAGCGAGCCAAGAGAGGATCTGCTGTCCGTCGCAGCGCCTCGAACCACTGGTTACTTCTGCGCCGGTGGCACATACTCCTTAGGCAGCGCGGAACCTTCCCCGAAGAAGAACTGGTCCATCTGCTTGACGATGACTTCCTGATCTTCACGCCGGGCAGGGTTCAGACGGTACTCGTTGAGCAGCATCTTGCAGTGTTCGGTCCACATCCTCCACGCTTCCTGGGACACATTGTCGTAGACCTTGCGGCCGAGATCGTTGTCGAAAGGCGGCTCGTCCAGTCCCGGCATTTCTCTTTTCAATTTCACGCAGAAAACAGTGTGCGCCATACACGTCCTTCAGTCAGAACCTGATTTATTATACGGGCTTCGGCTGTCGGGCTTCGGGCTTCGGCTAAAGCTCTCAGCCGAGATCCAAAGCCCGATAGCCGAAGCCAGAAGTTCTATTTCTTCTCCTCGCCCGTTCCCGGAGTTTTGTCCTTGCTCTTGTCGGCGATGGAGAGCAGCTCGATTTCAAAAACGAGAGTAGATCCAGGACCAATGTCGGCGCCCGCGCCGCGGTCTCCATAAGCCAGATCGGCTGGGATGTAGAGCTGCCACTTCGAACCGACCGGCATAAGCTGAAGCGCCTCGGTCCATCCTTTGATCACTCCAGTCACGGGGAACGTAGCCGGCTGCCCGCGCTTATAAGAGCTGTCGAACTCGGTGCCGTTGATCAGCGTGCCGCGATAGTTGCAGACCACGGAATCGCTGGTGGTGGGCTTCGGCCCTGTGCCTGCCGTCAGAATCTTGTATTGCAATCCGCTGGGCAACGTGACTACGCCTTCTTTCCCTTTGTTAGCGGCGAGAAAAGCTTCGCCTTCTTTCTTGTTGCCTTCCGCGGCTTGCTGCATCTTGGCCTGCTGTTGCTCGTGCACCTGCTTCTGCATTTCAGTCAGCACGGCCTGGGCTTGCTCGTCGGTGAGCAGCATCTTGCCGCCGGCAAAACCGTCTCTCATCCCTCGGACGAAGATTGCGGAATCGAACGGGACCGACTGTTTCTTAAGCCCCTCGCTCATTCTTTTCGCCGTATTCATTCCGAGGGCGTAGCTGAACTTGTCTTTCTCGGTTTTGAGAACCAGAGGAGCCGCTGCGGTTTTCTTTGCAGCAGCGGCAGAATGCGTTGCCGTCGCTGGCGTCTTCGCTTTGGGAGAAGTGGCCGGGGCTGGAGAAGCTGGTGGAGTCGTCGCTGCCGGAGTCTGCTGCGCCAGGGCGTTCCCTAGGAGCATCCCGGCAGCCAGTATACATATCGGGGTGGTAGAGGATTTTTGCATACAGCCATTGTCACATTGCTGGGGAATCTCCGCAAACCAGAGCACTGGCGAGATGGTAAGCAAGGAAGATGGCCAGGAAAGCAAAAGATCGGAGACCTACAGCAGAAAGCTCTGGTGGGCCCGCCAGGATTCGAACCTGGGACCAATGGATTATGAGTCCACGGCTCTAACCACTGAGCTACGGGCCCG
>JBAUYE010000195.1:0-2141 GCA_049584615.1 Candidatus Sulfotelmatobacter sp.
CGAATCGCTCCTCGAGAGTGCGCATGGAAGCATGGCGACAGTGGCTAACTCGGTAGGGAGATAAAATCTTGTCCAACGAAAAAAAAAACAATCCACTTGACTCCGACCGGCCTTCTCATGGAAGGCGATTACACTCATTGACCCGGTTGTGAGAGGAGTCGCGATTTCTGGCGCTTCCCCAACTGGAATGACACGAACGTAACTCGCGTTTGCAACTATTTCCGTGGCACTGTAGAAAGAGTGTCGACACCCTATCAGAACGATCACATCGATTGGAACGAGGGGCGCGCACGCGAAGGCTACGCTGCTGTGCCGCTGAGGCCAACCTACGCGCCCGTCCGTCAACCTACTGCGCCTGTCGTCAAGCCTGCTGGCCGACGAGAACGGCTCAGCATTCCCGCAGAGGAACGACTAGGAAGCCTGATCGCCGCTGCAGGGACGGTATGGACCACGTACGCTGCAACCGTAGATTATGCGGCTCTCTGGCGCATGCAAATCTTGCCTCCAGGCCCGGTAGAGGTTTGTGCGCTGGGGATTCTTGTGTGGCTACATGCGAAGTGGCGGCGGTCTACCAGGGCAAACTGACCAGGGACTCCGGTCCGTGAGCAGTGCGGGCACAGATTCGCAGAACGCGGATGACGCCACGATCGCCGGCAACGGCGCGCGCATAACAGTTGCTCAGCCGCTTGCCAATAAGCACGCATGTGGCAGCGGGTTTTGGGCGGCTCTTTCTTTTACCTCATCTCAAGGTGGCAGTGGAGTGTCACTGGACCAAATTAGAAGAATAGAGACGTCCGCGAGCACAATCTCGCGGCCAGCGAGATACTCGTTACGAAGGTAAATTGACCCTGATTACGGCCGATGCCACCATCCCCTCAGCGTGCTTGGGGGCTCATGGTCTTGGTCGTGGGAACAGCTGCCGCCTTGGGAGATACTTTCATGCGAGTTTCGCCCCGTTTGTTCACCGGAGTTTCTTTCCTTCTCATCGTCCTGACGCTGGGTGTTGCGCAGGCGCAGAACAAGGAAATCAAGATCGGATTATCCATCGAGGCCATGAAGGGCGAGCGCTGGCAGACCGACCTCGACGAATTTCAGCAGCGCGCCCACGAACTCGGAGGTGCCGTCGTCACCCGCTCCGCCAATGGCGACGATGACCTGCAGTTTCGCCAGATCAAAGAACTGCTCAAGGGCGGCATCGATGTCCTCGTGTTCTTGCCGCACGACACCAGCAAGGCTGGACGCATTGTGGAAGCCGCGCACGCGAAACACGTCCCGGTGATCAGCTATGACCGCCTGGCCAATGCCCCGGTCGATCTCTACGTCGGATTCGACCTGTTTTCGGTCGGACTCGAACAGGCGCAAAGCCTGGTGGATCGCGCGCCCAAAGGCAACTACCTGTTGTTGGGAGGCTCACCGCTCGACGCCAACTCGAAAGTCGTTCGCGCCGGACAGATGAAGGTGTTGCAGCCCTTCATCGATCGCGGCGACATTCACGCCCTTGCCGATCTCTGGGTGCCGGAGTGGAGTGCGACCGAGGCTTACGTCCTGGTCAGGAAAGAACTGAACAAGCTTAAGGCTGCTCCCACGGCGATTGTCGCCTCGAATGACGCGATTGCGGGCGGCGCAATCCAGGCGCTCGAAGACAAGGGCTGGTCTGGCAGAGTGCTGGTCTCGGGTCAGGACGCAGATCTCGCTGCCATCGAGCGAATCTTCGACGGCTCTCAACTGATGACCGTCTATAAGCCGGTCGGAAATGAGGCGCGGGCCGCGGCTGAAGCCGCGATGAAATTCGCGCGGCACGAAGATGCGGAGAGCCGGGCGGAGGTATCGAACGGCACGCTGACCACAAAGGCCATCCTGCTGACGCCGATCTGCGTCACTCAGGAAAACGCAAAACAGACCGTACTCAAAGATGGCTTTCAGAAGCTGGAAGTCGTCAAGCAAAGCCTGCCCAAAGACAAGCAGGCACAGTTGGACAAACCGTAGCACCGGTGCTCCCAAGTAAACTGTTGTTAACAGATGGGATGAGAAGGCCGGTCTCCGGACGGGATGCGGTGTACGCTCCCAAGTTATCGACGTGCTCAAGGCACAGATAAAAAGGAGACCGGCAATGAAGAAGGTTAGCACCGTAGCGGCAAAGT
>JBAUYE010000196.1:0-6095 GCA_049584615.1 Candidatus Sulfotelmatobacter sp.
AGGATCCCTATTCTGGCTCTTCCGCAAGACGTTCTAAGCGGACTTAGTGATGTAGTGATCCACTAGACCGGCTCAGGAAGGTGCGGCTCCGAGCCGCGAAGCGGCGGCAGAGTTCAGCCCAGGGCGCAAGCCCTGGGTCAAATGTCGAACGGGAAGCGAGCCCCGAAGGGGCGAAAGACCGACAACTTTAGGCCGAAGCACCCGACGAAGCCGCCAACCCGCGTTGTTTGCGCAACTCTGTCAGGAATGCGTCGGCGGTAAGCGCTGCCTGGCTGCGGAAGAGTCCAAGCAGCATATCTTCGGTTTCACCAGCCGCCGAGGGAACAAGCGAAGCACTCGAAGATTCAGTTTCCAAACCTTCGGGCTCCACCAGCAATTCCGGCAGCACGTCGCGATTGTCCGTCAGCAGGCTCAAAAACTTTTCCAGCAGTGCACGATGTTCCGGAGTGCTCTGGATGAACTCCACTCCCATCCCCTTGTCGGGATGCATGATCCGAACCACGCCTTCGGTTTTCAAGTCAATTCCACCCGCTCGCATCGACAAGGTTACGCGCGTCGAAACCGGAAACGGCGAACTGATCTCCAGATAGCACCCACCCAAACTCAAATCCGTAAGCTGGCAACTCGCCGGCGGATCGTCCTTTTCCACATCAGGAGAATTCCGCCCCAGCCATTCCCGCAACTGCTGCGTAAATTCCAAAGACGCATCCTGGAAGCGCAGCCCCACCTGCTTCCCCGTTCCCTCCCACGCAAACTCCGCATGAACTTCTAAAGGCTTAGCTGAACCCGGCAGTGTAAACACCAGCGTCCAGCGTCCCAGTCTCCTGCTGCGCAGCGGCAGGCTCACCGCCAACCCTCCTTCGCCGAGATCGGTAGTGTTGACCTTAAAGTGCGCATCCGACTCCCGGCTGGTCATCTCCACCGGAACATGCACCGACACTCGCGAGTTGCGCCGCCGTTCCTTCTTCATCAACGCTCGCGCCGCGCGAAAACTCGACTTCGACCGCTCCACCGACACCGGCTTATACAGAATGAAGTGTGCCCCAATCTCAAACGCCGACCGCAGCCCAATCTCTGGATCCAGAATCGCCACCGCAATCGCCCGCTTGTTGCACGGCGCACTCCGCGCACTGCGCAGCACCGCTGCCGCTCCCGGCCCGGCGCAATCCACAATGATCGCCTCAAACCGCTCGCGAGTCAGCTTGCGCAGCGCAATCTCCGAACTCGCGCACAACTCAACGCTGATGTCCAGATCGCCCAGCGTCCGGCGCAGCACACGCACGATCTTGTCATCGGAACAAAGCAGCAGCGACTTCAGATTCATGGCCCGGTCTTAAATCCTTCCGGCCCGGTCGTAGTCCCCCAACCGGAGCCGCAACGGGCATGTTTCACCTGTGGAATCCAGGCAAGACGGCCCCCACTCACACTGTAAGCCGCTCTAAACACCCGATCAATGGCCCCTTGGCGCCAGAAGTTACGGGCGTAACCGAGGCGCGCTCTCCCCGCCCTCACAGAAATCGGGATTCGTATTCGGAACTCGTATCCGGAACTCGTATCAAGGACTTGTATCAGGGTATGGCTTCAGCCATACCGTTCCCGCAGCCATCTCAAATCGCACGCCTTTAGGCGCTGATCCGGAGCCGACCGACCCACTCGACTTTCGCAGGGTCACCAAACCACCCGATGCAGTAACAACAATGAATCCAATTACTTAGAAATGGCTTACTCAAGTGATACCACCCAAATTCTGGTTGACTTCCGCCAATGATTGCCCTAACATACACACTCTCCGATCAGCGGTTGGGATCACAAGGGTAGGGCACGCCAAGCTGTGCAAGCCCCGTTGTCTTTTTCCCTGAATCCCCATACTCTCCGGAGAATCATATACATAGAGCAATCGATAGATTCCATTCCCCCTTTGTACGAAAGGCATGTTTCATGGCGAAGCGTCGCGGAAATCCCAACTGGGGCAAGCCCGAGCCCATCGGCCCGATCGTCCCCACCATCACCGAGTTCGAGCAGGTAGTGCGCGAATACAAGCTCACCCCGGACCAATATCTGCGGTCGACGCGCCTGCGCGAGTGGGCCCGCCGCAATAAGAACTCGAAGTACATCCCCGAGCCTCTCCTCGAAGCCTGGGGCTTCGAAATCGAATCCACGCTGTAACCCAGCCGTAAGGATTTAAAAGGGTCGCCCAAAAGCGACCCCTTTTTGCTTTTTAGAACTCCACTGGACGCCGGCAGTGACGTGGAAGAGCGGCGCTTCAGCGCCGCGAAAAGCGTCTACAATCATTCCGGGCTTTAGCCCCTGAGGAAGGAACCTTCCAGAGGAAACCTGCCAACGCATCCTCGATGCTCAACCTCCTGCACCTCCCGCTCCCCGAACTCTTCGCCGTCCTGGCCGCCGTAGCCTTCGCCGCAGGCCTGAACGTATACGCCACAGTAGCGGCCCTAGGCCTGTTAGCCCGCTTCGGACACGTCCCCCTCCCGCCAGCCCTGGAACTCCTGGAAACCTGGCCAATAATCGCAGCCAGCACAACGCTCTTCGCCATAGAATTCTTCGCCGACAAAATCCCCGCCTTTGACCTGATCTGGAGCGCCCTCCACACCTTCGTCCGAGTCCCCATAGCCGCCCTCCTGGCCTACGGAGCCACGCGCCAACTAACCCCCGGCGAACAACTACTGGCAGCCGCCCTGGGAGCAGCCATAGCCCTGGCCGCCCACTCCGGCAAAACCGCCCTCCGGGCCGCCGTAACCCCATCCCCCGAGCCCTTCTCGAACATCACGCTAAGCCTAGTCGAGGACGCCCTAGCCATCTCCCTAACCTGGCTAGCCACCCGCCACCCCTACGCCGCGGCGACAATAGCGCTAGCCTTGGTAGCAGTAATAGTGCTGCTGGCAAGAGCCGTAATCCAAGCCATGCGCAAATTGTTTGAAGGAGCAGAAAAAGAATTGGCAGGATAAGTTGTAGCGCCGGCGTCCCGCCGGCCTCAACAATAGAATGTGGGGACAGCCGTCCTCGGCTGTCCGTCGAGCGAAGCTCGACTCTGCGACCCTCCACGAGCTTGACAAACACTCCCCCATGTATGTACATTATGTGCATATATCAAAGCCGCGTCTGTAAGGGGCGGAGATACCATGCTTTTCGAGTGGGACGAGAGCAAGCGCCAGTCCAACCTCGCGAAGCATCACATCGACTTCCAGGATGCGATTCGGATCTTTGAAAGCCCGGTTTTCGAGAAAGCAACCCGCGGCCACGGAGAAGACCGCGTACTAGCCATCGGTCTTCTCGAAGGCGTTGAGATCGTAGTGGTCTACGTAATCCGCGGCAAACGCCGTCGAATCATTTCCGCCAGGAGGGCACATCGCGATGAAAGAGAAGCCTACGCAAACCACCTCACGCTCGCGCTCCAAAGGCGCCACTGACTTCAAACGCCTGCGCGCCCTGCGCGATTCCGAAATCGACTTCTCCGACATCCCCAAGCTCGGCAAATCCTTCTGGGCCACCGCCAAGCTCACCCTGCCGGAACCCAAAGACCGCCTAACCATCCGCGTCGACCACGACGTCGTGCAATGGCTCAAAAAACACGGCAAAGGCTACCAAACCCGTATCAACGCCATCCTCCGCTCCTACATGGAAGCCCAATCCGAGGATGCCCGTTAGCCCATCCCAAATCCTTGTCATTCCGCACCCGGCAACAAGCCAAGGGTTTGTCATTCCGAACCGGGCCCCAAGCCCGGTGAGGAACCTGCTGTTGATCCCCCCGACCGGGCCACCGCCCGTGCGGGACGAACACTCCTGTCCGCCGCCTTTGACCTTGATCCCGGCATGGCGATGGGTGCCCCATCTTTCGCGCACTTTGCGAAAGAGCCTGCCCTGAGCTAAGCCGAAGGGTGGGATTCCACACCTCTAAACCCCTCGGGATTTCGATCCTCGCTATCCCGGCCGCTGCGCCGCCTCTGCCCTCACCGTCTCTACCACCCAATCCATGACCACCTCCCGGACCTGCTTCCGAGCCTCCTCTGTCGTGACGTGTCCCGTCGCCTTCTCTGAGCGAGCCTTCACTCCTGCTTGCCCTGCAACCACCTCTTCCTGCGCAGCGATTCCCTCCTCTTCCTCCGCGTCTACCTCCTCGTCCTCTACTTCGTCAGCCCCACCGTCAAAGTCCTCTTCAAACCACTGCGGCCCTCCCATGCAGGTTCTGTTCACGTCGCCGCGGTCGATCACCACGTCCGTCGCATCCTCGGCCTCGAACTCCGTATTCCGCAGGTTGCAGCTGGCGGTTTGCAAAGCGTAGAGCATCAGCCCCGCCGTCTTGTGCTCCATCTGACCGGTGCCAAGCAGTTGCATCACCTGCATCAGCGCCATCTGCACGGCATTCGCATCTTCAAGCAACGGCACCATAAACCGCGCCTGCCCGAACTGGCTCCCCATAATCCGCGCCCGCTGCTCCTGACAACGCACATGAAAAAAGCAAAGCCGCCTGCGCCGCAGCGCCGGAGACCCACACTGCGTCCCATTCACCTTCACATGCTGACACCGGTTCACATTTTCCAGACCCATATTCTCCTCACACCTTCACCCTAGTTTGATTTGTCATCCTGAGGTCGCCGCCTTTGCGACCGAAGGATCCGGGCGAGCCGCGCGATCCACGGAGCCTGCCCTGAGAGAGCGCAAGCGACCGAAGGGCGCGTCTGGCTCGCTTCCTTACCAGATTGTCGTGAATTTCGCCCCTAGTTCCAGTATCCCGATTTGGGAATGAGAGGCAAGGTCATGTGAACATCAGAAGAAATAAAGCTGTGGAAATTCAATGAGCGGAACACACCAGCCCCGTAGGGGCGGCATACGATAGCCCAGGACGGAAGTCCTGGGTAAGGCCACGAGAAACAGAGCCAAGTCCCGTTAGGGGCGACACGATCCCTCGAAAGCTCTCGAAGCCAGGCGCCGGTTGCCCCATCCTTCGCGGTCTTTGCGAAGGGTGGGATTCCACGACCCTTATCGTCCCGGGATTTTGATCTCAAGTAATTTCCCACAGCCCTCCTGTGACATCTAACCTTGCGTCTCAATTCAAATTCCTTCATCATTGCCCCAGCACAGGCAGTACAGCTCACCGAACGATGCCGACCTGTAACTCCTTTGCTTCCAGGATTTTGATCTCTAAGCTCTTTAGGGTCCGGATTTTGCGAGGAATTTCCCGCCTAACCCCATGATTCCACGAGACCCAGGGGGGAGGGGGTATCCATGGTCTTTTCGAAATCAAAGCAGCAAACGGAACCGAGAAAGCCGTTCCACGCAGGCCCGGAAAAAGATATTTGCAGCCGAAATCCACAGGTAAAATAACGTCATGAATCCAGAAGTCTCCGACCTCCTGAAGCGAGCATTGGCGCTCCCGGTCGATGAGCGCGCGGCACTGGCCAACACCCTGCTCGACAGTCTCGAAGAACCGCAGCAGTCCGTTCAAGCGGCTTGGGACGAAGAAGTAGCGCGCCGCATGCAAGATCTGAAGGCAGGCAAGGCCGTAACCGTCCCTTGGGAAGAACTGCATCAAGAGCTGTTGGCGATGTTGAATGAACACTAGCCGTGTTCGCTACCACCAGGGCGCCACGGAGGACGTCAAGAGCGCAACGATTTGGTACCTCGGGCGTAGTCTCAAAGCGGCGCAGGACTTCGTTGAAGAACTCGATCGTGCGGTCAATACGATCCTTGAAGCTCCAGAACGGTGGCCGATGGGAGAGAGCAACGCGAGACGCTTCCTCCTCTGGCGATTTCCTTTTTCTGTTATTTATTCTGAACACGAAGGCGGGATCGTCATCTGGGCAGTTGCTCACAGTAGCAGACGACCAGAATACTGGACTCGCCGCGTTAAATGAACGACGCTACAATTAAGATTATGAATCACGAAGCCTTCGCCGACGTCCCCACCGCCATCGAGGAGATCCGCGCCGGCCGCATGATCGTTGTCGTCGACGATGAAGACCGCGAGAATGAAGGCGACATCACCCTCGCCGCCGAGAAGGTCACGCCCGAAGCCATCAACTTCATGGCCAAATATGGACGCGGCCTGGTCTGCCTCACCATGACCGAGGAGCGCCTCG
>JBAUYE010000197.1:0-8828 GCA_049584615.1 Candidatus Sulfotelmatobacter sp.
TGGGATGGAAGTGGACGTCGAGGGCGGAGATTCCCATTGTGTGCGTGCCCGGGTGTCCGGTGCAGCCCGATAATTTCATGGAAAGGACAAACCGCTAAAGTATCCCACCATTTTCAACAGTGCCGACGTGGCAATCGTCACCAAGATCGACTTAGCCGCGGCAGTTGAATTTAGCTGGGAGACCGCATACCGCAATATCCAGGCGGTGCGCCCGGCATGCCGGTCTTAAGGCTTTCTGCCAAGACCGGAGAGAGAATGGAGGAGTATTTAGGATTTCTTGCGGCCCGCCTGATCGAGTTGCGGCAAGTGGCATGCAGCTAAGCGGCGATCTAAGCTGGGCGCGCTCCGCGTGGAATTCCTGACGCGGAAGAGAAACATCGCTAGGAACGCTGCCGCACTTCCGCTGCAAGCCCTCCGGGACTTTCGCTGACCATAGGGCGACGCGGGGGCAGTCCCACCTTGGGACTGAGGCGCCGCTCGACTGTGCCAATAACGGGAGCATCTTCCATACCATCCGCATAAGCCATGGAGACGAACCGTTGCTCGGAACACAGGCGATCGATCATTCTCTGCTGCCCTGTGCTGAGCACGGCGTGAGGGAGAATCGGAAAGTGACGGAACATCCAAAGAAAATACACACGCTGAAGAAGCGAGGGCATTAAATAACGCGGCCCGATCGCGGTTTGCACCTGGACCACACCGTCTGACAGTTTCTCAATCCACATACTAGGCCCACCTGAATCCTTGAGTTTGGCCAGAGCAATTCTAGGGCCGCCATTATTGCACCAAGGTCCGTGCCATGGGAAGCATTTTCTGAGAATTTCACAAGCTTCCCTTCGACCGCGAGCACTTCTTGCCCGGAGATAGGGAACTTTCTGGCAGCTTCAGGTTCTTGGGGGTGTGCGCGGCCAGCCTTGGCATTGATCCCACTAGGAGATAGTGCAGCAGGGCAGTGCGAGAAAGCTAGGCCGGGATCTCGGGCAGGACGTTCATTCGCCGGATTTCGGCCGCGACCCCAAAGTCGGTGCCGGGACCCTGTTCCACACGCAAAACCCGGGCATGGCAGCAAACCCAGCATTTTTCCCCGGAGGTCAATTCAGGCGGGAGAATCAGAACCAATTCCACTTCCGAACCCTCCGCCATGCGAGAGTTCGTATACAGGAATATGCCGTTCGCGCTGACGTCCCGAGTCTGGGCGCTCACCTCTGGATTCGCTGTGGCGCCGCGGACGCGCACCGGCAAGATGGCAACAACTCTTTCACGGGAGCGACGATCGATCTTAGATTTCATTAATCCTACTTGTCATCCCGCGAATCCTACTTGTCATCCCGAGCGCAGCGAGGGATCTTGGTTCTCGCGCGCACCACCCATGAAGCCGCAGGCAAGCACTACGATCCCTCGTTCCCGCTCGGGATGACAGGCCAGCCCGAACTCGAGATGGGAAATCACAAGCACGCGCAGAAGCGTCTCGCTTTGCCGCTGGCGTCCGACAGTATAGACCAAATCTGCGGGTTGCGTTACAAGATGCGCTAAAAGCGGTTTACATTTCCGGACGGCGCAAGCGCGCGGCCGGCACTACTAGGGCCTGCTCCATGGTGGGGACGTTCGTGCCGCGCAGCCTGGCCTCGGCTTCGGCGAGCCTGTCGGACTGATTGGTCTGGTAGTAGGCCTGCACCAGAAGTTCCATGGTGAAGGGATTGTCCTGGTCTTCTTCCAGGTAAGTGATGGCTTCGTCGAACTTCTTCTGATCCATCAGCCGAGTTCCAGCAGCGCCATTGTAGGAACTCTGGACGACGCGGTTGCGGCCGCCGGCGGCCAGAGCTTCGAGTTGCTTCAGAGACTGATCGGCCAACGGCTGGTTGCCCGCGTGCGCTGCGCGCACCGTGCGGTTGCGCAAAATCCGGGAGAGTTCCTCATCCTTGTCGCCCTGGGAGATTGTGCCGTGTCCCAGCGACTCCTCGGCCTGCTGCAGATATTTCAGCGCCGCGTTGTCGTCCGTCTGATATTCGGCCAAGTGCCGGTAGGCCTGTGATTCCTGCAAGTCCTGGTCCTTGGCGTGGGCGGTTTCGGCAATCTCCTCAAATGACTTGTCGGCCTCAGCGAACTTGCCGTCGCGCACCCATGTCATTGCCTTCTGCATGGTGTAGGTGAGCCGGTCGGCTTCGTTATGCGCGTAGCGGATGGCCTTGTCATACTCAATCCGCGCCTGCTCCTGGTTGCCCATCAGAGCGTAGGTATCTCCCAGGCCAACCTGGGAAGTTACAAAGTCAGGATCGATATCTAACGCGGCTCGGTAGTGCTTCAGCGATCCTTCAAAGTTTCCAGCCATCCGCGATAATTCTCCGTAGGAGTCCTGCGGATTCGGTTCTCTGGGCAGGAGCGCGACGTAGCGATCCATGGCGGCAAAAGCCTTGTCAAATTGCCGGTTGCGCGCGTCGACGTAAGCCAGGTCGTTCAGCGCGGCGGGAAAATTCTTGTCGATGGCCAGCGCCTTCTCAAACAATCTCTGCGCCTGATCGGTCCCGTTTTCGCCCATTAACCAGTTGCCGGCGAGATAAAGCAGATGCTTGTCCTTGGGAAACATCTCCAACATATCGTTCATGGCGGAAATGCCACCGATGAAGTCGCCCTCCTGCACCTTGGCGATCCATTCGATCATCAACTGCTCTCCCGGAGTCAGCTTGGGAGCGAGTGCTTTGGCCTTCTCGCGCGCCGCGCTTACTTCGCCGGGATTGCTGCTGTTGAAGGCGATCCAGGCCCAGGCGACGGCCAGATTGGGATCAGTCTTCACGGCCGCTCGCCAGTCGTCGTTGCAGCGCTCCAGGTAAAGGTTCTCGTAATCCTGCATCCCCTTCTCATAGAGCGAGCGCGCCTCGGCCGACGAGGTGGTCACCGGCATCGAAGCCGCGCTGGACTGCTTTAAGTGGTGGGCGTGAGCCGGGATGGGCGCAGCAAAGCAGACACCAACGATGAGACTAAGGACGGCGTACATGGACCGACGCATCAAGATCTCCGCAACTGGGCTTTGAGGAAGGATTACGACTGCAGCGTAGCATCGCCGCAATCCGGTTACCTAGTGACGGAAGTCATACGACGGGTGGGACGGTAGGGCGAGCCATAAGAGCGAGCCGAAGGCGGCCAGCGGAAACCGTTGGCCTAGAAGGTAATGCTTACGCCACCGCGAATGGAGCGGGCTGCCTGGACCAGATAGACTGTCTGGCCGTCCTGGCCAACGACCGGCACATAGCCTTGCTCCAGCAGGTTGCGCACGTCGACCAGGGCTTCCATGTGGGCGGGCAGGAAGCCCAATGTGGGAATCCGTTGACGGATGAAAAGACTGAAGAAGGGATCGCTTTGTCCAGGGGAGGCGTTGAACATATCCACCGGCGTCAAGGCTTGGCCATCGATCCAGCGATAGGACGCAATCCACCGGGTCTGGGTGCGTGTAACAGTACCGGAGAGCTTCGCCGCCAGAGCTTGACGGCGCTGGGTGGTGATCCACTGCTGAGCGTCTTGCAGTTCAACGTCAGGCTTGGCCAGGTCGAGTACCCCGCCGTAGGCATAATCCAGTGTAGCCATGAGATCGGAACAAACTTTCCGCTGGAGTACAACGCGCACTCCGCTCGTGTCCAAGGTGCCGCCAGCATAACTGTAGGTGCCTGAGTAGATATCGGGCAGCAGGAACCCACCGACGGAGGTCACTTCGCCCGTGCCCGTCAAAGCCGTGTTGTCCACACGATCGCTGAAGCCTGCCACTTGCAGGCTGGTGTCGCCGATGCGCCGGGAAATACTGAACTCCTGGTGGTGGGCGCTTTCCAGGCGAGTGGCGTAGTTGGTCATGCTGACGCGAGGATCCGTTTCGCTCAGATCGGCGGGCGCAGAATCGAAACCCTTATCGTCCCGCAGGTTGGGCAACGAGGTCGTGTAGTCGTATTCCAAAACGGTGTTGGGAGAGAGGTGCAGGTCGAGCGAACCGTAGGGCCGGAACGCGGTCACGTGTCCCAGGAATTGAATGGTTTGCAACTCGCTGCCAAACTTCAATTCGAGAACGTCGCCAACTGCGAACTCATCGCCCGCATTAAGTGCCAGAGCCTGCAGCGCGGCATAGTGCAGGTTGGGATCGGAAGGCGCGAAGCGGCGCATGGTAACGGCCATGGAAGGTCCCGAACCATCCGGTAGAATATGCGCATAGCTCGCTCGGAGAACGGCTGCGGGAAGGCTGTCTCCGAAGCCTACATTTCCGCTCAGTCCGACGCGGGATGCGGAAAAAATCGAGCGCTCCACCGAGAAGCCGGTGCTCACGTCCGATCCGCTGCCGTAGCCGGCTGCCGCCGAGCCGGCCAGAAACGAGAGGCTCGCCTTCAAGTCGTGATCCTGCTGTTCCGCTCCCGTCGCGGGATCGAATACGCGCAGAACTGGGCGATTCGCCACCGAACGCAAGGTCCACTTCCAGCCGTCATCATCGGCCGTCCCGCGCAGAGGCCCCACTCTAATCGCGTTCAGCAGCGTGTTCAACGTGATATTCACATGAACGCTGGTGCCAGGCTGCAAGCCAATCTTTTCTTGCAGAGCCGGAAGGAACGAGGGAGCCGAAACTTTGATGGAATACAGCCCTGGGAGCAGATCCTTGGTGGAGTAGAACCCGGCGCCATCAGTAAAGACGGTCAGGGTGTGCGCCAAGGCGGAGCTGGCGATTTCGACGACCGCACCCATCTGGGCAGTGCCGGAGGCATCGCGCACGTATCCTGAGATGTCGCCGGAATGCTGTCCGGCCCACGCAGGAAGCGACAGCACGACCATCACCACGCAAGATCCGAGCTGGCGAAAACTCACTCCAACCCCCAGGGAATCAAGCAGACCGTTACTCTACAGCAAACGTCGCTGAAGGATCAATCGTCTGCTTGGAGACGTTGTCGTTCACTTTGATTTCGATTCGATATACCCCCGGCTGCAGGTTGGCCGAGGCAATCGATTTCTGCAAAGTCACTTGTTCGCCTACGTTACCCATCGTGTCGGTGGATTCCACTTTCTGGATCACCGGTTTGTTGGTGGCAAGATTCACGACATCATACTCGAAAGTAGCCGAAGGCTTGTGGGTCTTTTCGTCCATGCCCAGGTTATAGACCTGCATCCAGAAGTTTACTTTCTGATCGCGGCCCCGCTTGAACATGGCAGGCTGGCCGTTCGCGGGAGCCACGCGCGGGCGCACTTTGTTCAAGCCGATCACGAATTGCCCCGTGCTCACATCCTTGGTCGGCACCGGCTCCATCACATCCGCCACGATGAGGGAGGAGGTCGACAGTTTGTCGTCCGAATACTCAGGTACGACGATGCCGCGGCTCCACAGGCCTTTGCGATCGCCGTTCACGTCCTTGACCGCAATCTCGACCTTATAGCGTCCCGGACGCAGCGGCAGCGCCTTCCAATATACTGCTGAATTCTCCGCCGCACGGGGCAGCAGCTCGGCTGGGACATCCACCTGGACCGGGTCTTCCTGGGTTTGGACAATACGTCCGGTCAGCGTGCTCACGCGCATAAAGATATTGACGGTGCCGCGCTCTATGCCATCTTTGTTGGCGAACGTAATGTCGCGGTACTTCAACTGAACGGTGATCGGAACCAGCACCGTGTCCCCGGTCACCTTTACAAAATCGGTGCGGACATCAAAGGGCATCAGGTTGGTAATCAGCTTAGTGTTGACGATTTCTTCGAGATCTTTGTACTTGACCGGCGGAGGCGCTTGCAGCTTGGCGTACGTCTCCAAACGATCGAATTCCTTGGTTTGCAGGTCGCTGCTATTCGGGCCAGTTCCCAGCTGTTCCAAGCCGCCACCTTGGAAGCGGGCGGTCTTGCTGGCCATACCCATCTGTTCGTAGAGCGTGAGACCGGCGTTGGGTGTGTACTTCAGCGCGTCCTTCTCCGAGAGGTCAATCGTCATGTGATAGTCGCCGCACATGCAGGTGTCGACGAATTCAATGATGATTTCCTGCCCAATGCCCTCCAGATAGCGATAGCGCCAGTCTTCAAAGGGAAAGGTGGAAGTCTCACCGCCGCCCTCTTCCATGGGCCGCTCGTAGGAGCCGCCGGAGGGATGCGAGTCGATTTCGTCGGGAGGACCGTACATGATGTACATCCGTCCCCGGTCGCTTTTCCAGCCCGGGATTCCCGCGGCGAAATGCTCGTTCGCATAAGCGATCCGCCGGTAGTGTTCTTCCTTGTATTCGTTCTCTTCAGTGTCGGGGGTGGGATCGCGGCGCTGCCAGAAGGCTTCGATAAAGTTGTCGCGCTCTTCGTCATTCGAGAGCTGCTTAAAGGCGGCTCTTTCCTCGTCCGTGATAATCCAGACTACGTCCTCGTTGAGCCACTTCTTATAGGTTTTGCTGAGCTCGATGTTCAGGTTCCTCTTCTGCTGTTTCTTCTGTTTTTCCGAGGGCGGGCGCTTGAGAGGATCGACTTCATCGGTAGATTGCGCCTGGGCGCCGGTTGCAGTGGGGGCGGCGTTCGGATCGCCCGCAGCAACCGGCTTGTCGGCTTGGGCGCTGGCCGAGCCGCCAAGACCTATGGCAACGGCCAAGAAAACGAGAAATGAAAGGTAACGCGAACCAACCCGGAACATGAGAGGGACTCCTGCCACGACAAACTTCGCCGGTCTATTTTAGGCCCTCAGTTGGGCGAAAGCAAGGCTAAGTCACGTCAAAAGAATGGATTGACAGCCCGAGCCAACCCTTCCCGTTGGACGCGGCCGGCCTGCCGCCGAGTTGCCCCCCGATGCCGCGAATATTTCCTGGAGTGGGCCGGGACCAAGCTATAATTTTAGGTTGCTACAATCGTGCGTTCCGGCAACCCCTGCTCTCGGGTCCTCAGGGTCTAGGTACTCTATTCTCCAGTTTGGAACTTTCCTGCCTGCAGGATCGTATCCCAGAATGTGTGCCCGTCACCCTTGCGAACCGGTTAGCGGAAGCCTCGAACCGTGACGGAAGCCATGAAAGCTTGGAAGAAAATCGCGATTGGCGTCGGCGTGGTGGTCGTATTGGCCGCCATCGTTGGTTTCACGGTTCATCAGAGCGGCAAGAATGTGGTCACGGTGCAGACTGGGAAGGTCCAACGGGAGGACTTATCCTCGGTAGTGAGCGCATCGGGTGAAATCAAGCCGAAAACATACGTCAACATCGGCGCGAATGCTTATGGCAAGATCACCCACCTGTACGTTAAGGAAGGGGATCACGTAAAGAAGGGTCAATTGCTGGCGCAACTGGAAAACGTGCAGTCCTCGGCGGACGTGAGCGCTAACGAAGCGTCGGTCGAAGCCGCGGAAACGGATGCCATCGCCGCCGATGCCGCCCTGAGGACATCGGACGCCGACCTTCTGCGTGCCCAGGCTGACTACGAGCGCAACAAACTGGATTGGGATCGCGCGCAAAATTTGTTTAAGGATGGGCTGATCGCCAAATCTGATTTCGACAGCCGCCAGAACGCCTGGGCCACCGCGGATGCCGGGCTGGTACAGGCCAAGGCGCGAGTCGCCCAGGCGAAGGCGCAAAAAGACTCCGCGGACGGGCACGTCTCCCAGGCGCGCGCCAATCTCACCCGGGTCACCGATGTTCTGCGCAAGACCACCTACGCCGCTCCTTACGACGGAGTTGTCACCAACTTGCCGGTGCGGGAAGGCGAGTCGGTAGTCATCGGCATTCAAAATGCTCTCGGCAGCACGTTGCTTACACTCGCCGACATGTCAGTAATCACCGCCGAAGTGAAGGTGGATGAAACGGACATCGTGAACGTGCACCTCGGCCAGCCCGCTGAGGTGACGATCGACGCAATTCCCAATAAGGTTTTCCACGGCACGGTCTCAGAAATTGGGGATAACGCCATTGTGCGCTCCACCGGCGTAGCCACTTCCCAACAAGCCACAGCCAGCGAAGAAGCCAAAGACTTCAAAGTAGTGGTGACGGTTATCGATCCTCCGGCAGATCTCCGTCCGGGTCTGTCGACCACCGCCAAGATCACCACCGCCGCCCGCAGCAACGCCCTGACAGTTCCGATCCAGGCGCTCTCTGTGCGCACCAAGGCCCAGTTGGAGCAGGAGAAGTCCGCGCCGGGCTCAGTTCATGCCGCGGGTCCCGCACCCAAGGAAGTTGCATCCAAGGACAAGAGTAATAGCAAAGACCAGAAACAAGATGTGCAGGGCGTCTTCGTCATTCGCAACAAGAAGGCGGAGTTCGTGCCCGTCACCACCGGCATCGCCGGGACGAGCGACATTGAAGTACTCGATGGCTTGCACGAGGGGGACGAGGTTATTACCGGCAGTTACAAGGTTTTGCGTACGCTCCGTTCCGGGAGCAGCGTGAAAATCGATAACTCGGCCCCGAAGAAGGAAGACGAAACATAACCTTCGCCAGCTTCATCCGTCCAATGGAGAAGCCTGTGCGGGTCTCGAACAAAAACGGAGCTCTCGGAGTCGAATCTAATCTCGGAGAACCCAGTGGCACCGGAGCAGGAGAAAAATATGGCAGCCGCAGAAGTAATCAGCATGCCCACCAATGCCGTTTCAGTGCCACCGCCGCAGTCCTGCATGATCGCGGCCGAGGATCTCTGGAAGACCTATGACATGGGCTCGGAGCAGCAAGTGCACGCCTTGCGTGGGGTTAACCTCCGCATCGAGCGCGGAGAATATGTTGCCATCATGGGACCCTCGGGCTCCGGTAAGTCGACGCTGATGAACCTGATCGGCTGCCTGGACACGCCCACCAAAGGCGAATACTGGCTCAACAGCCAGTTGGTGAGTGAGCTCGACGACGACGAACTGGCGCGCATCCGGAACAAGGAAA
>JBAUYE010000198.1:0-10094 GCA_049584615.1 Candidatus Sulfotelmatobacter sp.
CGCTGGATGGTGAAGGTGCTTATCTTTACGGCGGGCGCTGGTCGAGTCCGGGAACTCGTCTCGCGTACACCTCCGAGCACCAATCTCTGGCGATGCTCGAATATTTCGTTCATCTCGATCCCGACGACGCTCCGCCGGATCTGGTTCTGGTCACGGCTGAACTTCCGAGCGATCTGCCGGCCAAAGTCGTCGCAGTCGATGATCTTCCATCTTCGTGGCGAAACTCCCCCGCGCCCGCCGAACTTGCCCACATCGGAGATGAATTTGCAGCGGAGGCCAAACACTGCGTGCTGGTTGTGCCCTCGGCCCTGGCTCCGCATGAAAATAACGGGCTGCTGAATCCGCGGCATCACGACTTCCGCCGAGTGGTTGTGCGTGGAGTCGAGCCGTTAAGCTACGATCCGCGTATGTTTGCTCCTCAACGGCGCAGACCACGCACGCGGTGACGATTTCTTTTCTTCCTGCCTACTGCTTTTGCGGCAGTGGGCTGCTCGGCTTCAACCAGTAACCGACGACCATCCCCACCGAACCGTAGGCCCAGCGTTTACTGTCTGGGCTGAATCCGCGCGTAAAAATGATAAAGAGAGACGCACCCAACACAGCCAGCGAAACTACGGCTTGCATAAGCAGCCGCCTTAGCGGGCCATGCATTGAGGGATCTGCATTGGGAAGGAAGTTGGACGTCCCAAACAGCATCATTGCACTTCCAATGAAGATAACTAGACTCACGGTGCTCATGATTTACGCCGCCCTTTCCGCCCGCCGCTGCTCGTAGGCTTGCGGGGGCAAGAAAATCTTCTACGCTCCACAGCCGATCCGTCAGACCATCCGCCTTGGTTATGTCTCCAGACCGGTTCAGCTTACGAGAGCGCT
The DNA here is from genome assembly GCA_049584615.1 of Candidatus Sulfotelmatobacter sp. Lineage (GTDB taxonomy): Bacteria > Acidobacteriota > Terriglobia > Terriglobales > Acidobacteriaceae > Sulfotelmatobacter. The sequence continues at coordinate 874 of JBAUYE010000198.1, forward strand.
TTCCGCGTGACTCCAACTATGCCACGCTCGCCAGTCATCTCAAAATCAGGTAGTGCCTCAGGGTGAAATTAACCGCTTTTGCGAAGCAACTTCTTTGCGAGCCAAACGCCAGCGTAGAGTGCCACATTTCCGACCAACACCCCAATTGCTACCACAGTGACAATGAGTGTGGGACGAACTCCGCTTCTATAAAGCATGTAAGCCATCAAAGCCCATGTACCGTCAAGAACTACGAACAGGAACGTAATGGCCTTTTTCATAACCTCGCCTTCTACTAAGCTATGCGTTTCTGGTAGGGGCAGCGCTTCGCTGGTGGTGGCCTTCAAACTGAGGCACTACCCAAAATCAAAGTCGCCTACTACCCCTTCTTCGCCCGCGGCCACCGCGCCACGACCGTCGTCGAGATCCCGCCCCGCGGACGAAATTCTCCCTTCACCTCGGCCCACACCGGCTTGGCCCACCGGGCCACGTCCTCCAGCACGCGGTTCACGACGTTTTCTTGAAAGATCCCCAGGTTGCGGTAATGGTGCAGATATTCTTTGTACGACTTCAGTTCGAGACAGACCTTATCGGGCTGGTAACGCAGGGTGATAACGCCAAAATCTGGCAGCCCGGTCTTCGGACAGACGGAGGTGAACTCCGGATCGTCGATCACGATCTCATAGCCCGGAAACTGATTGGGCCAGGTTTCAATCTCAGGAAACTTGGCGTTCAACCCGGCAGCAGCGTGCTCGGGCGTGTAGCGGCGCGGTTTCGGCATGGAAGCATTGTAGCGTCTGAAAGCATGGGCGCGCGTGTCAAGCCCGCATCTACAGAACGTTCCAACCTGACCAGTCTCGCATCCACCCTGCCCAGCCCGCATCTAACCATGCAACGGCACGGGCCAGAGGGCATTCTTTCGCGGCGGTGCGAGTGGTAAATTAATCCTTGCAGTTGTGCCCGCCGCAGCCTAAAAGATAACGAGTTGGCAGGAACCAACCACAATTCGAACGGACGTCCCGCGAGCAAGCGCCGCACCTGGCTCAGTCTCGGAGCTATCGCTGTTGCGCTCGCCGTCATTCCGGTATTCACCCGTCCCGGGCCCTTGCGGGTCCGCACCACCACGGTCGGACGGGGACCGATCCGGAGCCTGATCTCCACCAACGGGAAAATCGAACCCATCCGCAACTTCGAGGCGCACTCCCCAGTCGCCACCACGGTGAAACATTTGTTCGTAACAGAAGGCGACCACGTTCGCCAGGGTCAACTGCTTCTGCAGCTCGACGATGCCGACCTGCGCAGCCAAGCCGCCCGCGCCCAGGCCCAGATCAAAGCGGCGCAGGCTGACGAGGCTGACGTCGATACCGGTGGTACCCGTGAAGAAATCCTCACGCTCGATACCCAACTGGTCAAAGCCCGTAGCGCGCGTGACGCCGCGCAGCGAAATCTGGACGCTCTTCGCCGCCTCCAGCAACAGGGCGCAGCTTCGGCCGGCGAGGTCAAGCAGGCTGAAGACGCGTTGCGGCAGGCCCAAGCTGACGCCACTCTGCTCGAGCAAAAAAAGAAAGACCGCTACTCGCGACCCGAGGTTGCCAGGGTTCAGGCTCTGGGAGCGGAAGCCGAGGCCGCCTACGACGCCGCCGAAGATGCTCTCCGCAAATCCAGTGTGCGCGCTCCTTTCGACGGCATAGTTTACGCACTGCCCATCAAACAAGGCGCATACGTGCAAACTGGAGATCTGCTCTTGCAGGAAGGCGATCTTTCGCACATGCTGGTGCGCGCTTTCGTCGACGAACCTGACATTGGCCGCCTCGCCGCGGGAGAGAAAATCGAAGTCACGTGGGATGCCTTGCCCGGCCGCATCTGGAACGGCACTGTGAGCACTGTCCCTGCCACCGTGAAACTTCGCGGCGCCCGCAACGTGGGCGAAGTGACCTGCACGCTCGACAACCATGATCTGCGCCTGTTGCCGAACGTCAATGTCGGAGTGACCGTCATCACCGCCGAGCACAGCGGCGTGCTCACGCTGCTGCGCGAAGCCGTGCGGATGGACGACACCAAGCCTTACGTTTACCAGGTTCTCGACGGCGAACTGAAGCGGCGCGAAGTGGAAGTCTCCCTGCAGAACCTTACCCAGGTGGAGATCACGGGCGGCCTTCCCGAGAATGCCGTAGTAGCGCTGTCCTCGGCCGATGCCAACAAGCCCTTAGTCGACGGCGCCCGCGTGAGAGTGGTCCCCTAGCCCATGCAGTGGATCGATCACGATCGTCATCCAGGCGACGACTTTTGTCATTCCGAACCGGGCAACAAGCCCAGTGAGGCTTGCCCTGAGCGACGCCGAAGGGAACCTGATTTTAAGATCTCGCTGAAGACTCGCCTCCTGGTCGTGCTCTTGTCATTGCTCAGTCTCATCCCCTGTTCTCTCGCGGCCGAAACGCCTGAAGACCTTCTCGCCGCTGGCCGCGTCGATCAGGCTATGCAAATCCTGGAGCAGCAGATCCGCACTGCTCCCACTGCGGAGGCCTACAACCTGCTGTGCCGCGCCCATTTCGAACTCGAAGATTGGGACGCCGGCATCCCCGCTTGCGAAAAGGCCGTCACCATGGCTCCCGACAACGGTCTTTATCACCTCTGGCTGGGCCGTATCTACGGCGAGAAAGCCGACCGCGCCGGTTTTCTCAAGGCGGCAGGACTGGCGGGACAGGTTCGCTCGGAATTCGAACGAGCGGTCGAACTCTCTCCCAACAGTTGGGAGGCTCGCACCGACCTCGCTGAGTTTTATCTGGAAGCTCCCGGAATCGTCGGCGGCGGCAAAGATAAAGCGCGCGCCCAGGCCGAACTGCTCATCCCGCTCAATCCGTCCATGGCGCACTGGGTCAGGGGACGCATCGCCGAGAGAGAGAAAGAACCGGCCGTGGCCGAGCAGGAATTCCGCGCCGCCGTCACTGCGAGTCAGGGCGGCGCTCGCGCCTGGCTCAATCTTGCCGGATTCTATCGCCACGCCAACCGCTTCGAGGAGATGGGGCAGGCCCTCCACAGCATGGAGTCCAGCCGCATCGATCATCCCGGAGCGTTTGTCGATGGCGCCAGCATGTTACTTCGTGCCGATCGTGATTATCCTCTAGCTGTTCAGCTCTTGCGGATTTATCTTGCCTCTTCCAACACGGCTGAGGAAGCGCCGGTCTTCAAAGCGCATTACTTACTCGGCGAATTGCTCGAGAAACAGGGCGAGGTTCCGGCCGCCGCCGAAGAGTATCGGAGGGCGCTCGCCATGGCTCACAGCTTCCGCCCAGCCCAGGATGCCCTGAAGCGCGTAACTCGCTAGCTGGAACCGGATTGCTTGTGTCGGGAGGCTCAAACTCAGGATAAGGACTGTTAGGCAAATACAATTTCGGGGCTAGGATTTGTCAGTGCTTCCGGGAGTGATCCTGCCCGAAAGGTTGCCGATACTGCTGCGGAGTTTGCTCAAAGTCTGAGATGCCAGATTGCCGAGCGGATTTCCTTTTTCTTCGGCATCGCTGAATCCCGCTTTTTCCATTTGCTTGGCGGCCGCACTGAATCGTTTGGAACTTATTTCGTCCATGTCAATGAAGCGAAATGCTTGCGCTAGTGGTATCCCATCCGCTCCGCAATGCATGAATTCGATTTGCGCCGTCACCTTGCCGAACACGGTGCCTAAATCCATTTCCCCCATCATTCCCTCGGGAATTGGACCGTTGGTAAGAACGGCGGAACCTCCCGTGAGCGAGAGCCGGCGGATCACTCCAACATGTTTCTTGGCATCCACAGTGAACAGGGCCCGCTCGTTGTTAGGGACACGGATGCGTGGCGGGCGAGTATGCCGGTTGGCCTTCTCGGACTTATTTGCCATTACAACCAGCATTACAACTGGACGGAGTTCGGTCAATGTTACTTAAGTTCTGACAGTAATCCCCAGGCTCAAGTTCTGCCCTACGGTACTTACGATCACTGCGCAAGTTAGCAAAAGCAGCGTAGTCGCGTCTTTGGCGCGAGTTCGATAAACCTGGAGCGGAGTCCGTCGATTCCGCACTTGGGCATACTGGAGGAGACCCGCGAATGATCACGCAGCCCGCGGACCGACTCACGCTTATCATTTCTCTCGCATCAGATTGTCCGTAGAATCTTCCCAGCTACTATGCAAGCGAGTTCCACGAGGGTGAAGACAAGAACGCGGAGAACTATAACAATGACAATCCAATCAGGAACTAGCCAATCCCGAAGTGGCCAATCATGGAGTAGCCAATCATGGAGTAGCGCGCGCATTCATATACTCTTACTGGCGATGCTCATCTGTTTGCCCGCTTCCCTGCTGGCCGAGCCGGTCACGCTCCACCAGGCCGTCGAACTCGCGCTGAAGCACGCCACCGGCATGAGCATCGCGGCCGACGACCAACAGCATGCCGCCGCCGCCTACCGCGAACTCCGCAATAGCTACATTCCACAGCTCAATGCGGGAGCCGGAATCGGCTGGTCCGACGGTTTTCCCCTCAGCCTCGAAGGCTCCGCCCCTTCGCTGTTCAACGTGAACGCCCAGTCCGCCCTTATCAATCCCGCATTGAAGGATTTCATTCGCGCCGCGCAGTCGGACATTGTGGTCAGCACCCTGCAAACCAGAGACCAGCGCAATCAGGTCATTCAGGACACTGTGCTGAGCTATGCCGAACTGGCGAAATGGGAGCAGCGTTTGAGCCACCTGCGCGAAACCATGGCCGCCGCAGAGCAGACACAAGTAGCTGTCGCACAACGCGTCAAGGAGGGTATCGATAGCGAAATGGATGGCAGCAAAGCCCGCTTGGCAGTGGCCCGTCTCCGCTTGCGCACGGCTGAGGCTTCCGGCGCAGCCGACGTTCTCCGCGAGCATCTTTCCAAGCTCACCGGGCTGCCGACTGCGTCCATCGAAATCGATCCAGACTCGGTGCCGGCGCTTCCCACGCCAAAGGTTGAAGCGGATTCCTTGTCCAAGGCCGAGGAAGGGAGCCCAGTAGTTCAGGCCGCCGTCGAACATGCGCGCGCGCAATACTTGCGGGCCAAGGCGGAACACAAGTCGTTATGGCCCAGCGTAGACTTTGCCGCCCAATACGCATTGCTTGCCGACTTCAACAACTACGAGGAAGTCTACCTTCACACCCAGCCAAACAACGCCACCGTCGGTGTGTCCATCCACTTCCCTTTCTTCAACTATGCCCAGCACGAGCGAGTTAAAGAGGCAGAATCGGAAGCGCGCAAAGCCACCACGCAGGCGGAAGCTGCCCGCAACAAAGTATCCGAGGAAACCCTGCGCCTGCAGCGCTCCGTCACGCAGATGCAAGCCGCCCGCGACGTGGCGGAACTGGAGTACGAGATCGCCCAGAAAAGTATCGAAGCTACCCGAACTCGCATGGACTCCGGCACCGCCAATCTCCACGATCTCGACGATGCCCAGGCTCAGGCAAGCGAACGTATGATCACTCTACAAGATGTCACTTTCGAGCTGGAACGCAGTCAGGTCGCGCTGATGCGAGCTAATGGAGATCTGGAACACTGGGCCCTCGGCGGCAAATAGTTCGCCGATGCCTCTTTTCGTCCATTCGCTGCATCAAACCCGGCATTCGACGACGAACCTGCATAAACACTGGTTTTTCAACACATAAGCCGCCTTCGGATGATAAAATTAAGGCTCACCCAATATGCCTCTTAAAACCCTGTTCCTGAATCCGCCTTCTTTTGAGAACTTCGACGGAGGCGCCGGCTCCCGTTGGCCCGCCACCCGCGAGATCGAATCATACTGGTACCCCGTGTGGCTGGCTTATCCTGCCGGCATGATCGAGGGAGCGCGCTTGCTGGATGCGCCTCCGCACTATATTTCGGCTGAGCAGACCATTGAGATTGCCAAGGACTACGAGTTTCTTGTTCTGTTCACCTCGACCCCCGGCTTTCCTGGCGACATTGGCCTGGCCCACGCCATTAAGGCTGGCAATCCAAAGATCAAGATTGCTTTCGTTGGACCGCACGTGAGCGTGCTGCCGGAGAAGTCTCTGAGGGATTGTCCGGCGATCGATTTCGTCGCTCGCAAGGAGTTCGATTACGCCGTGGTTGACTACGCCAAAGGCAAGCCGCTGGAAGACATTCCCGGCATTTCCTTCCTGAAAAACGGCGAGGTCGTGCACAATCCGGACGCGCCGCAGATCCAGGATCTGGATGCGCTTCCGCACGTCACCGACATTTACAAACGCGATCTTGATGTGACCCGTTACAACGTGCCGTTCTTGCTAAACCCCTACGTCTCTCTTTACACCACGCGCGGCTGTCCGGCGCAATGCACCTTCTGCCTGTGGCCGCAGACTTTGAGCGGACATCCCTGGCGCAAGCGCTCCACCGACGACGTGGCTGCGGAAATGGCAAAGGTCAAGCAATACTGGCCGGAAGTGAAGGAATTCTTTTTCGACGACGATACTTTCAACATCCAGAAGGCGCGGACCATCGAGCTGTGCGCCAAGCTGAAGCCGCTGGGACTGACGTGGTCCTGTACTTCGCGCGTCACGACCGACTTCGAAACCCTGAAAGCCATGAAGGAAGCCGGGTGCCGGCTGCTCATCGTCGGTTACGAATCCGGCGATCCGCAGATTCTGAAGAACATCAAGAAAGGCGCCACCGTCGAACGTGCGCGCCAGTTCACCAAAGACTGTCACAAGCTGGGCTTGGTCATCCACGGCGATTTCATCATGGGGCTGCCCGGCGAGACTCACGAGAGCATCAACACCACCATTGCCTTCGCCAAAGAGCTGGATGTCGAAACCATTCAGGTTTCTGTGGCCCACGCCTATCCCGGAACCGAACTTTACGACTACGCAGTGAAGAACGGATTCATGGTTGGCGACAACAAGATGGTCGACGAAGGCGGCCACCAGTTGGCGCACATCCAGTATCCCGGACTGCCGGCCGATGAAATTCTTTCCGCCGTGCATCGCTTTTACGATGAGTATTATTTCCGGCCCAAGGCGGTGTTCCGCATCCTGAGGAAGGCCGCTTTTGATAGCAACGACCGTAAACGCCTTTACAAGGAAGCCAAGACCTTCCTGAAGCTGCGTGCGGCGCGGAACAAGCTGGTCAAGCAGCATGGCGAAGAGGCTGCAGCCGAACTCGCCAAGGCCTGATCGGTAACTCGGAACGGCTTTTCACCACAGAGGCACAGAGCCACAGAGAAATCCTTTTATTGTCTTCTTTCTCTTCTTTCTTCTTCCTCTGTGACTCTGTGTCTCTGTGTCTCTGTGGTGAAAGATTTTAGAATTCGCTCCCCAGACTTCCAGTGACCTTTCGCAAGTATCTTGTGCTGGCCGGAGTCACGGTCTTCGCCGCGGCCGGAGATTCCATGCTTTCGCACGGAATGAAGCAGACCGGCAACATCTCCCTGAATCACCTGCAGGGTGTGATCTTTGCTGTGCTCAATCCCTGGGTCGCGGTCGGCATTCTGCTTCTGCTTGCGTTTTTTGCCACCTATATGACGGCGCTCTCCTGGGCCGATCTCACTTACGTTCTGCCGGCAACCTCGTTTGGCTATGTGCTGCTCGCCCTGGTCGCCAGATTTGTGCTGCACGAGCACGTCAGTCCGCTGCGCTGGCTGGGAATTGCTTTGATCACGGGAGGAGTGGGATTTATTGCCGGCGGCCCGGAACTTACGAAGCATCCTCATACGAAACCTGCGGACGAAGCGCAGGCTGCCGTAGCCGCCGGTGGAGTTAAATCATGAAGGGCATCTACACGTGGAGCGCGATCCTCGCGATCGTATTTGCCTCCGTGATCGGCGACGTGTTGCTCGCCCGAGCCATGAAGCAAGTCGGGGACGTCGGCGCTTTGTGGCGGCGAGCCGGCCTCGGTGTCGTGATCGGGCGGACGCTAGGGAATCCCAACTTTCTTTTCGGCGTCACCGCCATGGCTGCGGCCTTCTTCAGCTTACTGTTCGCGCTCTCCTGGGGGGACGTGAGCCTGGTCGCACCTGCCGCCGCTTCCCTCACCTTCATCGGAAACGCCATCGCTGCGAAAATGTTTTTGCATGAGAAAGTCGATCGGCGGCGGTGGATTGCGGCCGGTCTTGTGGCCGCGGGTGTCGCATTGCTGGCGGGCTAACATTTCTCCTATCGGCGCCCACCCGCCAGCGGTCAATTGTTTATAATCAAGCGAGAGGTGCACTATGCCGGATATCAAGAAGGATTCAACAGGTTCAACGCAACAGCCATCAAACGAACGTCGCTCTGACGAAGCCGCCATCAACGAGCGGTTGGAGAAAGATGCAGATGAAATGGCGGGTGAGGCTGAAAAGGTCGAGAACCAATACGACCAAGATCACGGCATTTTTACGAAGTGAGAGCCAGGTGATGCGCGGCTGACTTTGCCGCCATCGCCAACACGGTAGGTGCTCCGTCCTTCGCGCACTTTCCGAAGGGCGAACCCGCTGGGGAGCCGGGCCCGCGCGAACGAATGTCTAGCGGCAATGCTTCGCGCAGACGCGCGCGTTTACAAAACTTTGCTTTCAACATCCGCTCCGCATCGTTACTCGCTGCATCTTCCTGCCCGGCTGCGCATCTGTATTAGGGACGAGTTCAGTTTCCGAACTGACCGTCTCGTAACCCTAACAACCATAAGGCTGTTTCTAAATTCTATTCTTGAGGAGACTTGTTCATGAAACTTCCAAACTATGTGGCATTTTTGTCGATTCTCGCCGTGCTGGCTCCGCTGAGCGCGTTCGCACGCGAGAAGAATCAGCATTCTGTAGATATCCCCAACACGGTGCAGGTCGGGGGCAAGCAACTCGAAGCTGGGAGCTACAAAGTGGAGTGGCAAGGGGCTGGCCCCGAAGTACAAGTAACCTTCCTGAGCCATGGCAAGGCTGTAGCGACCGTGCCAGGAACCTTGAAGACAAACGACAGCCAGGTAACGGCAGACGCGATCCAGACAGACTCGGCGAATAATACGCTGAACGAGATCGACTTCCGTCGCGACAAGGAAGCCTTGGTGTTTCAGAGCGGGATGTAAATTCCTTCGTCCTGGCTGCCTCATTCTTCGCGCCGTGCGGGCGGAGGGTGGGGCCTTTTTTTTACACCATGGATCAGATTCGCGACTGTAGAGGGGAACGCTCACTTTCCGAACAGACGCATCAGGCCGGTCGAGCGCAGATCGGGAACCATGAAGGAGCGCTCTGCTCCGGCGGAGCGCGCCAGCGCTTCCGCTGCCAAGTATCCGCTGCG
>JBAUYE010000199.1:0-1814 GCA_049584615.1 Candidatus Sulfotelmatobacter sp.
AACTATTCAAATCGCGGGACGCGGTGGCGACGATCGCGAGGAATGTTCCATCGAGATCGCCCGGAGCAAAGCTGCGGATTTCCAGAGTGATCTTCCCGGCCCCTGCCCACTGATGCACGGCCTCGGAGGCCCCCAGAGCAACCACCTGGACGCGTGCGCCGGTCTCGATAAGTCCGCCGATCTTGGGTTCGCCGACCCTGCCGGCTCCAACCACGAGGCAACGTTTGCCTTCGAGTTTTACGAACATGGGAAACAGGCTGCTCATAATCTTTGTTAGCCTTCCACGCTGCTTGGCGCGCGTCCCTCAGGCAGATCACGGGCAACCGCTTCTACAAATTCTCCCGCCAGGAAATTCCGCAAGTCCGTGTCGCTATGGCGAGCAAAAAAACGTCGCAGATTCTCCCCTGGCCTGCCATCGGCGAGATAGCGGCGCAGCAGGCGTTCGATGGCTTCCGGGACCTCGGTCGCCACACAGCGAAATCCCACCGGCCTCGCAATCGCCTGATTCAAGCCCAGTGCACCGCCCAAGCAGAAGTAGTAGGCGTCCATCATGTGGCCGTTGACTTTGATCTTTTTGCCTTCGATTCCAATGTCAGCAATCCAGTGTTGTCCGCAGCTGTTGGGGCAACCGGTGACGTGCAGTTTCAGGTGCTGATCAAATCCAGGCAGGCGTTCTTCCAACTCTTCTACCAGCCAGCGCGAAAAACTTTTCGTCTCGGTGATAGCCAACTTGCAGAACTCCGTCCCGCTGCAGGCAATGACTCCGCGCCGGAACGGTGACCCGGCCACAGGCAAACCGATCGCACCTAGTTCTTTTGCTAAATCGTCTGCGTGCAGCCGGGGCACATTCACGATCAGCAGGTTCTGCATGTTGGTTGTGCGCAGTTCGCCGTTCGCGAAACGGTCGGCCAGATCGGCCGCCGTGTGCATCTGTTCGGGAGTGATCCGGCCGCGCAGAACCGTGGCCCCTACATAGCAGAGGCCCGGCTGTTTCTGCGCATGAATCCCGATGTGATCGCGGTAGACGTCTGCCGGCGGCTGCTCGGGTTCGGCGGGATCGAGTTGAAACCCGATGCGTCGCTCCAGTTCTTGTTGGAAGTCATGCATCGTCCAGCCATGCCGCAGGAAAAGAAACTTGAGTCGCGCCCGCTCGCGGTGTTCGCGCAGCTGATCGGAGTCGCGAAATAGCTCGGCGATTCCCTTTATCACCGGCAAAACCTGCTTCCAGCGCACGAAGGCATTCAGCGGCGCACCCAGGTAGGGCTCGGTAGAAAGTCCGCCGCCCACTCGCAGACCGAAACCAATCTCCGGCGTTCCACGGACCACGCGCTGGGTCGCAGTCAGACCGACGTCGTTGATCTCCGGGTAGGGGCACCACACCCGGCATCCCGTGATAGAAATCTTGAACTTGCGGGGCAGATTGTAGAACTCGGCGTTGCCAGCCAGCATTCGATCCGCTTCCAGCGCCAGTGCAGACGCATCGCAGATCTCGTCCGCATCCACGCCGGCGACCGGGCAGCCGGTAATATTTCGCGTAACATCACCGCAGGCGCCCATCGTGTTCAGGCCGACGCGCCACAGTTCCTCGAGCACCTCTGGAAGAGCCTCGATCGTAACCCAGTGCAGCTGAATGTTCTGCCGCACTGTAAGATCGGCGACGCCGCGGGCGTAGCGGCTGGTCAGGCCGGCAATTGCTCTTAATTGGTCCGATCGCAGCAGGCCGTTCGGAATGCGGATCCGCAGCATGAAGAACGGCAACGCCAGCCCCTGGCCGTCCTTGCCGCCGACAACCCCCGCACCATCGCCCTGCGTGT
>JBAUYE010000200.1:0-2313 GCA_049584615.1 Candidatus Sulfotelmatobacter sp.
GGATTTCCCGGCGCGGCTGTCGAATTAATTTGGATACTCAAAGGGTTGAACCCGAACGCTCCGGTTGCATCCGTTACCGTGGCCTCGAAATACCAGGTTCCGCCGCCAGTCGGCGTACCGCTGATCACTCCGGTTTCGGGATTGAGTTCCAGTCCATCCGGTACCGCTCCGCCCACCTCATATCCGGTGAGAATGGGCCCGTCGTATACGCTCCATTGAAACGGAAGAGTGCCGCCGGTGAACGCGATGGCTTGACTGTACGCCGTGCCTACGGATCCGCTCGCGAGCGTCTGAAATGGAATCTGCGGGTATGGGTTCACGGTGATCTGCAGCGACGCATTCTTCGCTGGGTCCGCAGCGGACGTGGCCATGACGGTCACCATTTGCGCGCTGGTGATACTGGTTGTGGGAGAGGTATAGGTGACCGATGATCCGGTCGAATTGCTGAGAGAGCCCGGGCCGGTCAGCGCCCATGAGACCCCTCTAGAAGACGAGTCATTGGTCACGGTTGCTTTGATCGCGAGGGTCTGGCTCTGATCAATTGCCTGCGGAGAGGAAGGGGACAGGGTCACCGAAATGGGCGGTGACGACGAACTCGAACATCCGCCCATGAATGCCGCGATCGCCAGGACGAACAACGACGCACTGCGAGAGCACAACCGGGACATTGCTTCCCCGCGAGTATTTTCTGAGGAGGGAAGTATCGCACACATTCTCTGAATTTCTGCTTCGCGGATATTGCCCGGTATCCTGACCTGATTTCGGCGCAAAACAAAACGTCCCAGACTCGGTTAGAGTCTTGGGACGTCTGTTGATCAGCCCTCCCCCAAGTGCTGCTCAAGAACAGAGTAGCGTAGAGGGGCAAACTCGTATATGGCTCCGTCGTGCTATTACTAAAGAGAAAACGGCAGACTTCGCCAGCGTCGATAACTCATTGCAGGTCAATACGTTACGCGATCACAGGCACGTTGCTGACTCCGACGGTCCCGAACACTCGGCGATAGCGTTCGATTTCCACAGGCGGGCCGAGCGCCTTCGCGTAATTATCGGAAAGCTTGACGGCTGGACGGCCTTCGACGCTCGAGACTTTGCTGATCAGGCTTATGGGATCGAAGCCGCTGCTGCCGCTGGGATCGCAGTCGCGGAAATCGTTGGTGAGCAGCGTGCCCCAGCCAGCGCTGAAACGAATGCGGCGGCTGGGAGTCCACTTTCGGCGATCCTCGAAGTCGGCGGCGCTTTGAAAATCGCTGACCGTAGTTCCATTCCGCAAAGTTCCACCGAAATAGGCATGCAGGCCCAGGATGTCGTCGACGTCGAGCGCGTCGGAGGCGATGATCAGCTTGTTCTGCGGATCGCGGCCGCGAGCCCTGAGCCAGGCGATATATTCATCGCCGGCTATGTAGGGATCTTTGCTGTCGATGCGCTGGCCGGTCCAATCGGCGGCCCAGTCGGGCGCGCCTTCAAGGAATTGCGTGGTTCCGAACGTGTCGGGGAGCATGATGCGAAGCGCGCCGTCGTATGTTTTCTGCCACATCTCGAGCACTTGATACTGAGACGCTTTCAGAGCCTCATCATCATTGGGGGGCGCCAGTGCGGCGAGCACCATGGGAATCTCGTGCGCGTTGGTTCCGATGGCTTCAAGATCGTGCTTGTGTGCGAGAAAGGCGTTTGAGGTTCCGGTGAAGCCGCTGCCGAGGTTCGCCGCCATGGCTTCGACCACGTATTCCTGCCAGAGGAAGCTGTGACGACGGCGGGTTCCGAAATCTGCTACGGTGAGATTAGGAACTCCACGGAGGCGCTCGATTTTGCTCCACAGCTTCGTCTTCGCTCGGGCATAGAGGATGTCGAGACCGAACTCGCTCAGCTTTTTCAGATTCGCGCGGGTGCGCAGCTCGCTGATGATGGAGAGCGAATAGAGCTCCCACATGGTGGTGTCGGTCCAGAGGCCGTCGAAGGATAGATGAAGGCGGCCGTCTTTTACTGAGAGCTCGTAGTCCGACAGGCGGAAGTCGCGCTCCAGCCATTCGAGGAAGGCGGGCTCGAAAATTCCGCGGCGGCCGTAAAAGGTGTTGCCTGCGAGCCATACCAGTTCAGACCTGCGGAAGCGCATTTCTCTGGCGTGATCGAGTTGCTCGATGAGTTCTTCGTGGGCGAAGGTGTCGACGGGACCGCTGGCAGAGCGGTTGTACAGCGTGAACTGGACGTGCGTCTTCGGGTAATGCTTCCAGATGAATTGCAGCATCAGCAGTTTGTAGAAATCGGTGTCGAGCAGGGATCGAGTGACTGGGTCGAGTTCCCAGTTGTGGTTATGCG